>NZ_VATQ01000026.1:0-111538 GCF_005781135.1 Escherichia sp. E3659 | reverse complement strand
GTGCATAATACGCTTTCCCGCCACAGAGTCAAGCATTTTTTTGCTTTTCTCTGCCGGAATTCTCAGGAGAATCCCGCTGACCCGGCGGCGTGTTTGCCGTTGTTCCGTGTCAGTGGTGGCGCATTATAGGGAGTTATTCTGAGCTGACAAGAGGAAATTTAAAATAATTTTCCGAATGCGCGTTTTTTCAGCAAAACACCTGTAAGCGTGCCATAAAACAAGCAATTTGCCGTTTTTGCAACCGCAATCACACTTCCAGGTGGCATACTAAAGAGGAATAAAAAGAAAAAGGAAGATAAGTAATGCCTTTAAGCGCACAACAGTTAGCTGCACAGAAAAACCTTTCATATGTTCTGGCTGAGAAGCTGGCACAACGAATCTTAAAAGGTGAATACGCACCTGGCACCATTTTGCCGGGTGAAATTGAACTGGGTGAGCAATTTGGTGTGAGTCGTACTGCGGTACGCGAAGCGGTCAAGACGTTAACGGCAAAGGGGATGGTTTTACCGCGTCCACGAATTGGTACTCGGGTCATGCCACAATCCAACTGGAACTTTCTTGATCAGGAATTACTCACCTGGTGGATGACAGAAGAGAACTTTCATCAGGTCATTGATCACTTTTTGGTTATGCGTATCTGTCTGGAGCCGCAAGCCTGTTTACTGGCTGCAACGGTAGGAACAGCAGAACAGAAGGCGCATCTCAACACGCTAATGGCCGAAATGGTCGCATTAAAAGATAACTTTCGCCGAGAACGTTGGGTTGAGGTCGATATGGCCTGGCATGAGCACATCTATGAAATGAGCGCCAATCCGTTTTTGACCTCTTTCGCCTCGCTATTCCATTCGGTTTATCACACTTACTTCACGTCAATAACCAGTGACACCGTGATAAAGCTGGATCTGCACCAGGCGATCGTCGATGCGATTATCCAAAGCGATGGCAACGCGGCATTTAAAGCTTGTCAGGCGCTACTACACACTCCGGATAAGTGATAATAACCAGACAAAGGGACATTGAATGAGCGAGAAAAAGAAGCGCAGTATGGCGGGTTTGCCATGGATTGCGGCGATGGCTTTCTTCATGCAGGCACTTGATGCCACCATCCTGAATACAGCCCTACCCGATATCGCTCATAGTCTTAATCGCTCCCCCCTCGCTATGCAATCGGCCATCATCAGTTACACGCTGACGGTGGCGATGCTTATTCCGGTCAGCGGATGGCTGGCCGATCGCTTCGGCACACGCCGCGTTTTTACCATTGCCGTTAGCTTGTTCACGTTGGGTTCTCTGGCCTGCGCACTCTCAAACTCGCTGCCACAACTGGTTATCTTCCGTGTTATTCAGGGGATAGGCGGCGCAATGATGATGCCGGTCGCTCGCCTGGCGTTACTGCGCGCATACCCACGCAATGAACTCCTACCGGTACTGAATTTTGTCGCCATGCCGGGTCTGGTAGGGCCGATTTTAGGGCCCGTTCT
Organism: Escherichia sp. E3659; assembly: GCF_005781135.1. Taxonomy (NCBI): domain Bacteria; kingdom Pseudomonadati; phylum Pseudomonadota; class Gammaproteobacteria; order Enterobacterales; family Enterobacteriaceae; genus Escherichia; species Escherichia sp. E3659. Next base: position 110,057 of record NZ_VATQ01000026.1, on the reverse strand, counting down.
TGGGGGCATGTTAGTCACGTGGGCGACATGGCACTGGATCTTTTTAATCAATATTCCCATTGGTATTGCGGGCCTTCTTTACGCTCGCAAACATATGCCCAACTTCACCACAGCACGTCGAAAATTTGATATCACTGGTTTCTTACTGTTTGGTCTTAGCCTTGTGCTCTTCTCAAGTGGAATAGAGCTGTTTGGTGAGAAAATTGTTGAAACCTGGATTGCCTTGACGGTCATTGTGGCCAGCATAGTGTTACTGCTTCTCTATATTCTCCATGCGCGACGAACGCCAAACCCATTAATTTCATTAAATTTATTTAAAACCCGCACTTTCTCGATCGGTATCGTAGGCAATATTGCAACCCGTCTGGGGACCGGCTGTGTACCGTTCCTTATGCCATTGATGTTACAGGTAGGATTTGGTTATCAGGCGTTTATTGCCGGCTGCATGATGGCACCGATAGCGTTAGGCTCCATTATTGCGAAATCGATGGTTACGCAGGTTTTACGGCGTCTGGGCTATCGCCATACGTTAGTGGGAATTACGGTGATTATTGGTTTGATGATCGCCCAGTTCTCATTGCAATCACCGGCAATGGCGATCTGGATGCTAATTTTGCCGTTGTTTATTTTAGGGATGGCGATGTCAACGCAATTTACCGCGATGAATACCATAACACTTGCCGATCTGACCGATGACAACGCCAGCAGTGGTAACAGCGTCCTGGCGGTCACGCAACAGTTGTCGATCAGTTTAGGTGTAGCCGTAAGCGCAGCCGTTCTTCGCGTTTACGAAGGGATGGAAGGTACGACGATTGTTGAACAATTCCACTATACGTTTATTACGATGGGGATTATTACGGTTGCTTCAGCAGCGATGTTCATGCTCCTGAAGGCAACTGATGGTAATAATTTGATTAAACGCCAGCAAAAATCTAAGCCGAGCCACGCGCCATCAGAATCGGAGTAAGTTGTAATCGTTGTTGCTGTAAGGTTGGCTGCGCCATTCGATGGATGAGTACATCAATCGCCAGCTCTCCCAATTCATCTTTCGGTTGATGGATAGTGGTGAGCGGTGGCGTCATATAACGTGCCAGTTCAATATCGTCATAACCAATCACCGCGATATCCTGCGGGACATGCAATCCAGCCTGGTACAACGCCTGGTAAACACCCACTGCCATTGCGTCATTTCCGGTAAAGACCGCCTGAGGACGCAGCGAATGTGATAACAGCTGTCGCATAGCGTCAAACCCGCCGTTAAATTCAAAATCGCCAGTCACTTCATAGCCATCAGGAATGTCGAGGCCAGCACGTTTCATCGCTGCCCGATAACCTTCCAGTCGCAAACGTGCAGGCGTTTTATCCAGAGGTCCGGTAATACAGGCGATACGAGTATGACCTTTGTCAATCAGATATTGCGTCGCTAAATCTCCGCCCAGCAACGAGTTATCCTGAATGAGATCGCTGTCGCCATCGAACGGCGCCCAGTCCATCATCACGGTTGGCACTGTCGGATAACGTTGCATGATTTCACGCGAAGGCTGATGCGTTTCGGTGCACAGTAACAGCAAGCCATCAACGCGTTTTTGCATCAGCGTTTCCAGATTACGATTCATTCGCTGCTCATCGCCTTCGGTATTACAAAGGACAAGACTATAGCCACGTTCGAAGCAACTGCGTTCAACACCACGCACCAGTTCAGAATAGAAAGGATTAGTACTGGCGGTGATCAACATGCCAATGGTATGTGTTTGATTAAGCTTGAGACTACGCGCCAGAGCTGATGGCGCGTAATTGAGTTCTTTAATCGCCGCTTCAACTTTGGCGGTAATCGCTTCACTGACGAAGCGATCTTTATTGATGACGTGAGAAACTGTTGAGGTAGAAACGCCCGCCAGGCGGGCAACATCTTTCATTGTAGCCAAGCGTCACCTCTGCCTGTCTAAAAATGCGTCGATCTCTTCACGCCACGGTACGGAAGGTTGTGCGCCTTTACGTGTTACGGCAATCGCAGCTGCGGCATGGGCAAAACGAATCGCCTCTGGCAATGGTTTTTCTTCCAGCAACGCCGTGATTAACGCGCCGTTAAAGGTATCTCCGGCAGCAATGGTATCGACAGCCTGCACCCGGAATCCAGGAACGCGCTGACCTTCACCATTCACGCTTGCCCATACACCACGACTTCCTAAAGTAATCAGTACAGTTCGGATACCTTTTTCATGCAGTACCTGCGCCGCCTTCGCTGCATCTTCATCACTTTCAACACGAATACCGGTGAGCTTTTCTGCTTCCGTTTCGTTTGGCGTAATAATGTCCACCAGCGCCAACAGTTCGTCAGGAAGTTCGCGAGCCGGAGCCGGGTTAAGCGCAACGATAGTCTTATTTTGATGGGCGATTTTCGCCGCTGCCATCACACTTTCGAGTGGTGATTCCAGCTGCATTAATAATGCTGAGGCATTCGCAATACGCTCGCGTTGTGCTTCTACCAGCACAGGGGAAAGGGCGGCGTTAGCGCCGGAATGAATACCGATGACGTTCTCGCCTTCACTATTAACAAAAATCAGCGCCACACCTGTTGATTCGCCTTTGATCACGCTGACCGGAGAAATATCAATGTTATCAGTAGCGAGCTGCTGACGTACGCTCTCGCCAATACTGTCATCGCCCGTGCAGGCTATAAACGAGATATTCGCACCGCTACGCCCTGCTGCCACCGCCTGATTCGCACCTTTGCCGCCAAATGCGACTTGATAGTGGTTACCGGTTACGGTTTCGCCTGGAGTAGGAAAAGATTGAAGATTAAGGATATGGTCAGCATTAATGCTGCCAAGAACAACGAGGCTGCCTGCGTTTTGCATATTCGGGATGTCCATAAAATGCGCCACCGGGTTAGGGTGGCGCGTGCCCTGCTTTTCTTTATATTACACGTTCATCTGTCGATGACGTATTGATGCCACTATCAGGTTATAAAACCTGACCAAGACTACTGCTTAACAACCAGTTTCAGATCAACCGGATATTTCGCCTGAACTTTTTCGCCTTTCAGAACTTTATCCGCGGTTTCGACACCTTTCGCGCCAATCTGATCGGGTAACTGAGCGATAGTCGCTGCCAGTTTGCCATCATTTACTGCTTTTTCGCCATCAGGTGTACCGTCAAATCCGACGACCATCACATCCGATTTACCAGCAGTTTGCAGCGCACGCAGTGCGCCCAGCGCCATTTCATCGTTCTGCGCAAACACTGCCTGCACATCCGGATGAGCGGTCAACAGGTTCTGCATTACGTTCAAACCTTTGGTACGGTCGAAGTCTGCCGGCTGGCTGGCAAGGACGTTAAATTTGTGAGCAGCAACAGCCTGCTGGAAGCCTTCGCCACGTTCACGGGCTGCGGATGTACCGGCAATGCCTTGCAGCTCGATAACTTTGGCACCTTCGCCCGCTTTCTTCGCGATGTAATCACCGGCGATTTTGCCGCCCAGTACGTTATCAGAAGCAATGTGGCTCACCACTTCGCCTTTCGTGGCCTGACGGTCAAGGGTGATAACCGGAATGTTCGCCTGGTTTGCCATCTTCACGGCGTTACCCACCGCGTCGGAGTCAGTCGGGTTAATCAGCAGAATTTTGGTGCCGCGAACGGTTAAGTCCTGCACGTTCGCCAGCTCTTTCGCCGGGTTGTTCTGGGAGTCCAGCACCACCAGGTTATAGCCGAGTTTATCCGCCTCTTTCTGCGCGCCATCTTTCAGCGATACAAAGAACGGGTTATTGAGTGTGGAAACCACCAGCGCAATGGTGTCTTTTGCCATTGCATTCGCACTAACGGTGGCGCTTAGCGCAACAGCAGAAACCAGGGTAGCCAGTTTTTTCATGTTCATATTCAAGATGTCCTGTAGTCGTTATTACTGCTTTTTGTTGTCTACCAGCACCGCCAGCAAAATCACCACAGCTTTGACGATCATCTGGTAATAGGAGGAAACACCTAACAAATTCAATCCATTATTAAGGAAGCCAAGAATTAATGCGCCGATCAACGTCCCAACAATGCGACCTTTTCCGCCCGCCAGGCTCGTACCGCCCAGAACCACTGCCGCAATAGCATCCAGCTCATAGCCAGTCCCCGCCGTGGGTTGTGCGGAGGAGAGACGCGCCACTTCAATGATCCCGGCCAGTGATGCCAGCAGACCACAAAGAGAATAGACGATGATTTTGATTTTATTGACGTTGATACCAGAAAGACGCGTTGCCGCTTCGTTGCCGCCCAGCGCGTAGATGTAACGCCCCAGACGCGTGTGATGTAGCATGTACCAGGCCGCGAGGAAGACAATTCCCATGATCCAGACTGGCGTCGGTACGCCCAGCGGACGACCAATACCAAACCAGCCAAACAGATCGGCGTTCTCAGTAAAGCCGGTATTCACTGGGCTACCGTTGGTATAAACCATGGTCACACCGCGCAGTAAAAGCATCATAACCAGCGTAGCGATAAACGCCTGGACGCGGCCTTTCGCCACAATCACCCCGGTTACCGCACCAATTGCGGCACCTAATGCCAGTGCGGCAGCGACAGCCACCAGCGCATTGACTTCAATGCCGACGATAGACGCAGCAACTGCGCCAGTCAGCGCCAACAGAGAACCGACGGACAGGTCGATGCCCGACGTCAGGATCACCAGCGTCATCCCGACCGCCATAATGGCGTTCACCGAGGTTTGCTGGAGAATATTGAATAAGTTATTGATGGTGAAAAAGTTCGGGCTTAACGTCGAGACAATCGCGATCAGCACCAGCAGAGCGATAAGCGATTTCTGCTCCATCAGCCACGCTTTCGTGAAATAACGGCGACCAGAGACAGTCTGGGTTGTCATTTTTTTACTCCTGATTCACGCGATTAAGCTTGCCCACAGCGGCAGCCATTAACACTTCCTGGGTGGCTTGCTCACGAGTAAATTCCCCGCTGAGATGCCCTTCATGCATGACGATGATGCGATCGCTCATGCCTAATACTTCTGGCATCTCTGATGACACCAGAATGATGCTCAAGCCATCGGCTTTGAACTGGTTAATCAGTTGATAGATCTCTTTTTTCGCGCCGACATCTACGCCACGGGTAGGCTCATCGAGGATCAACACTTTGGGGCGCGTCATCAGACCGCGAGCAATCGCCACTTTTTGCTGATTGCCACCGGAAAGCAGACCAATTGCCTGTTCCATCGACGGCGTTTTCACATTAAACAGACGAATGAAATCACTTACTGCCTGCTGTTCATCGGCATGCTTCAAACTGCCGCCAGCGCGGCTGAAGTAGCGCAGCGCAGTCAGTGACATATTTTCTTTTACTGACATGCCCAGTACTAAACCGTCGCGTTTACGGTCTTCAGAGATATACACAATGCCGTTTGCCAGGCCATCCTGCGGTGAACGAGTAATAACTTCATGCCCATCCAGCGTGACATAACCGCTGGTGCGCGGCAGTGCGCCATAGAGCACTTTCATCAATTCGGTACGCCCCGCGCCCATCAAACCAGAGACGCCAAGGATTTCGCCATTGCGTAGGGTAAAAGAGACGTTGTTAACACCAGGTCCGCAGAGATTATCGACTTTCAGGCGGATATCTCCCGGCGCTTTGTCCAGGTGCGGATACTGCTCTTCCAGCTTGCGGCCCACCATCATCTCAATCAGCGAATCTTCGGTCAGTGATGCCACTTCACGCTCGGCAATAAATTGCCCGTCACGAAAAATGGTAACGTCATCGCAAATCTCGAAGATTTCTTTCATGCGGTGGGAAATATAGACAATGCCGCGCCCTTGCGATTTCAGCTCGCGGATGACGCGGAACAGGGATTCGGTTTCGGTATCAGTCAGCGCATCAGTCGGTTCATCCATAATGATGACTTTCGACTCAAAGCTCAGCACTTTGGCGATTTCAACCATTTGCTGGTCACCGATGGAAAGATCGCCCACCAGCTTGTCGCTTTTAAAGCGCAGGTTAAGTTTAGCCAGCAATTTATCCGCTTCGGCATACATGGTTTTCCAGTCAATTTTGCCAAAGCGATTAACAAACTCACGACCGAGGAAAATGTTTTCGGCAATGGTCAACTGCGGGATCAGGTTCAGCTCCTGGTGGATAATCCCAATCCCGGCTTCCTGGGAAGATTTCGGCCCGGTAAATGTCGTTTCTTTCCCCAGCCATAAAAGCGTACCGGCATCGCGAGTATAGATACCGGTAAGCACTTTCATCATGGTGGATTTACCCGCGCCGTTTTCGCCTACCAGCGCCATCACGCGGCCCGGGTAGACATTTAACGCGGCGCCCGAGAGGGCTTTTACGCCCGGAAAGGCTTTATCAATGCCTTTAAGCTGTAGTAATGCTTCCATGACGACCTCAGAACGTCACGCCAGCACAGAGAATGATATTCGCATACGGAGAACATTCTCCGCTGCGAATTACCGCCTGACTTTCTGCGGTTAGTTGTTTGAATTGTTCATGCGTGGTGTAACGAATTTCAATGGTGTTTCCCTGGTGTTGTTGCAGCTGCTCAAGGTGAGTGAGCAACGTTTCGTGGAGTTGCGGATTATGTTGTTTGATCTCTTCCGCGATAATGGCTGCCTCAACCTGCATTTCACTCGTAACAACTCCCAGTACCTGCATAAAAGAAGGTACGCCCTGGGTTAATGCCACATCGATACGCGTTGTACTTTTTGGGATGGGTAAACCAGCATCACACACCACCAGCGTATCGGTATGCCCCAGACGGGAGATCACCGACGAAATATCAGAATTAAGAACGGCGCCTTTTTTCATTTTTTTCTCCATCAGCGAAACGTTTCGCTGACCAGCAGTTTAATCCTGACTGAACAGAGAAAACCATCGCAACGTTACTGAAATGTGATCAACATCGAAACGTTTTACATCGTGATTAAGCATGAAAAACAAAAACGCCCCCTTTATGGAGAAAGGAGGCGTCTGGCGTTAGATTTCGACCTGAGTACCTAGTTCAATAACCCTGTTTGGTGGGATTTCAAACTGATCTGGTGCACGCAGTGCATTACGCTGCAACAGCAAGTACAGTTTGCCACGCAAACGTAAGTACCACGGGCGTTTGCCGAGGATCAACGACTCATGGGACATAAAGAAGGAGGTTTCCATCATCCGGCAACTTAACCCTTCCAGGCCACAGCGGTGGAACACTTCTTCCACGTTTGGCGTTTCCCGCCAGCCGTAACTTGCCACCACGCGCCAGAAAGTGGGCGACAGTTGTTCAATCTGTACCCGACGGACGTTATGGACATATGGCGCGTCTTCGGTACGCAGAGTTAACAGAATCACCCGCTCATGCAATACCTTGTTATGTTTCAGGTTATGCATCAGCGCAAAGGGAATGACGTTGATTGCACGCGACATGTACACCGCGGTTCCGGGAACGCGAACGGGCGGTGATTTCTCCAGCGAAGCAATCATCGCTTCCAGAGAATTACCATGTTCATGCATCCGTCGCAGCAGGCGGAAACGCTCGCTCTTCCAGGTGGTCATCACGATAAACATCACCGTACCGAGGCTCAATGGCAACCAGCCGCCGGAGAGCAGTTTATCGAGGTTAGCGGTGAACAATGGAATATCGACACAAAGGAAGGCTATCAGGATCAGCGCAACAAAATACTTATTCCAGTGCCAGTTCTGACGCGCCACGGTAGTCGAGAGAATAGACGTCAGCACCATGGTTCCGGTTACCGCAATCCCATACGCCGCCGCCAGATTACTGGAGTGCTCAAAGCTGACAATCACAATCACGACCGCGACATAGAGCATCCAGTTCACAAACGGAATATAGATTTGCCCTGACTCCATTTCGGAGGTGTGAATGATACGCATCGGCGACAAATATCCCAGACGTACCGCCTGACGCGTCAATGAGAAAACGCCAGAGATAACTGCCTGCGAGGCAATCACCGTTGCCAGTGCAGCGATGATCAGCAGCGGGATCAGCGCCCAATCCGGTGCTAACAGGAAGAACGGGTTCTTAATCGCTTCCGGATTCTTTAACAACAGCGCTCCCTGGCCGAAGTAATTAAGAGTTAAGGAAGGCAAGACGACAGTGAACCACGCCAGGCGAATCGGGAACTTACCAAAATGCCCCATATCGGCATACAGCGCCTCGACTCCGGTAATCGACAGCACCACCGCCCCTAATGCAATAAAAGAAACCGTTTTGTATTCAAGGAAGAAATGCACCGCCCACACCGGATTTAGCGCATGCAGCACTTCCGGGTTAGCAATAATGCTACGTAACCCCAGCCCTGCCAGAATCAAAAACCAGGTCAGCATGATCGGCGCAAACAGCTTACCGACCATAGCAGTGCCATGTTTTTGAATCATAAACAGTAAAGTAAGAACGATGATTGAGAGGGGAACTATCCAGGTATCCAGTTGCGGGGCGACGATTTCCAGACCTTCAATGGCAGACATCACCGAAATAGCGGGAGTAATGACGACTTCACCATAGAAAAAGCTGCCACCGATTAGCCCCATAATCACTAACATTGAGGTCGTTCGAGCCGACGTATTACGCCCGGCAAGCGACATCAACGTCAGAATTCCCCCTTCTCCGGCGTTATCCGCGCGCATCACGAAGGTAAGATATTTGATGGAAACCACAAAGATTAGCAGCCAGAAGATCAGCGATAAAAAGCCAAACACGGCATCGCGTTCAACGCCAAAACCAAACTGGCCAGACAAACATTCACGAAGTGTATATAGCGGGCTGGTACCAATATCGCCGTAAACAACTCCAATCGCCGCGAGGGTTATCGCGGGCAACGATTGCTTATTATCAGTGCTCATAGACTAGTCTTTCGTTGAAATATGAAATGTGTGCGTAGTCCCTTGGCCCACAAAAAAGCGCTCAGTATGCACGATTAACGGCAAAATCGTACTCCTAAATGCGGCCACATTAACCTGGCTCAAAGAAAAATATCCCTTCTTTGAGACTATTTTTGCCACCAGCAAGAAACGTCTATACTCGCAATTTACGCAGAACTTTTGACGAAAGGACGCCACTTCATTATGGCTCACCCTCATTTATTAGCGGAAAGAATTTCCCGCCTGAGCAGCGCGCTGGAAAAGGGGCTTTATGAACGTAGCCACGCCATCCGCCTGTGTTTGTTAGCGGCATTAAGTGGTGAAAGCGTGTTCCTGCTTGGCCCCCCAGGTATTGCTAAAAGTCTGATCGCCCGTCGCTTAAAATTCGCCTTCCAGAATGCGCGCGATTTTGAATATCTGATGACCCGCTTCTCCACCCCGGAAGAAGTTTTTGGCCCCCTTTCCATTCAGGCGTTAAAAGATGAGGGACGCTATGAACGCTTAACCAGCGGTTACCTGCCGGAAGCAGAAATCGTCTTTCTGGATGAAATCTGGAAAGCTGGCCCGGCGATTCTTAATACCCTGCTCACCGCCATTAACGAACGTCAATTCCGTAACGGTGCTCATGTCGAAAAAATCCCGATGCGCTTGCTCGTGGCGGCCTCCAACGAGCTGCCGGAAGCAGACAGCAGTCTGGAAGCGTTATATGACCGCATGCTGATTCGTCTGTGGTTAGATAAAGTGCAGGATAAAGCGAATTTCCGCTCCATGCTGACCAGCCAACAAGATGAAAATAACAATCCGGTTCCTGCCGCCTTGCAGGTCACTAATGAAGAATATGAACGCTGGCAGAAAGAGATTAGTGAAATTACGCTGCCCGATCATGTATTTGAGCTGATTTTTATGCTGCGCCAGCAACTGGATAAATTACCGGATGCGCCTTACGTCTCCGATCGCCGCTGGAAAAAAGCGATCCGCTTATTGCAGGCCAGCGCTTTTTTTAGTGGTCGCAGTGCTGTTGCCCCGGTTGATCTTATCTTGCTGAAAGATTGCCTGTGGTATGACGCGCAAAGCCTGAATTTGATTCAACAACAAATTGATTTATTGATGACCGGTCACGCCTGGCAACAGCAAGGGATGTTGACCCGCCTGGGCGCGATTGTGCAACGTCGTCTGCAACTCCAGCAGCAACAAAGCGATAAAACAGCCTTAACGGTAATTCGTCTGGGCGGCATTTTCAGCCGTCGTCAGCAGTATCAGCTTCCTGTCAACGTTACTGATTCCAATCTGACTCTGCTGCTGCAAAAACCGTTAAAACTGCATGATATGGAAGTAGTTCATATCTCCTTTGAGCGTAGCGCGCTGGAACAGTGGCTGAGCAAAGGTGGTGAAATTCGTGGCAAACTGAACGGTATCGGCTTTGCCCAGAAACTGAATCTGGAAGTTGATAGCGCCCAACATCTGGTTGTACGCGATGTAAGTTTACAAGGCAGTATGCTGGCGCTCCCCGGTTCATCGGCTGAAGGTCTGCCAGGTGAAATAAAACAACAACTGGAAGAGCTTGAAAGCGACTGGCGTAAGCAACATGTTTTATTCAGCGAACAGCAAAAATGTCTGTTTATCCCTGGCGACTGGTTAGGTCGCATTGAAGCCAGCCTACAGGATGTCGGCGCCCAGATTCTCCAGGCGCAACAATGCTAACACTGGATACGCTCAATGTGATGCTGGCCGTCAGCGAAGAGGGATTGATCGAAGAGATGATCATCGCGCTGCTGGCCTCACCGCAGCTGGCGGTATTCTTTGAAAAATTCCCGCGCCTCAAGGCGGCAATCACCGATGATATTCCCCGCTGGCGTGAGGTGCTGCATAGCCGTCTGAAAGATGCGCGTGTCCCGCCGGAACTCACTGAAGAGGTCATGTGCTATCAGCAAAGCCAGCTTCTCTCCACGCCGCAGTTTATTGTGCAGCTACCCCAGATTCTGGACTTACTGCATCGTCTGAATTCCCCGTGGGCCGAACAAGCCCGACAGCTGGTTGATGCTAACAGCACTATCACTCCGTCATTGCATACGCTTTTTCTCCAGCGTTGGCGCTTAAGCCTGATTGTGCAAGCGACGACCCTGAATCAGCAGTTATTAGAAGAAGAACGCGAACAACTGTTGAGCGAAGTTCAGGAACGCATGACATTAAGCGGGCAGCTCGAACCTGTTCTGGCAGATAACAACACCGCAGCCGGTCGTCTGTGGGATATGAGCGCCGGTCAGCTTAAACGCGGCGACTATCAGTTGATTGTGAAATACGGGGAATTTCTTAACGAACAGCCGGAACTGAAACGTCTGGCGGAACAGCTGGGACGTTCGCGGGAGGCTAAATCAATACCCCGCAACGATGCGCAGATGGAAACCTTCCGCACCATGGTGCGCGAACCAGCAACCGTTCCTGAGCAGGTTGATGGCCTGCAACAAAGCGATGATATTTTACGCCTTCTGCCGCCGGAACTGGCGACACTGGGCATCACTGAACTGGAATATGAATTTTATCGTCGGCTGGTGGAAAAACAGTTGCTCACCTATCGTCTGCACGGTGAATCATGGCGTGAAAAAGTAATCGAACGCCCGGTGGTACATAAAGATTACGACGAACAACCGCGTGGACCGTTTATTGTCTGCGTAGATACTTCCGGCTCAATGGGCGGTTTTAATGAGCAGTGTGCGAAAGCGTTCTGCCTGGCCTTGATGCGCATAGCCCTCGCTGAAAATCGACGCTGCTATATTATGTTATTTTCCACCGAGATCGTCCGTTACGAGCTTTCAGGCCCACAAGGTCTTGAACAAGCGATCCGCTTTTTAAGTCAGCAGTTTCGTGGCGGCACCGATCTGGCCAGTTGCTTTCGCGCCATTATGGAACGCTTACAAAGTCGGGAATGGTTTGACGCTGATGCGGTGGTGATTTCTGATTTTATCGCCCAGCGGTTGCCTGACGATGTGACGAGTAAAGTGAAAGAGTTGCAGCGGGTACATCAGCATCGCTTTCATGCCGTGGCGATGTCGGCACACGGCAAACCCGGCATCATGCGCATTTTCGATCATATCTGGCGCTTTGATACCGGGATGCGAAGCCGCCTGCTCAGACGCTGGCGGCGATAAACGATTACAGCAGAGAAGGGACGCTCTCGCGAACAGCTGCCGGCCATACACCACACTGAACCTGGCCGATATGCGGCAGTTGCAGCAGCAGCATAGTCAAACGAGACTGGCCGATACCGCCGCCGATGGTCTGCGGCATTTCACCACGCAGCAGCGCCTGATGCCATTCCAGCTGCAGACGATCTTCATCACCGGTCAGCGCCAGTTGATGCTTCAGCGTGTCGGCATCCACGCGGATCCCCATGGAAGAAAGCTCAAACGCATCTTCCAGTACCGGGTTCCATACCAGAATATCGCCGTTCAGACCCGCATGGCCCAGCTCTGATGGGGTGCTCCAGTCATCATAATCCGGTGCGCGCACGTCGTGGCGATGACCATCACTCAGCTTGCCACCAATCCCGACAAGGAATACCGCGCCAAGATCTTTCGCAATCGCCCGCTCACGCCCTTTGGCATCGAGATCCGGATAACGAGCCAGTAACTCCTGGCTGTGTACGAAGTGGATCTGATCCGGCAGGAACGGTGCCAGACCAAACTCTTCGCTAACAGCAGCTTCGGTTGCTTTAATTCCCGCCCAGATCGCCTCTACTGTGCTTTTCAGAGTGGAGAATTGACGCTCACCGTCGCCCATTACTCGTTCCCAGTCCCACTGGTCAACATAGACCGAGTGCAGCGGGGAAAGACGGTCTTCATCGGGGCGAAGGGCTTTCATGTGCGTGTACAGCCCTTCGCCCACGCTGAAGTCGTGTTGCCCTAATGTCTGACGTTTCCACTTCGCCAGTGAATGAACCACTTCGAACTGGGCATCAGGCAGAGCTTTCACTTTTACCTGTACCGCTTTTTCACAGCCCGACAAGTTATCCTGCGTGCCATCCCCCACACGGCTAAGAATCGGCGCCTGGACTTCAATCAGCCCTAAGCGTTCTTCCAGTTGACGAGAAAAGTGAGATTTCACGAAGCTAATTTGACGTTGTTTGGCAATGTAAGCGGTTTTCATTTTTTATACTCCTGCGTCCTGTTGCTTATGATTAAGCAACAAAAACCGACACACATGCAATAATCATTCAATAAAAAGCCTAACTCACTTTTGATTCGTTAAAAAAGAAGGCTAAAATAGAATAAATCATCAATACACATAAGAAAATCCTATGGAAAATTATCTGATCGACAATCTGGACCGCGGCATCCTGGAAGCATTAATGGGCAATGCACGCACCGCTTACGCCGAACTGGCGAAACAATTTGGCGTAAGCCCGGGGACGATTCACGTTCGTGTAGAGAAAATGAAGCAGGCGGGGATCATTACCGGCGCCCGTATCGACGTCAGCCCAAAACAGCTCGGTTATGACGTAGGCTGTTTTATCGGCATTATCCTGAAGAGCGCAAAAGACTATCCTTCCGCGCTGGCAAAGCTGGAAAGTCTCGACGAAGTCACCGAAGCCTATTACACCACCGGCCACTACAGCATCTTTATAAAAGTAATGTGCCGCTCGATCGACGCCCTCCAGCATGTACTTATCAACAAGATCCAAACAATTGATGAAATTCAGTCCACCGAGACATTGATCGTCCTGCAGAACCCGATCATGCGTACCATTAAGCCCTGATCAGCTTTTTTAATCCCATACTTTTCCACAGGTAGATCCCAGCGCGTTCACAGCGTACAATACGCCACTCTTAATAAAGGTGGCGGTTTATGGCAGATATCACTCTTATCAGCGGCAGCACCCTGGGCGGTGCCGAATATGTAGCAGAACACCTGGCTGAAAAGCTGGAAGAGGCGGGTTTTACCACCGAAACGCTGCACGGTCCGCTGTTAGAAGATTTATCTGCCTCTGGGATCTGGCTGGTTATCAGCTCAACCCACGGTGCCGGAGACATTCCGGACAACCTTTCTCCTTTCTATGAAGCATTGCAGGAACAAAAGCCCGATCTTTCTGCGGTGCGCTTTGGCGCAATCGGTATTGGCAGTCGTGAATACGACACTTTTTGTGGGGCCATCGATAAACTCGAGGCAGAACTCAAAAATTCCGGTGCAAAACAGATTGGTGAAACACTGAAGATCAACATCCTTGATCACGACATTCCGGAAGATCCGGCAGAAGAATGGCTGGGATCGTGGATTAATTTACTCAAATAAGTATACAGATCGTGCGATCTACTGTGGATAACTCTGTCAGGAAGCTTGGATCAACCGGTAGTTATCCAAAGAACAACTGTTGTTCAGTTTTTGAGTTGTGTATAACCCCTCATTCTGATCCCAGCTTATACGGTCCAGGATCACCGATCATTCACAGTTAATGATCCTTTCCAGGTTGTTGATCTTAAAAGCCGGATCCTTGTTATCCACAGGGCAGTGCGATCCTAATAAGAGATCACAATAGAACAGATCTCTAAATAAATAGATCTTCTTTTTAATACCCAGGATCCCGGGTCTTTCTCAAGCCGACAAAGTTGAGTAGAATCCACGGCCCGGGCTTCAATCCATTTTCATACCGCGTTATGCGAGGCAATCACCATGTTTTATCCGGATCCTTTTGACGTCATCATCATTGGCGGGGGTCATGCAGGCACCGAGGCTGCGATGGCCGCGGCGCGTATGGGTCAACAGACTCTGCTTTTGACACACAATATCGACACTCTGGGGCAGATGAGCTGCAACCCGGCGATCGGCGGTATTGGGAAGGGACATCTGGTAAAAGAAGTGGATGCACTCGGCGGTCTGATGGCGAAAGCGATCGATCAGGCAGGTATCCAGTTTAGGATACTAAACGCCAGCAAAGGGCCGGCGGTTCGCGCTACTCGCGCTCAGGCGGATCGTGTGCTCTATCGTCAGGCGGTACGCACGGCGCTGGAGAACCAACCCAATCTGATGATCTTCCAGCAGGCAGTTGAGGATCTTATTGTCGAAAACGATCGCGTGGTTGGTGCTGTCACCCAAATGGGACTGAAGTTCCGTGCCAAAGCCGTCGTGCTCACCGTTGGGACGTTCCTCGACGGTAAAATTCATATCGGTCTGGATAATTACAGCGGTGGCCGTGCTGGTGATCCGCCATCCATTCCGCTTTCTCGCCGTTTGCGTGAATTGCCGCTGCGCGTTGGTCGTCTGAAAACCGGGACGCCGCCGCGTATCGATGCGCGCACTATCGACTTCAGCGTGCTGGCGCAACAGCATGGCGATAACCCAATGCCGGTATTCTCGTTCATGGGCAATGCGGCCCAGCATCCCCAGCAGGTGCCGTGTTATATCACCCATACCAACGAGAAAACCCATGATGTGATCCGCAGTAACCTCGATCGTAGCCCAATGTACGCAGGGGTGATCGAAGGTGTCGGTCCACGCTACTGCCCGTCGATCGAAGACAAAGTCATGCGCTTTGCCGACAGAAATCAGCATCAGATCTTCCTTGAACCGGAAGGGCTGACGTCTAACGAAATTTATCCGAACGGTATCTCCACCAGCCTGCCGTTCGATGTGCAGATGCAAATCGTCCGCTCCATGCAGGGGATGGAAAATGCGAAGATCGTGCGTCCTGGTTATGCCATCGAATATGACTTCTTCGATCCGCGTGACCTGAAACCAACGCTGGAGAGTAAGTTTATCCAGGGGCTGTTCTTTGCTGGTCAGATTAACGGCACTACCGGTTATGAAGAAGCCGCTGCGCAAGGTTTGCTGGCCGGTCTTAACGCTGCCCGTCTGTCCGCAGACAAAGAAGGTTGGGCGCCTGCGCGTTCTCAGGCTTATCTTGGTGTGCTGGTGGACGACCTCTGCACGCTGGGTACCAAAGAACCGTACCGTATGTTTACCTCCCGCGCAGAATATCGTCTGATGCTGCGCGAAGATAACGCGGATCTGCGTTTGACTGAAATCGGTCGTGAACTGGGTCTGGTAGATGACGAACGCTGGGCGCGCTTTAACGAGAAGCTTGAGAACATCGAGCGTGAGCGTCAGCGTCTGAAATCGACCTGGGTAACCCCGTCGGCGGAAGCGGCAGCCGAAGTGAATGCTCACCTGACTGCGCCGCTTTCCCGTGAAGCCAGCGGTGAAGATCTGCTGCGTCGTCCGGAAATGACTTATGAAAAATTAACCACGCTGACGCCGTTTTCCCCTGCGTTGACAGACGAACAGGCGGCGGAACAGGTTGAGATTCAGGTTAAATACGAAGGTTATATTGCGCGCCAGCAAGATGAGATCGAAAAGCAACAGCGTAACGAGAACACGCTGCTGCCTGCGACGCTGGATTACCGCCAGGTATCCGGTCTGTCTAACGAAGTGATCGCCAAACTTAACGATCACAAACCGGCCTCTATCGGTCAGGCTTCGCGTATTTCTGGCGTCACGCCTGCGGCCATCTCCATTCTGCTGGTGTGGCTGAAAAAACAGGGTATGCTGCGTCGTAGCGCATAACGCATTAAAAATGCCAGGTAAGCACCCGCTTACCTGGCAACGCATCAAGAACAGGTAATCACCGTGCTCAACAAACTCTCTTCACTGCTGAAAGACGCAGGAATTTCGCTTACCGATCACCAGAAAAATCAGCTTATTGCCTACGTAAATATGCTGCATAAATGGAATAAGGCGTACAACCTGACCTCGGTCCGCGATCCTAACGAGATGCTGGTACGCCATATTCTCGACAGCATTGTCGTTGCTCCATATTTGCAAGGTGAGCGTTTTATCGATGTGGGAACCGGACCGGGGTTGCCTGGCATACCGCTTTCCATCGTGCGTCCTGAAGCCAATTTCACACTGCTGGATAGCCTTGGTAAACGCGTGCGTTTCCTCCGTCAGGTGCAACATGAACTGAAACTGGAAAACATTGAACCAGTACAGAGCAGGGTAGAAGAGTTTCCGTCAGAGCCGCCGTTTGATGGCGTAATTAGCCGCGCTTTTGCGTCTTTGAACGATATGGTGAGCTGGTGCCATCATCTTCCTGGTGAGCAAGGCCGTTTTTATGCGTTGAAAGGTCAAATGCCGGAAGATGAAATCGCTTTGTTGCCTGAAGAATATCAGGTCGAATCAGTGGTTAAACTTCAGGTTCCAGCCCTGGATGGCGAACGTCATTTGGTGGTGATTAAAGCAAATAAAATTTAATTTTTATCAAAAAAATAATAAAAAATTGACCGGTTAGACTGTTAACAACAACCAGGTTTTCTACTGATATAACTGGTTACATTTAACACCACGTTCACTATTTTGCATCATCAAAGTAACGTGGCTTTTTTTGGTAAGCAGAAAATAAGTCATTAGTGAAAATATCAGGCTGCTAAAAATTGGCGCTAAGAACCATAATTGTCTGTTAAAGTTTTATTAAGAATGTCAATGGGTGGTTTTTGTTGTGTAAATGCTATTTGTGAAAAGAGTATCTGTTTTTAGACTGAAATATCAGAAGCTTGCAAAGGCATCATTTGCCAAGTAAATAAATATGCTACGGGTGAACATGCTCGATATGTGATCTTAAGCACGCTTTACCACTAGTGTTTACGCGTTATTTACAGTTTTTCATGATCCACCACGGTTAGCAGAAAAGTCGCAATTGTATGCACTGGAAAAATATTTAAACATTTATTCACCTTTTGGCTACTTATTGTTTGAAATCACGGGGGCGCACCGTATAATTTGACCGCTTTTTGATGCTTGACTCTAAGCCTTAAAGAAAGTTTTATACGACACGCGGCATACCTCGAAGGGAGCAGGAGTGAAAAACGTGATGTCTGTGTCGCTCTTGAGTCGAAACGTTGCTCGGAAGCTTCTGCTCGTTCAGTTACTGGTGGTGATAGCAAGTGGATTGCTGTTCAGCCTCAAAGACCCCTTCTGGGGCGTCTCTGCGTTAAGTGGAGGCCTGGCAGTCTTTCTGCCTAACGTTTTTTTTATGATATTTGCCTGGCGTCACCAGGCGCATACACCAGCGAAAGGCCGGGTGGCCTGGACGTTCGCATTTGGCGAAGCTTTCAAAGTTCTGGCGATGTTGGTGTTACTGGTGGTGGCGTTGGCTGTTTTAAAGGCGGTATTCTTGCCGCTGATCGTTACGTGGGTTTTGGTGCTGGTGGTTCAGATACTGGCACCGGCTGTAATTAACAACAAAGGGTAAAAGGCATCATGGCTTCAGAAAATATGACGCCGCAGGATTACATAGGACACCACCTGAATAACCTTCAGCTGGACCTGCGTACATTCTCGCTGGTGGATCCGCATAACCCCCCAGCCACCTTCTGGACAATTAATATTGACTCCATGTTCTTCTCGGTGGTGCTGGGTCTGTTGTTCCTGGTTTTATTCCGTAGCGTAGCCAAAAAGGCGACCAGCGGTGTGCCAGGTAAGTTTCAGACCGCGATTGAGCTGGTGATCGGCTTTGTTAATGGTAGCGTGAAAGACATGTACCATGGCAAAAGCAAGCTGATTGCTCCGCTGGCCCTGACGATCTTCGTCTGGGTATTCCTGATGAACCTGATGGATTTACTGCCTATCGACCTGCTGCCGTACATTGCTGAACATGTACTGGGTCTGCCTGCACTGCGTGTGGTTCCGTCTGCGGACGTGAACGTAACGCTGTCTATGGCACTGGGCGTATTTATCCTGATTCTGTTCTACAGCATCAAAATGAAAGGCATCGGCGGCTTCACGAAAGAGTTGACGCTGCAGCCGTTCAATCACTGGGCGTTCATTCCTGTCAACTTAATCCTTGAAGGGGTAAGCCTGCTGTCCAAACCAGTTTCACTCGGTTTGCGACTGTTCGGTAACATGTATGCCGGTGAGCTGATTTTCATTCTGATTGCTGGTCTGTTGCCGTGGTGGTCACAGTGGATCCTGAATGTGCCGTGGGCCATTTTCCACATCCTGATCATTACGCTGCAAGCCTTCATCTTCATGGTTCTGACGATCGTCTATCTGTCGATGGCGTCTGAAGAACATTAATTTACCAACACTACTACGTTTTAACTGAAACAAACTGGAGACTGTCATGGAAAACCTGAATATGGATCTGCTGTACATGGCTGCCGCTGTGATGATGGGTCTGGCGGCAATCGGTGCTGCGATCGGTATCGGCATCCTCGGGGGTAAATTCCTGGAAGGCGCAGCGCGTCAACCTGATCTGATTCCTCTGCTGCGTACTCAGTTCTTTATCGTTATGGGTCTGGTGGATGCTATCCCGATGATCGCTGTAGGTCTGGGTCTGTACGTGATGTTCGCTGTCGCGTAGTAAGCGTTGCTTTTATTTAAAGAGCAATATCAGAACGTTAACTAAATAGAGGCATTGTGCTGTGAATCTTAACGCAACAATCCTCGGCCAGGCCATCGCGTTTGTCCTGTTCGTTCTGTTCTGCATGAAGTACGTATGGCCGCCATTAATGGCAGCCATCGAAAAACGTCAAAAAGAAATTGCTGACGGCCTTGCTTCTGCAGAACGAGCACATAAGGACCTTGACCTTGCAAAGGCCAGCGCGACCGACCAGCTGAAAAAAGCGAAAGCGGAAGCCCAGGTAATCATCGAGCAGGCGAACAAACGCCGCTCGCAGATTCTGGACGAAGCGAAAGCTGAGGCAGAACAGGAACGTACTAAAATCGTGGCCCAGGCGCAGGCGGAAATTGAAGCCGAGCGTAAACGTGCCCGTGAAGAGCTGCGTAAGCAAGTTGCTATCCTGGCTGTTGCTGGCGCCGAGAAGATCATCGAACGTTCCGTGGATGAAGCTGCTAACAGCGACATCGTGGATAAACTTGTCGCTGAACTGTAAGGAGGGAGGGGCTGATGTCTGAATTTATTACGGTAGCTCGCCCCTACGCCAAAGCAGCTTTTGACTTTGCCGTCGAACACCAAAGTGTAGAACGCTGGCAGGACATGCTGGCGTTTGCCGCCGAGGTAACCAAAAACGAACAGATGGCAGAGCTTCTCTCTGGTGCACTGGCGCCAGAAACGCTCGCCGAGTCGTTTATCGCAGTTTGTGGTGAGCAACTGGACGAAAACGGTCAGAACCTGATTCGGGTTATGGCTGAAAATGGTCGTCTTAACGCGCTCCCGGATGTTCTGGAGCAGTTTATTCACCTGCGTGCCGTGAGTGAGGCTACCGCTGAGGTAGACGTCATTTCCGCTGCTGCATTGAGTGAACAACAGCTCGCGAAAATTTCTGCTGCGATGGAAAAACGTCTGTCACGCAAAGTTAAGCTGAATTGCAAAATCGATAAGTCTGTAATGGCAGGCGTTATCATCCGAGCGGGTGATATGGTCATTGATGGCAGCGTACGCGGTCGTCTTGAGCGCCTTGCAGACGTCTTGCAGTCTTAAGGGGACTGGAGCATGCAACTGAATTCCACCGAAATCAGCGAACTGATCAAGCAGCGCATTGCTCAGTTCAATGTTGTGAGTGAAGCTCACAACGAAGGTACTATTGTTTCTGTAAGTGACGGTGTTATCCGCATTCACGGCCTGGCCGATTGTATGCAGGGTGAAATGATCTCCCTGCCGGGTAACCGTTACGCTATCGCACTGAACCTCGAGCGCGACTCTGTAGGTGCGGTTGTTATGGGTCCGTACGCTGACCTTGCCGAAGGCATGAAAGTTAAGTGTACTGGCCGTATCCTGGAAGTTCCGGTTGGCCGTGGCCTGCTGGGCCGTGTGGTTAACACTCTGGGTGCACCAATCGACGGTAAAGGTCCGCTGGATCACGACGGCTTCTCTGCTGTAGAAGCAATCGCTCCAGGCGTTATCGAACGTCAGTCCGTAGATCAGCCGGTACAGACCGGTTATAAAGCCGTTGACTCCATGATCCCAATCGGTCGTGGTCAGCGTGAATTGATCATCGGTGACCGTCAGACCGGTAAAACCGCACTGGCTATCGATGCCATCATCAACCAGCGCGATTCCGGTATCAAATGTATCTATGTCGCTATCGGCCAGAAAGCGTCCACCATTTCTAACGTGGTACGTAAACTGGAAGAGCACGGCGCACTGGCTAACACCATCGTTGTGGTAGCAACCGCGTCTGAATCCGCTGCACTGCAATACCTGGCGCCATATGCCGGTTGCGCAATGGGCGAATACTTCCGTGACCGCGGTGAAGATGCGCTGATCATTTACGATGACCTGTCTAAACAGGCTGTTGCTTACCGTCAGATCTCCCTGCTGCTCCGTCGTCCGCCAGGACGTGAAGCATTCCCGGGCGACGTATTCTACCTCCACTCTCGTCTGCTGGAGCGTGCTGCGCGTGTTAACGCCGAATACGTTGAAGCCTTCACCAAAGGTGAAGTGAAAGGGAAAACCGGTTCTCTGACCGCACTGCCGATTATCGAAACTCAGGCGGGTGACGTTTCTGCGTTCGTTCCGACCAACGTAATCTCCATTACCGATGGTCAGATCTTCCTGGAAACCAACCTGTTCAACGCCGGTATTCGTCCTGCGGTTAACCCGGGTATCTCCGTATCCCGTGTTGGTGGTGCAGCACAGACCAAGATCATGAAAAAACTGTCCGGTGGTATCCGTACCGCTCTGGCACAGTATCGTGAACTGGCAGCGTTCTCTCAGTTTGCATCCGACCTTGACGATGCAACTCGTAAGCAGCTTGACCACGGTCAGAAAGTGACCGAACTGCTGAAACAGAAACAGTATGCGCCGATGTCTGTTGCGCAACAGTCTCTGGTTCTGTTTGCAGCAGAACGTGGTTACCTGGCGGATGTTGAACTGTCGAAAATCGGCAGCTTCGAAGCCGCTCTGCTGGCTTACGTCGACCGTGATCACGCTCCGTTGATGCAAGAGATCAACCAGACCGGTGGCTACAACGACGAAATCGAAGGCAAGCTGAAAGGCATCCTCGATTCCTTCAAAGCAACCCAATCCTGGTAACGTCTGGCGGCTTGCCTTAGGGCAGGCCGCAAGGCATTGAGGAGAAGCTCATGGCCGGCGCAAAAGAGATACGTAGTAAGATCGCAAGCGTCCAGAACACGCAAAAGATCACTAAAGCGATGGAGATGGTCGCCGCTTCCAAAATGCGTAAATCGCAGGATCGCATGGCGGCCAGCCGTCCTTATGCAGAAACCATGCGCAAAGTGATTGGTCACCTTGCGCACGGTAATCTGGAATATAAGCACCCATACCTGGAAGAACGCGACGTTAAACGTGTGGGCTACCTGGTGGTGTCGACCGACCGTGGTTTGTGCGGTGGTTTGAACATTAACCTGTTCAAAAAACTGCTGGCGGAAATGAAGACCTGGACCGACAAAGGCGTTCAATGCGACCTCGCAATGATCGGCTCGAAAGGTGTGTCGTTCTTCAGCTCCGTGGGCGGCAATGTTGTTGCCCAGGTTACAGGCATGGGGGATAACCCTTCCCTGTCCGAACTGATCGGTCCGGTAAAAGTGATGTTGCAGGCCTACGACGAAGGCCGTCTGGACAAGCTTTACATTGTCAGCAACAAATTTATTAACACCATGTCTCAGGTTCCGACCATCAGCCAGCTGCTGCCGTTACCGGCATCAGATGATGATGATCTGAAACATAAATCCTGGGATTACCTGTACGAACCCGATCCGAAGGCGTTGCTGGATACCCTGCTGCGTCGTTATGTCGAATCTCAGGTTTATCAGGGCGTGGTAGAAAACCTGGCCAGCGAGCAGGCCGCCCGTATGGTGGCGATGAAAGCCGCGACCGACAATGGCGGCAGCCTGATTAAAGAGCTGCAGTTGGTATACAACAAAGCTCGTCAGGCCAGCATTACTCAGGAACTCACCGAGATCGTCTCGGGGGCCGCCGCGGTTTAAACAGGTTATTTCGTAGAGGATTTAAGATGGCTACTGGAAAGATTGTCCAGGTAATCGGCGCCGTAGTTGACGTCGAATTCCCTCAGGATGCCGTACCGCGCGTGTACGATGCTCTTGAGGTGCAAAATGGTAATGAGCGTCTGGTGCTGGAAGTTCAGCAGCAGCTCGGCGGCGGTATCGTGCGTACCATCGCAATGGGTTCCTCCGACGGTCTGCGTCGCGGTCTGGATGTAAAAGACCTCGAACACCCGATCGAAGTCCCGGTAGGTAAAGCGACTCTGGGCCGTATCATGAACGTACTGGGCGAACCGGTCGACATGAAAGGCGAGATCGGTGAAGAAGAGCGTTGGGCGATTCACCGCGCAGCACCTTCCTACGAAGAGCTGTCAAACTCTCAGGAACTGCTGGAAACCGGTATCAAAGTTATCGACCTGATGTGTCCGTTCGCTAAGGGCGGTAAAGTTGGTCTGTTCGGTGGTGCGGGTGTAGGTAAAACCGTAAACATGATGGAGCTTATTCGTAACATCGCGATCGAGCACTCCGGTTACTCTGTGTTTGCGGGCGTAGGTGAACGTACTCGTGAGGGTAACGACTTCTACCACGAAATGACCGACTCCAACGTTATCGACAAAGTATCCCTGGTGTATGGCCAGATGAACGAGCCGCCGGGAAACCGTCTGCGCGTTGCTCTGACCGGTCTGACCATGGCTGAGAAATTCCGTGACGAAGGTCGTGACGTTCTGCTGTTCGTTGACAACATCTATCGTTACACCCTGGCTGGTACGGAAGTATCCGCACTGCTGGGCCGTATGCCTTCAGCGGTAGGTTATCAGCCGACCCTGGCGGAAGAGATGGGCGTTCTGCAGGAACGTATCACCTCCACCAAAACCGGTTCTATCACCTCCGTACAGGCAGTATACGTACCTGCGGATGACTTGACTGACCCGTCTCCGGCAACCACCTTTGCGCACCTTGACGCAACCGTGGTACTGAGCCGTCAGATCGCGTCTCTGGGTATCTACCCGGCCGTTGACCCGCTGGACTCCACCAGCCGTCAGCTGGATCCGCTGGTGGTTGGTCAGGAACACTACGACACCGCGCGTGGCGTTCAGTCCATCCTGCAACGTTATCAGGAACTGAAAGACATTATCGCCATCCTGGGTATGGATGAACTGTCTGAAGAAGACAAACTGGTGGTAGCGCGTGCTCGTAAGATCCAGCGCTTCCTGTCCCAGCCGTTCTTCGTGGCAGAAGTATTCACCGGTTCTCCGGGTAAATACGTCTCCCTGAAAGACACCATCCGTGGCTTTAAAGGCATCATGGAAGGCGAATACGATCACCTGCCGGAGCAGGCGTTCTACATGGTCGGTTCCATCGAAGAAGCTGTGGAAAAAGCCAAAAAACTTTAACGCCTTAATCGGAGGGTGATATGGCAATGACTTACCACCTGGACGTCGTCAGCGCAGAGCAACAAATGTTCTCTGGTCTGGTCGAGAAAATCCAGGTAACGGGTAGCGAAGGTGAACTGGGAATTTACCCGGGCCACGCACCGCTGCTCACCGCCATTAAGCCTGGTATGATTCGCATCGTGAAACAGCACGGTCACGAAGAGTTTATCTATCTGTCTGGCGGCATTCTTGAAGTGCAGCCTGGCAACGTGACCGTTCTGGCCGACACCGCAATTCGCGGACAGGATCTCGACGAAGCGCGAGCCATGGAAGCGAAACGTAAGGCTGAAGAGCACATTAGCAGCTCTCACGGCGACGTAGATTACGCTCAGGCGTCTGCGGAACTGGCCAAAGCGATCGCGCAGCTGCGCGTTATCGAGTTGACCAAAAAAGCGATGTAACACCGGCTTGAAAAGCACAAAGCCAGTCTGGAAACAGGCTGGCTTTTTTTTCGCGCGCTGCAGCGAGATTGGTTCTGCTATATCCTGCGCATTTTTATATCCCGCAATTAAACTCATTTTTATAATTACGCGAAATCCTTCGCTGATTTTCCTGTTTATTCATTGATCGAAATAAGAGCAAAAACATCAGCCTGACGCTTAAATGAAGGTGGTGTCTTACTTTTATGAAGACAAAAGGCGTGACGATGGTCGAAAATAGCTCTTTCGCCAGTGGGGATAATCCGTTATTGAGCAATTTATCCCCTGTCCATTTCACGATGAAAAAAATGTAGTTTTTTCAATGTGAAGCGGTTTAAATTCGTTCTCAAATTACAGTCAGGACGCGTATGTTGAATAATGCTATGAGCGTAGTGATCCTTGCAGCAGGCAAAGGCACTCGCATGTATTCCGATCTTCCGAAAGTGCTGCATACCCTTGCCGGGAAAGCGATGGTTCAGCATGTCATTGATGCTGCGAATGAATTAGGCGCAGCGCACGTTCACCTGGTTTACGGCCACGGCGGCGATCTGCTTAAACAGGCACTGAAAGACGACAACCTGAACTGGGTGCTTCAGGCAGAGCAACTGGGTACTGGTCATGCCATGCAGCAGGCTGCACCTTTCTTTGCCGATGACGAAGACATTTTAATGCTCTACGGCGACGTGCCGTTGATCTCTGTTGAAACACTCCAGCGCCTGCGTGATGCTAAACCGCAGGGCGGCATTGGCCTGCTGACAGTGAAACTGGATGATCCGACCGGTTATGGTCGTATTACCCGCGAAAACGGCAAAGTTACTGGTATTGTTGAGCATAAAGATGCCACTGACGAGCAGCGTCAGATTCAGGAAATCAACACCGGCATTCTGATCGCCAACGGCGCAGATATGAAACGCTGGCTGGCGAAGCTGACCAACAATAACGCTCAGGGTGAATACTACATCACCGATATTATTGCGCTGGCGTATCAGGAAGGACGTGAAATCGTTGCCGTTCACCCGCAACGTTTAAGCGAAGTTGAAGGCGTGAATAACCGTCTGCAACTCTCTCGTCTGGAGCGCGTTTACCAGTCCGAACAGGCTGAAAAACTGCTGTTAGCAGGCGTTATGTTGCGCGATCCGGCCCGTTTTGATCTGCGCGGTACGCTTACTCACGGGCGCGATGTTGAAATTGATACTAACGTTATCATCGAGGGTAACGTTACTCTCGGTAATCGCGTGAAAATCGGCACTGGTTGCGTGATTAAAAACAGCGTGATTGGTGATGATTGCGAAATTAGCCCGTATACCGTAGTGGAAGATGCTAATCTGGCAGCGGCCTGTACCATTGGCCCGTTTGCCCGTCTGCGCCCCGGTGCTGAGTTGCTGGAAGGTGCACACGTCGGTAACTTCGTTGAGATGAAAAAAGCGCGTCTGGGTAAAGGCTCGAAAGCTGGTCATCTGACTTACCTGGGCGATGCGGAGATCGGCGATAACGTTAACATCGGTGCGGGAACCATTACCTGCAACTATGATGGAGCGAATAAATTCAAAACCATTATCGGCGATGATGTATTTGTCGGTTCCGACACCCAGCTGGTGGCTCCTGTAACGGTGGGTAAAGGCGCGACGATTGCTGCCGGTACAACTGTGACGCGTAATGTTGGCGAAAACGCATTAGCTATCAGCCGCGTGCCGCAGTCGCAAAAAGAAGGCTGGCGTCGTCCGGCAAAGAAAAAGTAATTCTGGCTGGGTAAATCCGGCCTCCTGGGATGAGGAGATAACATAATCTCCCTCCTACAAGCAGTAACTATAAAAATAACCCCACTCTCTACAAGGCTCGGGGCGCCCGAAAAAACGGGCATACAGGTTGACCGACAACGATATAAACCGGAATCAAAAACTATGTGTGGAATTGTTGGCGCGATCGCGCAACGTGATGTAGCAGAAATCCTTCTTGAAGGTTTACGTCGTCTGGAATACCGCGGTTATGACTCTGCTGGTCTGGCCGTTGTTGACGCAGAAGGTCATATGACCCGTCTACGTCGTCTCGGTAAAGTCCAGATGCTGGCTCAGGCAGCGGAAGAACATCCTCTGCATGGCGGTACGGGTATTGCTCATACTCGCTGGGCGACGCACGGCGAACCTTCAGAAGTGAATGCGCATCCGCATGTTTCTGAACACATTGTGGTGGTGCATAACGGCATCATCGAAAACCATGAACCGCTGCGTGAAGAGTTAAAAGCGCGTGGCTATACCTTCGTTTCTGAAACCGACACCGAAGTGATTGCTCACCTGGTGAACTGGGAACTGAAACAGGGTGGCACTCTGCGTGAAGCTGTTCTGCGTGCTATTCCACAGCTGCGTGGCGCTTATGGCACGGTAATTATGGATACCCGTCACCCGGATACCCTGCTGGCGGCACGTTCTGGTAGTCCGTTGGTGATTGGCCTCGGTATGGGCGAAAACTTTATCGCTTCTGACCAGTTGGCTCTGCTGCCAGTGACTCGTCGCTTTATCTTCCTTGAAGAGGGCGATATTGCCGAAGTGACTCGCCGCTCGGTAACTATCTTCGATAAATCAGGCGCGGAAGTGAAACGTCAGGATATTGAATCCAATCTGCAATATGACGCGGGCGATAAAGGTATTTACCGTCACTACATGCAGAAAGAGATCTACGAACAGCCGAACGCGATCAAAAACACCCTTACCGGGCGTATCAGCCACGGCCAGGTGGATTTAAGCGAGCTGGGGCCGAACGCCGACGAACTGCTGTCGAAGGTTGAGCATATTCAGATCCTCGCCTGCGGTACTTCTTATAACTCCGGTATGGTTTCCCGCTACTGGTTTGAATCGCTGGCAGGTATTCCGTGCGACGTTGAAATCGCCTCTGAATTCCGCTATCGCAAATCTGCAGTACGCCGCAATAGCCTGATGATCACCCTGTCGCAGTCTGGCGAAACCGCAGATACCCTGGCTGGCCTGCGTCTGTCGAAAGAGCTGGGATATTTGGGCTCGCTGGCAATCTGTAACGTTCCGGGTTCTTCTCTGGTACGTGAATCCGATCTGGCGCTGATGACTAATGCGGGTACTGAAATTGGCGTGGCGTCCACCAAAGCATTCACCACTCAGTTAACCGTGCTGTTGATGCTGGTGGCGAAACTGTCTCGCCTGAAAGGTCTGGATGCCTCCATTGAGCATGATATCGTGCATGGTCTGCAGGCGCTGCCGAACCGTATTGAGCAGATGCTGTCTCAGGACAAACGAATTGAAGCCCTGGCGGAAGATTTCTCTGACAAACACCACGCGCTGTTCCTGGGCCGTGGCGATCAGTACCCGATCGCGCTGGAAGGCGCATTGAAGCTGAAAGAGATCTCTTACATTCACGCTGAAGCCTATGCTGCAGGCGAACTGAAACACGGTCCGCTGGCGCTGATTGACGCGGATATGCCGGTTATCGTCGTTGCACCGAACAACGAACTGTTGGAAAAACTGAAATCCAACATTGAAGAAGTTCGTGCGCGTGGCGGTCAGTTGTACGTCTTCGCCGATCAGGATGCAGGTTTTGTCGGTAGCGATAACATGCACATCATCGAGATGCCGCATGTGGAAGAGGTGATTGCACCGATCTTCTACACCGTTCCGCTGCAGCTACTGGCTTACCATGTCGCGCTGATCAAAGGCACCGACGTTGACCAGCCGCGTAACCTGGCAAAATCGGTTACGGTTGAGTAATGAATGGATGCCCTGCGTAAGCAGGGCATGTGACTGCTGACAAACGCAAAACTGCCTGATGCGCTACGCTTATCAGGCCTACGTGGTTACTGCAATATTTTGAATTTGCACGATTTTGTAGGCCGAATAAGGCGTTCACGCCGCATCCGTCATGAACAACGCGCACTTTGTCAATAATCTGATGCCCTGCTTTCGCAGGGCATTTTTCGATCCCCTCTCTCATCGTCTCATCTTCAGCTATTTTTAAACTGTCACAGAAAGAAAATTATTCTGCCAGGCTAATGTCACTTTCACTTCTAACTTATTGATTTTTCACCAGGCGAAAAGAGTTTTCTTTCGTGTCATAAAACTGTCATAAACCTTACATATAACTGTCACCTGTTTGTCCTATTTTGCTTCTCGTAGCCAACAAACAATGCTTTATGAATCCTCCCAGGAGACATTATGAAAGTTATGCGTACCACCGTCGCAACTGTTGTCGCCGCGACCTTATCGATGAGCGCTTTCTCTGTGTTTGCAGAAGCAAGCCTGACAGGTGCAGGTGCAACCTTTCCTGCGCCGGTGTATGCCAAATGGGCTGACACTTACCAAAAAGAAACCGGTAATAAAGTTAACTACCAGGGTATCGGTTCTTCCGGCGGCGTAAAACAGATTATCGCTAACACCGTTGATTTCGGTGCTTCTGACGCGCCGCTGTCTGACGAAAAACTGGCTCAGGAAGGTCTGTTCCAGTTCCCGACCGTGATTGGCGGCGTGGTGCTGGCGGTTAACTTACCGGGCCTGAAATCTGGCGAACTGGTGCTGGATGGTAAAACCCTCGGCGATATCTACCTGGGCAAAATTAAAAAGTGGGATGATGAAGCCATCGCCAAATTGAATCCGGGTCTGAAACTGCCTTCACAGAATATCGCTGTAGTGCGCCGTGCAGATGGCTCCGGGACTTCCTTCGTCTTCACCAGCTACCTGGCGAAAGTGAACGAAGAGTGGAAAAACAACGTTGGTACTGGCTCTACCGTAAAATGGCCGATTGGTCTGGGTGGTAAAGGTAACGACGGTATCGCCGCGTTCGTTCAGCGTCTGCCGGGTGCAATTGGTTACGTTGAATATGCTTACGCGAAGCAGAACAACCTGGCGTACACCAAACTGATCTCCGCTGATGGCAAACCGGTTAGTCCGACCGAAGAAAACTTCGCTAATGCAGCAAAAGGCGCAGACTGGAGCAAAACCTTCGCTCAGGATCTGACCAACCAGAAAGGCGAAGATGCGTGGCCTATTACCTCTACCACGTTCATTCTGATCCACAAAGATCAGAAGAAACCAGAACAAGGCACAGAAGTGCTGAAGTTCTTCGACTGGGCGTACAAAACCGGGGCTAAACAGGCGAACGACCTGGATTATGCCAGCCTGCCGGATAGCGTAGTTGAACAGGTTCGCGCAGCGTGGAAGACCAATATTAAAGACAGTAGCGGTAAGCCGCTGTACTAATAAAACTCCAGGCCGGATGCGGCGTTAACGCCGCATCCGGCATTACAAAATGACTTTGTAAACGCGTTTAACTGAAGAGTAACTTATGGCTGCAACCAAGCCTGCTTTTAACCCACCGGGTAAAAAGGGCGACATAATTTTCAGCGTGCTGGTAAAACTGGCGGCGCTGATTGTGCTATTGATGTTGGGTGGCATTATTGTCTCTCTGATCATCTCCTCCTGGCCGAGCATTCAGAAATTTGGTCTGGCTTTCCTGTGGACCAAAGAGTGGGATGCACCGAACGATATCTACGGGGCGCTGGTACCGATCTACGGTACGTTGGTGACTTCGTTTATCGCGCTGCTGATCGCCGTCCCGGTGAGTTTCGGTATCGCCCTGTTCCTGACCGAGCTTGCGCCTGGCTGGCTGAAGCGCCCGCTGGGTATCGCCATTGAGTTGCTGGCAGCCATTCCAAGTATCGTTTACGGCATGTGGGGCCTGTTTATCTTC
Organism: Escherichia sp. E3659; assembly: GCF_005781135.1. Classification (NCBI taxonomy): domain Bacteria; kingdom Pseudomonadati; phylum Pseudomonadota; class Gammaproteobacteria; order Enterobacterales; family Enterobacteriaceae; genus Escherichia; species Escherichia sp. E3659. Next base: position 79,732 of record NZ_VATQ01000026.1, on the reverse strand, counting down.
GCGCCGCTGTTCGCCGTTTACTTTCAGGAGCCGGTCGGCAATATCATGTCGAATATCCCGATTGTCGGCGCGCTGTTCTCCGGTCCGGCATTTGGTATCGGTATCCTCGCGGCAGGCGTGATCCTCGCCATCATGATTATTCCGTACATTGCGGCGGTAATGCGCGATGTGTTCGAACAAACCCCGGTGATGATGAAAGAGTCGGCCTACGGTATTGGCTGCACCACCTGGGAAGTTATCTGGCGTATTGTTCTTCCGTTCACCAAAAATGGGGTAATCGGTGGCATTATGCTGGGTCTGGGGCGCGCGCTCGGTGAAACCATGGCGGTGACCTTTATCATCGGTAACACCTACCAGCTCGACAGCGCCTCGCTGTACATGCCGGGCAACAGTATCACCTCTGCTCTGGCCAACGAATTTGCCGAAGCGGAATCCGGTCTGCACGTTGCCGCACTGATGGAACTGGGCCTGATCCTGTTTGTGATTACCTTCATCGTCCTCGCCGCATCGAAGTTTATGATTATGCGCCTGGCTAAGAATGAGGGGGCACGCTAATGGCTATGGTTGAAATGCAAACCACTGCGGCGCTGGCGGAATCCCGCCGCAAAATGCAGGCGCGTCGCCGCCTCAAAAACCGTATTGCACTGACGCTCTCGATGGCGACGATGGCCTTCGGTCTGTTCTGGCTGATCTGGATTTTAATGTCCACCATCACTCGCGGTATCGATGGTATGTCGCTGGCGCTGTTCACTGAAATGACGCCGCCGCCCAATACGGAAGGTGGTGGTCTGGCGAACGCCCTGGCGGGTAGCGGGCTGTTAATTTTGTGGGCCACGGTATTCGGTACGCCGCTGGGCATTATGGCGGGGATTTATCTGGCGGAATATGGTCGTAAATCCTGGCTGGCAGAGGTGATTCGCTTCATTAACGACATTCTGCTCTCTGCGCCGTCGATTGTGGTTGGTCTGTTTGTTTACACCATTGTGGTGGCGCAGATGGAGCACTTCTCTGGCTGGGCGGGCGTAATTGCGCTGGCGCTGTTGCAGGTGCCGATTGTTATCCGCACCACCGAGAACATGCTGAAACTGGTGCCGGACAGCCTGCGTGAAGCGGCTTATGCGCTGGGTACACCGAAGTGGAAGATGATCTCCGCGATTACGCTGAAAGCGTCGGTGTCCGGGATCATGACCGGTATCCTGCTGGCGATTGCCCGTATTGCCGGTGAAACCGCGCCGCTGCTGTTTACCGCGCTCTCCAACCAGTTCTGGAGCACGGACATGATGCAGCCGATCGCCAACCTGCCGGTGACGATCTTTAAGTTTGCGATGAGCCCGTTTGCGGAATGGCAGCAACTGGCCTGGGCCGGGGTATTGATCATTACCCTGTGCGTACTGCTGCTGAACATTCTGGCGCGCGTTGTATTTGCGAAGAATAAACACGGTTAACACTTTGCCGGATGCGGCGTGAACGCTTTATCCGGCCTACGGTAAGCCTGATTCGCGAAATGCATCAGGCACGATGAGGAAAAGATTGCAATGAGTATGGTTGAAACTGCCCCGAGTAAAATTCAGGTTCGTAATTTGAACTTCTACTACGGCAAATTCCATGCCCTGAAAAACATCAACCTGGATATCGCTAAAAACCAGGTTACGGCGTTTATCGGGCCGTCCGGCTGCGGTAAATCGACGCTGCTGCGTACCTTCAACAAAATGTTTGAACTGTATCCAGAGCAGCGCGCGGAAGGTGAAATTCTGCTCGATGGCGACAACATTCTGACCAACACTCAGGATATCGCTCTGCTGCGTGCGAAAGTGGGCATGGTGTTTCAGAAACCGACGCCGTTCCCGATGTCCATTTACGACAACATCGCTTTTGGCGTGCGTCTGTTTGAGAAGCTCTCCCGTGCTGACATGGACGAGCGAGTGCAGTGGGCATTGACCAAAGCCGCATTGTGGAACGAAACCAAAGATAAATTGCACCAGAGCGGTTACTCTCTCTCTGGCGGTCAGCAACAGCGTCTGTGTATTGCGCGTGGTATCGCCATTCGCCCGGAAGTGCTGCTGCTCGACGAACCGTGTTCGGCGCTCGACCCCATCTCTACCGGGCGTATTGAAGAGCTGATCACCGAACTGAAGCAGGATTACACCGTGGTGATCGTCACCCACAACATGCAGCAGGCTGCGCGTTGTTCCGACCACACGGCGTTTATGTATCTGGGCGAATTGATTGAGTTCAGCAACACGGACGATCTGTTCACCAAGCCAGCGAAGAAACAAACAGAAGACTACATCACCGGTCGTTACGGTTGATTCAGGAGTGCGTTATGGACAGTCTCAATCTTAATAAACATATTTCCGGCCAGTTCAACGCCGAACTGGAAAGCATCCGCACGCAGGTGATGACCATGGGCGGCATGGTGGAGCAGCAGCTTTCTGATGCGATCACCGCGATGCACAACCAGGACAGCGATCTGGCAAAACGCGTGATCGAAGGCGACAAGAACGTCAACATGATGGAAGTGGCAATCGATGAAGCCTGCGTGCGCATTATTGCCAAACGTCAGCCGACGGCGAGCGACCTGCGTCTGGTGATGGTGATCAGTAAAACCATTTCCGAGCTGGAGCGTATTGGCGACGTGGCGGACAAAATCTGTCGCACTGCACTGGAGAAATTCTCCCAGCAGCATCAGCCGTTGCTGGTAAGTCTGGAGTCGCTGGGCCGTCATACCATCCAGATGCTGCACGACGTGCTGGACGCGTTCGCGCGGATGGACATTGACGAAGCGGTACGTATTTATCGTGAAGATAAAAAAGTCGATCAGGAGTACGAAGGGATTGTTCGTCAACTGATGACCTACATGATGGAAGATTCGCGTACCATTCCGAGCGTACTTACCGCGCTGTTCTGTGCGCGTTCAATCGAACGTATCGGTGACCGCTGCCAGAATATCTGCGAATACATCTTCTACTACGTGAAAGGTCAGGATTTCCGTCACGTCGGCGGCGATGAGCTGGATAAATTGCTGGCAGAGAAAGATTCGAAAGCGTAACGCTAAGCGTGCGCTGCACCAGGCACTCTGCCCGGTAAAATTTACCGGGCAGAGTAGCATTACGAAAAATCGCCCCACAGTCTCAGCTTGCCGCAGTGGAGACAGCGGAACAGATAACCCTGACAATCACCGCCGTTTTGCAAACATTTAGCTAGATCAGAATTTTTAATACCGAAATTTTCACAATCTTCTTCAAGATTGGCAAATTCATCTAGGCGATCTTTTATCTCATTCCAGCCCACATAGCCGATAAAAGCACAGAAATCGCCACAATGTGCGAGCCAGAATTCCTGCTGCCATCCATGATAACCTGGCGTGCGTTCAACCAACTCTTTCAGCATATCGTCAGGATATGTGTTCTTAACACCAGCAAATTCGTCCTCTTCATCATACTCAAATTCAACGCCTTCGATGTTTGTATCATCCTGAAAACTACCTGCAAACTTTTCTGCCGCAGAACCGTCCGCAATGCACCACGGACAGAGATATTCAACTTCATCAACGCAATAAAAAGGACCAGAGTAATAAACCGACGTCGGTTGTTCACAGCAATCGCACTCTACGGTTTTATCCTGCTTAAATGCACTTGTTTCCAGTGGTTGCGGATGATATTTGAATAGGGGTAACGGCCTGATATTTTGAGTCATAGAAACATCCTGTCTGCTTTTGAGTAGCCCAAAGATAAAGCATCCCGCTTAGCTTAAAGAGTTTGTTTTCGGACATTAAATACCGAATCCTGGTAGACGCGTGATGTATTACCCGACGTTGAACAGACATATCAAACTCCCGTTACTTATCCATTTTTGCCAGATTAAGCGGGGTAAGTGAAGGGAGTTTGAATCGTTATGCCGTAATATTCCAGCCTCGTGCCTTCCAGAGTGCAGGTAACTGCGCCAACTCGGTAAAGGTGGTGACTTTCGGATGAACGATCGGCTTATTGTGCGGGTCAGCGCAGAAGTAAAACACTTCCATACCAGCATCGATTCCTGACTGCGCACCGGCGCTGGAGTCATCGACCAGAATGCAGTTTTCAACGTTCACATTCATCGCTTTTGCCGCATGGAACATTAACGCCGGGTCGGGCTTCCAACGCTGAATGTCGTAACCGCTGAACAGTTTTTCCGGGAAATAGTGCAGCATGTTGAGCTTACCAAGCGAATGCTGCATCTTGCTGACCGGGCCGTTAGAGACGACGCACATCGGCACTTTCACACTAGCCAGCAATTCGTTCGCTCCTGCAATCACCTCAAGCTCGCTATCAAACAGGCGCGCCACTTCCGCACGGTAAACGTGTTCGGCATCGGCACGGACCATTTCTACGCCCTGTTCTTTGCTAATGATGTCGATGATTTCGTAGAGTTTTACGCCTTTAAAGCGGGTAAAAATTTCTTCAAGGTCAACGTTAATGCCAAATTCCCTGAACATCGTGACATAGGCACGGGAGCAAATGACCTCGCTGTCGACCAGCGTACCGTCGCAGTCGAAAAATACCGCTTCTATCTGGGACATGTCTTTCCTTTATCGTTAGTTTAACGTTTTCGTCAGGCATATTCGCATGACGCAATCGTTGCCGTATAAGCAAATACAATGAAAAAAAGTTATCTTCAGCCGTCCATATTGTCTCATTTTGGTATACGATAGCGACGTATTTTCCCTCCTTGTTCGGAAATAGATAATGAGTCAACAACACACAACCCAGGCTTCTGGCCAGGGGATGCTGGAACGCGTGTTTAAACTGCGCGAACATGGCACGACGGCACGGACCGAAGTGATCGCCGGTTTTACCACCTTCCTGACGATGGTTTACATCGTTTTTGTTAACCCGCAAATTCTCGGCGTTGCTGGCATGGACACCAGCGCCGTCTTCGTCACCACCTGTCTGATTGCTGCGTTCGGCAGTATTCTGATGGGGCTGTTTGCTAACCTGCCAGTCGCGCTGGCACCCGCCATGGGGCTGAACGCATTCTTCGCCTTTGTCGTTGTGCAGGCGATGGGCTTACCGTGGCAGGTCGGGATGGGCGCAATCTTCTGGGGCGCTATTGGTCTGCTGTTACTGACAATCTTCCGCGTTCGCTACTGGATGATTGCCAACATTCCGGTGAGTCTGCGTGTGGGGATCACCAGCGGTATCGGCCTGTTCATCGGCATGATGGGGCTGAAAAACGCAGGTGTGATTGTCGCTAATCCGGAAACGCTGGTGAGTATCGGTAATCTGACTTCTCACAGCGTGCTGCTGGGTATCCTCGGCTTCTTCATCATCGCCATTCTGGCTTCACGTAACATTCACGCAGCGGTGCTGGTTTCTATCGTGGTGACAACGCTACTAGGCTGGATGCTGGGTGATGTGCACTACAACGGCATTGTCTCCGCGCCGCCGAGCGTGATGACCGTGGTGGGGCATGTGGATTTAGCTGGTTCATTCAACCTCGGACTGGCTGGCGTGATTTTCTCTTTCATGCTGGTTAACCTGTTTGACTCCTCCGGTACGCTGATTGGCGTGACTGATAAAGCAGGTCTGGCGGATGAGAAAGGTAAATTCCCGCGCATGAAGCAGGCGCTGTATGTCGACAGTATCTCTTCCGTGACCGGTTCGTTTATCGGTACTTCTTCTGTTACGGCGTATATTGAGTCCTCCTCCGGTGTTTCCGTTGGTGGGCGTACTGGTCTGACGGCAGTGGTTGTTGGTTTGCTGTTCCTGCTGGTTATCTTCCTGTCGCCGCTGGCGGGGATGGTGCCTGGCTACGCCGCGGCTGGCGCGCTCATTTACGTTGGCGTACTGATGACCTCAAGTCTTGCGCGTGTGAAATGGCAGGATCTCACCGAATCCGTTCCGGCGTTTATTACTGCCGTGATGATGCCGTTTAGCTTCTCGATTACCGAAGGTATTGCGCTGGGCTTTATCTCCTACTGCGTGATGAAAATCGGTACAGGCCGTCTGCGCGACCTTAGCCCGTGCGTGATTATCGTGGCGCTGCTGTTTGTGCTGAAAATTGTCTTTATCGACGCCCACTAAAATCGATAGCGCCTTAAAAACCCGCCATGCATGATTGCTGGCGGGTTTTTTATTTAGATCTTAACCCGTTGAATAAACTCGCCAAATGCGGTCAACTGCCCGGTCAGGTGGTCCAGCGTTCCCTGATCAATCACTTCTCCAGTCTGTGGATCGACTTTGTTCTGAATCACGCCGCCCATAAACTCTGGTTTGTTCATTACCATTGCATCCAGGAAGACCAGAATCTGGCGCAGATGATACTGACAGCGTGCGCCGCCAATTACGCCCATTGAACTGGTCTGAATCAACACCGGTTTACCGGCCAATGGCTGATCGGGCAGGCGGGAAAGCCAGTCGATGGCATTTTTCAGTCCACCCGGCACCGAGTAGTTATATTCCGGCGTCACGATCACCACACCATCCGCCTGACGAATCTGTTCCGCCAGAGCTTCAACCGTTGCTGGAAAACCGTCTTCCTGCTGTACGTCTGCGTCATATAAGGGAATGTCAGCAATAGATGGCAACGCGTTAACCTCCATACCCGCTGGGGCAATTTTTGGCAGCGTACGTGCAACCATGCCATTAAATGAACCTTTGCGCAGGCTTCCCAATAACGTAACCACCTTCAATTTTTCAGACATGATGACTCCTGTGGTTGTCTATCAATTTGGCAAAAATGACTTCACGGTAGAGAGCTGGGCAAAACGCATCATCCGGCTGGTAGGATTATTGGCGCGGCTGTGAATATCCGGCAGGCTTTTCCAGCCTTGCTTGCCATCAAACTCCCAGACATTGAGCTTTTCAATCGCTGGGCTGACCGCCACGGACCATACCAGCACTTCCTCTGCGTCGCATATCGCTTCTACATGATTTACATGGGCACATTTCAGGCGTCCCGCAATGGGCATCAACTGCAGATTTCGCGGGTCGTCATTCAAAACATCACCGGTAAGTTTTAGCACGCTTCGGCGCAGCGTGATGAGCTGCGCTCGCGCTTCGTTAGGATCGTTTTGCTTACTGATCCATAGTGATTCATTGCTGGAAAAAGCATGGTTATCGGGCGCGTGAGGGCTATGAAACCCACGAGTCGCGCGCTGTAGTTCCATATCGAGGCCACATTCACCTTCAGTTGTTAACGCCACTCCGACCATGTTTCCGGCATAGGCTATTGAAAATGAGGGTAAATTTCTATCGTGGAAAACCGGCTTTCCTTTTGCCTGGGTGACGATTTCCGGCAATTCACTAATGCCGTACAGCAAGAACATCAGTTCTGCGAGTAAACCTCTGGACGCCAGGAAACGACTTTGACGATGAGGGGGAAGATTTAGGGCTTCTTGATGACACTGGGAGGGTAGACGAACAGATATCAGGTGTCCTTCCGTTAAAATCCCTCGGGCAAAGTGAGTCGCCATTTTTCGCTCCATGCTTAATGGTCCATTATGAATACAGAGTAATCATTTACTGAAATTATGGACAGACTAAAGCGGCGAAAAGTTCGATTCAGACAAATTTATTACATGTTTTTTACATTTTATCGCGAAATATGGTCGCGTTTTATACGATTTAATTATGTCATCGAGGCGTAAAGATTTTTAATTGTTTCCCGTAACCAGACGATCTTCGGGTTATGGCTGTTCCGTTTGTGCCACAGCAGAGTAAACGGCACTTCCAGCTTTTTTTGCTGGATTTCGTCAAACGGGAGAGGGAGTGCAACCAGTGGAAGCTGGTGGAGTTGGTTGTAGTACTGACAGTAGCGCGGTGCGGTCGCCAGTAGCAGATTGTCGGGCTGCGCCGCCATAAACAGTGACTGCTCGAATTCCGGCAGACTCATGGCAATCGTGCGTTCGCGTCCTGATTCCTGCAACACATTGTCCAGCGCCCAGGTATCGCTCTGTTCCCAGCAAATGCTGATATGTGGATAACGTAAAAAAGTATCCAGATCCCATTCTTCACGCAGCGCCGGATGATCTTTGCGCAACCAGACGCACGGTAAGTCCGTAAATAATACGTCATAATCAATAGACAACGGCAGAAGGCTAAGCTGTTCTCGCGAGCGAGGGTGGCTTTCTCGTCCGGTAAAACCGATATCCACTTCGCCACGAATAATTGCATCCAACGAGTCATAATCCCAGTTGCGCAGTTTAATCGTCGCCTGTGGGTAACGCTGGTAAATATGTTTCGACAGCGCATTAAACATAATCATCATCAGCGGCGATTCTGCTGCCAGCTCAAACTTCAGACCACGTGGCGTTTGGTGGTGCGGTTTATCCAGCAGCAGATTGCTCATTTGCATCCACTCCGCCAGATTTTGTTCCATGCTGACCATCAGCGGCGTTGGCGTCAGGCCCAGCGGTGAGTTCACAAAGAGCAGGTCATCAAACCATATCCGAAGCTTTGCCAGAGATTTGCTCACCGCCGAAGGCGTCACGTTCATCCGCTTCGCCGCTTTGGTCACGCTGCGCTCCTGCATCAGCAGTTGCAGGCAGAGCAGCAAATTCAGATCAAGTGTGGTGATGGATTTCTTCATGAGCGGTAACGGGGCGTCCAGGCGCGACGAGCATAATCAGCAACAGGCTCACTATGCTACAGGCAATCAGAATCCCGATCAGCATATTCCATGCGCCTACGCCGACTACCGCCGCTAGCCAAATCCACAGTGATGAACCGCAAACCTGTGCAATGCCTAATGTCGAACTGGCTACGCCCGCGCGTAATGAAAACGGCCCTAACGCCTGACTCATTGCCACGCCGAATCCCACCGAAAAACCAGCGCAAATCAACGTGATGCCAAACAGCGAAACTGCATGGGAAGGCGAAACCGCTAGGATGATTCCCGCCGCCAGAAATAACACCTGTGAGGTGATCATCAACGTACGTGGCTTAAAAATCCCCAACGCAAATGGCGTGGAGAATGATACGGTCATGCTAACACCTGCGGTCAACGCCATAATGGTGGCGTATTCTCCGCGCGCAAAGCCCATGATTTCCATCATCAATACTGGCGACGTATTCACGAAGGTAAGTATGACTGAGACGCTGAGGGTGGTGATAAGCACTCGGCTGAGGAAAAAGCGGTTAAGCAAAGACTCGTTATTTTCTCGTGTTTTGCCCGAAACGGCAGGTGCCGCAGGGCGGGTTTCTTTTAAAATAAACAATGACAACACGAGTACCGCGACACCCATCAGCGCCATTACCCAGAACAGGCTCTGCCACGGGAACTTAAGCATAATCAGGTGGCCAAGCACTGGCGCTAACACCGGAATGATGCAGGTAATGCCGTTGAGTAATGACAGCACTTTTGCCCGACGTCGATCGTCCAGCGTGTCGCGTAAAATCGCGAATGCCACCACGTAGCAACAGCCCGCGCCGAGTCCCTGCAGAAAGCGTCCTGCAAGAAATAACGCGCTGGTTTCAGCCAGTGAACAGAGCACAGAGGCGATAATAAATAACGCCGCGCCGGGGATGGCGACAGGTTTTCTCCCTGAACGGTCGGCCACTTTCCCGGCAAATAACATTGCTGCTGCCATCCCCGCAAGGTAAACGGAGAACGCAATATGCAACTGCGCTTCGCTGGCATTGAGATCGGCGGCGATGCGCGGTAAGCCGACCAGGTACATATCAATACCTGCGGGATAGAGTAAAACCAGAGCAAAACTACAAATTAAAAAGCGGGACATGGGATAAAGCGTCCTGACGGGAAGGTGACGCAAAGCATACGTGGTGAAGGAGAATCAGGCGAGTTGCCATTTGGACAAACGAGATTTCCTTTCAGGCAAGAAGCCAGCGAATGACCGCTGGCTTCTTTAAGGGCTTAGCCAAATTTAGGTAACACGTTAAATACGTTGCCGAACCAGCACAAAATCACGGTGATACCAAAGAGAATGACAATCGCCGGAATAAGATTGCCGCCCCAGACCGTGAATATCTGATTGGGAAACTTCTTGCGTGCTTTGATTGCCAGCACCGCGGGGATAATGACCGCCCAGATGGTGGCGCACAGTCCTGCACCGCCAATCCCGTAAATAAAGCCATTCGGGAAGACGAGATACAACAAAGCGGGTGGCAGGAAGGTTAACAGCACGGTTTTGAAACGTCCGCCGTGGGAGTTATCAATCTTAAACAGATCCGCCAGGTAATCGAACAGCCCAAGCGTGACGCCAAAGAACGAACTGGCGACAGCTAAGTTGGAGAACACCAGCAGGCAAAATTCGATAATGCCATGCTGTTTGGTGCCGAGGAACGTTTTTACCAGTGAATCAACGTTGCCGCCCGAGGAGATAATCGCTTTAAAACTTTCTCGCGAGATATTCCCCATCGTGCAATAAAGCCAGAAGAGATAAATCACCAGTGCCAGCAGCGAGCCGAAAACTACGCTTTTGATTAGTTTATCTTTCTTTTTGCCATAGCAAATAATGAGACTGGGAATATTGCCGTGGAAACCAAATGACGCCAGACACACCGGCAAAGCCATAAAGATATACGGGAAGTAAGACGTCCCCGCAGTCGTGCTGGTGGAATCGCGCAGAATGGAATAATCGACCTGGAAGAAGAAAGAACCAAACACGATCACAAAGGAGATAATCTTCAGCCCGAGGAACAACGAGGTAATACGACTGGCGGCTAAAGAGCTTATCCACAATACGCTGGCAACGAAAATGGCCGTACAGATCCCGACAATGCGTGGATTAGCGTGATAGCCCAAATTCATCGATATCGTTTCGCTAATGATTGCGCCGTTAGCAGAGATATAAGCATAAGTGAGAATATAGAGAACGAAGGCAACGGTAATACCGCTAATAATGTTCCAGGTGTTGCCAATTAAATCTTTGGTGATGGTGTTAAAACTGGAGCCGACGGGGTAATTTAAGTTTGCTTCTAATAATAATAGGCCTGAATGTAACATTGAAAACCAGGCGATAATAAGAATAAAAGCGCCCCAAAAAAACCAGGCACCGGCAAGGTCAACAGGTAAAGCAAACATCCCACCGCCAATTACTGTACCGGCTATAACCATAACACCCCAAAATGCAGAGTGCTTTTTTTCTGATTGATCAGTCATGATGCCACCTTTAGAGGAAGGCTATTTTTGTTATGAGGATGTAGGGGAAATAGAGTGGCTAACATCCTTATAGCCACTCTGTAGTGTTAATTAAACTTCTTTCAGTTTTGCGGTGAAGTGACGCAATACTTTTGGTTCGTAGGTAAAGGTTAATCCTTTAATATTTGTCGCGTTCTCTTTCACATGTTTGAAGGCTTCAATAATGAAGTCCATATGTGTTTGGGTATATGTTGCGCGTGGAATGGTTAAACGCAGCAGTTCTGCCGGGCAAGGCAGTTGTTTACCGGTTTTCGGATCGCGACCTAACAGGAAGGAACCAATTTCTACCGCACGGATACCGGCGACTTTATACAATTCGCACGCCAGTGCCTGTGCCGGGAATTGATCTGCCGGGATATGTGGCAACAGTTTACCGGCATCAACGAACGCCGCATGACCGCCCGCCTGCTGGCATACTACGCCAATCTCTTCCAGACCATCGACCAGATACTGCACCTGCGCAATACGATAAGCCAGCCAGTCATGGTTCATGCCGTCATACAGACCCACCGCCAGACGCTCCATCGCACCGCCTTCCAGACCACCATAAGTCGGGAAGCCTTCCTGCACTACGCACAGCGTTCTGCATTCGGTGTAGACATCGAAGAAGCTGTCGTCTTTCACGCACAGCAGGCCGCCCATCGGCACCATCGCATCTTTCTTGGCGGACATCGCCAGCATATCTGCATATTTATAGGTTTCGCGAGTGATCTGCTCGATAGTCCAGTCTTTATATTCCGCTTCACGCTGTTTGATGAAATAGGCGTTTTCGGCAAAGCGGGCGGAGTCCATCACTACCGGAATATCGTATTTCTTCGCAATGCTGTACATCGCTTTCATATTTGCCAGTGAAACCGGCTGGCCGCCTGCGGAGTTGCTGGTAATGGTCGCAACGATATACGGCACGTTATTCGGGCCAACTTCTTCAATACCGCGTTCTAATCCTTCGAGGTCAAAGTTGCCTTTAAAGTCGTAACGTACGCCAGTATCGAAGGCTTCTTTGATATAGACGTTACGCACGGTACAGCCGTTAATCTGGCTATGGCCCTGAGTGGTATCGAAGAAATAGTTAGAGAACGCCACCATTTTGCTGCGATCCAGACCTTTTTCCTGCTCGCGTTTTTTAATCAGTACTGGAATATAGATTTGCTCTGCGCCACGGCCCTGGTGAGTCGGAATAGTGTATTGATAACCAAAGATATTTTTTACTGACTCGGCTAACGCATAGTAGCTGCGGCTGCCACTGTAGGCTTCGTCGCCGCGCATCATCGCTGCCTGCATACTTTGGGTTACCGCCCCGGTGCCGCTGTCGGTCAGTAAATCGATAAACACATCTTCGCTATCCAGCAGGAACGGGTTCATACCAGATTTAATAATCGCTTCTTCACGGTAAGCGCGAGTCGTACGTTTTACTGGCTCAATAACACGAATGCGGAACGGTTCAGGGAGATGTTTAAAGTTTTCCATTGCATAATCCTTCATTTATTTTAATTACAGTGATCCCTGTGAATATTGCGTCTGCAATAACCATTAATTCACCATATTTATGTATGTGAGTACATTTATTTAGACGAGCAAATAGATAAAGCAATAATGGCTTGTCTAAAAGGTAAAATTAAGGCATGGCAAACTAATAGATCACATTGAATCTAATTGGTTTGACTCTGGTGATAGCTACAGAAGGGCAAATTAAGGGCGGTGATCGACAATCTTGTTGTCAATATTGAACCACTTTGAGGTCACACATATATGTAAGATATTCATAATGCACTTATCCTCGAAAGACATGTTGCTACACTATTACATTAAGATTTTTATATCTATTCCTAAGTTTATTAAATGTGAATCGAATCACAATCGTTCGAGATGCATTATTAAATGTTTTTTTCAGAAAAATACGCTGCATTAAAATTTTAATCTTTATAAGATGAATTGATTAATAAAAAGAATGCAAACAGGAAAACAAAGCCGCATCCTGACTACCAGATGCGGCTTCGTAAGTGCGGTTACTTACCGATACAGAAGCTGGAGAAAATCCGCCCCAGTAGGTCGTCAGAGGTAAACTCCCCGGTAATCTCGCTCAAGTTCTGCTGCGCCAGGCGCAGCTCTTCCGCCAGCAATTCGCCAGCCCATGCGCCCAACAGCTGTGCTTTACCTTGCTGCAAATGCTCCGCCGCCTGTTCCAGCGCCTGTAGGTGACGACGGCGCGCCAGGAAGCCGCCTTCCATGTTGGTGTCAAAGCCCATGCTCTGTTTGAGATGGTTACGCAGCACGTCCACACCTTCACCAGTTCTTGCCGAGAGACGAATCAACGCGTGACCGTTCACTTCGCTCATTCCCAGCGTTTCGCCGGTGATATCGGCTTTATTGCGCACCACGGTGATCGGTAGTTTCGCAGGCAGACGGGCGATAAATTCCGGCCAGATCTCTGCCGGATCAACAGCGTCTGTCGTGGTGCCATCGACCATAAACAGTACGCGGTCGGCCTGTTCAATTTCCTGCCACGCACGCTCGATACCAATACGTTCCACTTCGTCACTGGCTTCACGTAACCCGGCGGTATCGATGATATGCAGCGGCATTCCGTCAATGTGGATATGCTCACGCAGCACGTCACGCGTGGTTCCGGCGATATCAGTTACGATCGCCGCTTCACGGCCAGCCAGCGCGTTTAGCAGGCTGGATTTACCGGCGTTAGGACGTCCGGCAATCACCACCTTCATCCCTTCGCGCAACAGGCTGCCCTGACGAGCTTCGGCGCGTACCGCGTCGAGATCGGCAATTACGTCATTGAGCTGGGCTTCAATTTTGCCGTCGGAGAGGAAATCGATCTCTTCATCGGGGAAATCAATCGCCGCTTCGACGTAAATGCGCAAGTGGGTGAGGGCTTCCACCAGATGGTTGACCCGTGCGGAGAATGCGCCTTGCAGCGAATTAAGCGCCGAACGGGCTGCCTGTTCCGAGCTGGCATCGATCAGATCGGCAATCGCTTCTGCCTGGGCTAAGTCGAGTTTATCGTTAAGAAACGCGCGTTCGGAAAACTCACCCGGTCGGGCAATCCGCAGGCCGGGAATGGTCAGAATACGTTTTAACAGCAGGTCGAGGATCACCGGACCGCCATGACCCTGCAGTTCCAGCACATCTTCGCCGGTGAACGAGTTCGGGCCAGGGAACCATAGCGCAATCCCCTGATCGAGCACGCTGCCGTCGGCGTCTTTAAACGGAAGATAATCGGCGTAGCGCGGCTTAGGCAGTTTACCCAGCACGGTTTCGGCAACTTCACGGGCTTTGAGGCCGGAGATGCGCAGGATGCCAACGCCGCCACGTCCCGGAGGCGTGGCCTGGGCTACGATAGTGTCATTATCGCTCATGATGTTCCTGTTGCTTTGTGTGGCGGATGCGCGGTGCTTATCCGCCCTACGAAAAGAAAAAAGGCGGTCAACTGACCGCCCTTATTTTAGCGAAAACTCACCGAATCAGGATTTTTTCTTCTCGCGGCTATGCAGGCCACGTTTTTCCAGACCACGGTAAATCAGCTGCTGCTGAATAATGGTAACCAGGTTGCTGACGATATAGTACAGCACCAGACCTGACGGGAACCACAGGAAGAACACGGTGAAGATGACCGGCATAAAGGTCATGATCTTCTGCTGCATCGGGTCGGTCACAGTGGTCGGCGACATCTTCTGAATGAAGAACATCGTTACGCCCATCAGGATCGGCAGGATGTAGTACGGGTCCTGTGCAGACAGGTCGTGGATCCACAGTGCAAACGGCGCCTGACGCAGTTCAACGGAACCCATCAGCATGTAGTACAACGCCAGGAAGATTGGCATCTGGATAATCAGCGGGAAGCAGCCGCCCAGCGGGTTAACCTTCTCAGCTTTGTACAGCGCCATCATTTCCTGGCTGATACGCTGTTTGTCATCGCCCAGACGCTCACGCATAGCCTGAATCTTCGGCTGCAGCATACGCATCTTCGCCATGGAGGTGTACTGCGCTTTGGTCAGCGGGTACATGATGCCACGAACGATAAAGGTGATGATGATAATGGAGAAGCCCCAGTTACCCACAAAGCTATGGATCCATTTCAGCAGTTTGAACAGCGGCTGAGAGATGAACCACAACCAACCGTAATCAACGGTCAGATCCAGGTGCGGAGCAACAGCTGCCATTTTGTCCTGGATTTCCGGGCCAACCCACAGGGTGCTGTTCATCGCGCCAGTCTGACCTGGCTGAACCAGTACCGGCTGAGATTTATAGCCGATAGCGGCGATGCCGTTACCCAGATTAGCGGTGTAGAAGTTGTTGGTGCCGTCGTTATGCGGGATCCACGCAGTCGCGAAATACTGTTGCAGCATCGCCACCCAACCACCTTTCGAAGAGATGTTCAGGTTTTCGTTATCGGCAATGGTATCGAACTTGTATTTCTCGTACTTCTCGTCAGGCGTGGAGTACGCTGCGCCACGGAAGGTATGCAGTGCGAAGTTGCTGCTTCCAGTGTCGAGATGCGGTGGCAGATTGATGGATTGCTTCAACTGGCCAAAGGTGGAGATCTCCAGCGGTTTTTCGCCAGCGTTCTGCACGTTGTAGTTGACGTTGACAGCGTAATCACCACGTTTCAGGACAAACGTTTTGGTAAACGTGTTGCCTGCCGCGTCGGTATACGTCATCGGCACCTGCAGTTCGTTTTGACCTTCAGCCAACACATAAGCGTCTTTTTCAACGTTATACAGCGGACGCGGGCCGTTAGCCGGGTTATCCGGGCCATCACGACCGGTCAGACCGCTCTGTGCCTGATAAATAAACTGCGGTGAAGTTTCCAGCAGCTGGAACGGCTGGGTAGAGTTCAGCTCTTTCGGGTAAGCCGGGAGCAGAGCCTGTTCAACATCACCACCACGGGTGTTGATGGTCAGATCAAGCACGTCGGTCTTAACCGAAATCAGTTTCCCCTGGCCACTGGCCGGTACGCCCTGGTCGGCGGCGCTACCCGCTGCGGTGGTCGTTGTCTGCGTGGTCTGTTGGGCCTGAGGTTGCGGGTTTTTATCCTGCTCCCAGGCTTGCCAGATCATGAAAGACACGAACAGCAAAGCGATGACTAAAAGATTGCGTTGCGAATCCATCGTTAGTGTTCTCTGGTATCAAATGGTCCGGGCGGGACGGGATCGTCACCACCAGGGTGTAAAGGGTGGCATTTTAATACGCGTTTCACCGTCAACCAACTGCCTTTTATCACTCCAAACCTGCGCAATGCCTCAATTCCGTAGCTTGAACAGGTTGGAGTGAAACGACAATGCGGCCCGAGTAGCGGACTAATCAGGCGTTGATAGACCCGAATGAGGGCTATCAGGACCCGCGAGCCAGGCGACAGTGGCGGCGCCATAATTTTTCCAACGCTTCCGAGAGAGCACGGTTATCGAGGTCGGCAACCCCTTTTTTCGCCACCACCACGAAATCCATAGCCGGGAGTTCATGTTGGCGCAGACGGAAGCTTTCACGCGTCAGACGTTTAATCCGATTGCGTTCATGCGCGCGTCGAACGTTTTTCTTGGCGACAGTAAGACCGATACGGGGATGCCCCAGCGAATTCAGGCGGCCGAGAATGGTAATTTGCGGCGTGCCAGCCCGTTGTGGCTGCTGGAAGACGAATGTGAATTGACTGGGAGTTAACAAACGTAACTCCCTGGGAAATGCGAGCTTAACCACGCAGGGGTTAGCTATATTACTTAGAAACGGTCAGACGAGCGCGGCCTTTAGCACGACGACGTGCCAGAACCTGACGACCATTTTTAGTAGCCATACGAGCACGGAAGCCGTGAGAACGGTTGCGCTTCAGTACAGACGGTTGAAAAGTGCGTTTCATGGCGATTTCTACCTAAACTTGAATAAATTCAATGGCTTTATTGGATATCCGCCGAAAAATGAAACGATGGACACCGAAGCCATGGGTGATTAAAGAGGCCGGATTGTAATAATTGTACACTCCGGAGTCAATTCTCTTTCCTTATTTACCGCGCTTTTCCGCACCTTTTCGCTGAGAAAATGTACGGTCTCACACCAGTGAAAACCAGCATGGCGCGCCGGGGCGAGGATTATACGGGCTACCGGGTAAAGCGCAAGGATCGTCCAGGATCTTTATTAGATCGATTAAGCCTAATTTTGTCTAAGGTCATTAAATTTTCCAATATGCGGCGTAAATCGTGCCCGCCTTGCGGCAGGATCGTTTACACTTAGCGAGTTCTGGAAAGCCCTGTGGATAAATCGGGAAAATCTGTGAGAAACAGAAGATCTCTTGCGCAGTTTAGGCTATGATCCGCGGTCCCGATCGTTTTGCAGGATCTTGATCGGGCATATAACCGCAGACAGCGGTTCGTGCGTCACCCTCATGCAGGGTCTTTTCGACGTGCGTCAACAATCATGAATGTTTCAGCCTTAGTCATAATCGACTTTTGTTCGAGTGGAGTCCGCCGTGTCACTTTCGCTTTGGCAGCAGTGTCTTGCCCGATTGCAGGATGAGTTACCAGCCACAGAATTCAGTATGTGGATACGCCCATTGCAGGCGGAACTGAGCGATAACACGCTGGCCTTGTACGCGCCAAACCGTTTTGTCCTCGATTGGGTAAGGGACAAGTACCTCAATAATATCAATGGACTGCTAACCAGTTTCTGTGGAGCGGATGCCCCACAGCTGCGTTTTGAAGTGGGCACAAAGCCCGTGACACAAACGCTGAAAGTCCCTGCCAGCAATACAGTTGCACCCGCTCAGGCAGCGCAGGTGCAGCCGCAACGTGCTGCGCCTTCTACGCGCTCAGGCTGGGATAACGTTCCGGCTCCGGCAGAACCGACCTATCGTTCCAACGTCAACGTTAAACATACGTTTGATAACTTCGTCGAAGGTAAATCTAACCAACTGGCGCGCGCGGCGGCTCGCCAGGTGGCAGACAACCCGGGCGGCGCCTATAACCCGCTGTTCCTTTATGGCGGCACGGGGCTGGGTAAAACTCACCTGCTGCATGCGGTGGGTAATGGCATTATGGCGCGCAAGCCGAATGCCAAAGTGGTTTATATGCACTCCGAACGCTTTGTTCAGGACATGGTAAAAGCCCTGCAAAACAATGCGATCGAAGAGTTTAAACGCTACTACCGTTCCGTTGATGCGCTGCTGATCGACGATATTCAGTTTTTCGCCAATAAAGAACGATCCCAGGAAGAGTTTTTCCATACCTTTAACGCCCTGCTGGAAGGTAATCAGCAGATCATCCTCACGTCGGATCGCTATCCGAAAGAGATCAACGGTGTTGAGGATCGTTTGAAATCTCGCTTCGGCTGGGGGCTGACTGTGGCGATCGAACCGCCAGAGCTGGAAACCCGCGTGGCGATCCTGATGAAAAAGGCCGACGAAAACGACATTCGTTTGCCGGGCGAAGTGGCGTTCTTTATCGCCAAGCGTCTACGATCTAACGTACGTGAGTTGGAAGGGGCGCTGAACCGCGTCATTGCTAACGCCAACTTTACCGGACGGGCGATCACGATTGACTTCGTACGTGAGGCGCTGCGCGACTTACTGGCTTTGCAGGAAAAACTGGTCACTATCGACAATATTCAGAAGACGGTGGCAGAGTACTACAAGATCAAAGTTGCGGATCTCCTTTCCAAACGTCGATCCCGCTCGGTAGCGCGTCCACGTCAGATGGCGATGGCGCTGGCGAAAGAACTGACTAACCACAGTCTGCCGGAGATTGGCGATGCGTTTGGTGGTCGTGACCACACGACGGTGCTTCATGCCTGCCGTAAGATCGAGCAATTGCGTGAAGAGAGCCACGATATCAAAGAAGATTTCTCTAATTTAATCAGAACATTGTCATCGTAAACCTATGAAATTTACCGTAGAACGTGAGCATTTATTAAAACCGCTACAACAGGTGAGCGGTCCGTTAGGTGGTCGTCCTACGCTACCGATTCTCGGTAATCTGCTGTTACAGGTTGCTGACGGTACGTTGTCGCTGACCGGTACTGATCTCGAGATGGAAATGGTGGCACGCGTTGCGCTGGTTCAGCCGCACGAACCAGGGGCGACGACCGTTCCGGCGCGCAAATTCTTTGATATCTGCCGTGGTCTGCCTGAAGGCGCGGAAATTGCCGTGCAGCTGGAAGGTGAGCGGATGCTGGTGCGCTCCGGGCGTAGCCGTTTTTCGCTGTCTACCCTGCCAGCGGCGGATTTCCCGAACCTCGATGACTGGCAGAGCGAAGTCGAATTTACCCTGCCACAGGCGACGATGAAGCGTCTGATTGAAGCGACCCAGTTTTCGATGGCGCATCAGGACGTTCGTTATTACTTAAACGGTATGCTGTTTGAAACCGAAGGTGAAGAACTGCGCACTGTGGCGACCGACGGCCACCGTCTGGCAGTCTGTTCAATGCCAATTGGTCAATCTTTGCCAAGCCATTCGGTGATCGTGCCGCGTAAAGGCGTGATTGAACTGATGCGTATGCTCGACGGCGGCGACAATCCGCTGCGCGTGCAGATTGGCAGCAACAACATTCGCGCTCACGTTGGCGACTTTATCTTCACCTCGAAACTGGTGGATGGTCGCTTCCCGGATTACCGCCGCGTTCTGCCGAAGAACCCGGACAAACATCTGGAAGCTGGCTGCGATCTGCTCAAGCAGGCGTTTGCTCGTGCGGCAATTCTCTCTAACGAGAAATTCCGCGGTGTGCGTCTGTATGTCAGCGAAAACCAGCTGAAAATCACCGCCAACAACCCAGAACAGGAAGAAGCGGAAGAGATCCTCGACGTTACCTATAGCGGTGCGGAGATGGAAATCGGCTTCAACGTGAGCTATGTGCTGGATGTCCTGAACGCGCTGAAATGCGAAAACGTGCGCATGATGCTGACCGATTCGGTTTCCAGCGTGCAGATTGAAGATGCCGCATCACAGTCGGCTGCCTATGTTGTCATGCCAATGAGACTGTAATGTCCCTCACCCGCTTGTTGATCCGCGATTTCCGCAATATCGAAACCGCGGATCTCGCTTTATCTCCCGGCTTTAACTTTCTGGTAGGTGCCAACGGCAGTGGCAAAACCAGCGTGCTGGAAGCCATCTATACGCTCGGCCATGGTCGGGCGTTTCGCAGTTTGCAGATTGGTCGCGTTATTCGCCATGAGCAGGAAGCGTTTGTGCTCCACGGGCGTTTGCAGGGCGAAGAGCGCGAGACAGCAATTGGCTTAACCAAAGACAAACAGGGCGACAGCAAAGTCCGCATCGACGGTACTGACGGGCATAAAGTCGCGGAGCTGGCGCATCTGATGCCGATGCAACTGATAACGCCAGAAGGGTTTACTTTACTCAACGGCGGCCCCAAATACAGAAGAGCATTCCTCGACTGGGGATGCTTTCACAACGAACCTGGATTTTTCACCGCCTGGAGCAATCTCAAGCGGTTGCTCAAGCAGCGTAATGCGGCGCTGCGCCAGGTGACTCGTTACGAACAGCTACGCCCGTGGGATAAAGAATTGATCCCGCTGGCGGAGCAAATCAGCACCTGGCGCGCGGAGTATAGCGCCGGTATCGCGGCCGATATGGCTGATACCTGTAAGCAATTTCTCCCTGAGTTTTCTCTGACTTTCTCTTTCCAGCGCGGCTGGGAGAAAGAGACAGAATATGCTGAGGTGCTGGAACGTAATTTTGAACGCGATCGCCAGCTAACCTACACCGCGCACGGCCCGCATAAAGCGGACTTACGCATTCGCGCTGACGGTGCGCCGGTGGAAGATACCTTATCGCGTGGGCAGCTTAAACTGCTGATGTGCGCCTTACGTCTGGCGCAAGGAGAGTTCCTCACCCGTGAAAGTGGGCGGCGGTGTCTCTACCTGATAGATGATTTTGCCTCTGAGCTTGATGATGAGCGTCGCGGGCTGCTTGCCAGCCGCTTAAAAGCGACGCAATCACAGGTCTTTGTCAGCGCGATCAGTGCTGAACACGTTATAGACATGTCGGACGAAAATTCGAAGATGTTTACCGTGGAAAAGGGTAAAATAACGGATTAACCCAAGTATAAATGAGCGAGAAACGTTGATGTCGAATTCTTATGACTCCTCCAGTATCAAAGTCCTGAAAGGGCTGGATGCGGTGCGTAAGCGCCCGGGTATGTATATCGGCGACACGGATGACGGCACCGGTCTGCACCACATGGTATTCGAGGTGGTAGATAACGCTATCGACGAAGCGCTCGCGGGTCACTGTAAAGAAATTATCGTCACCATTCACGCCGATAACTCTGTCTCTGTACAGGACGATGGGCGCGGTATTCCGACCGGTATTCACCCGGAAGAGGGCGTATCGGCGGCGGAAGTGATCATGACCGTGCTGCACGCAGGCGGTAAATTTGACGATAACTCCTATAAAGTGTCCGGCGGTCTGCACGGCGTTGGTGTTTCGGTAGTAAACGCCCTGTCGCAAAAACTGGAGCTGGTTATCCAGCGCGAGGGTAAAATTCACCGTCAGATCTACGAACACGGTGTACCGCAGGCTCCGCTGGCGGTTACCGGCGACACCGATAAAACCGGCACGATGGTGCGTTTCTGGCCCAGCCTCGAAACCTTCACCAATGTGACCGAGTTCGAATATGAAATTCTGGCGAAACGTCTGCGTGAGTTGTCGTTCCTCAACTCCGGCGTCTCCATTCGTCTGAAAGACAAGCGTGATGGTAAAGAAGACCACTTCCACTATGAAGGCGGTATCAAGGCGTTCGTTGAGTATCTGAACAAGAACAAAACGCCGATCCACCCGAATATCTTCTACTTCTCCACCGAAAAAGACGGTATCGGCGTTGAAGTGGCGCTGCAGTGGAACGATGGCTTCCAGGAAAACATCTACTGCTTTACCAACAACATTCCGCAGCGTGACGGCGGTACTCACCTGGCAGGCTTCCGTGCGGCGATGACCCGTACCCTGAACGCCTACATGGACAAAGAAGGCTACAGCAAAAAAGCGAAAGTCAGCGCCACTGGCGATGATGCGCGTGAAGGCCTGATTGCCGTTGTCTCCGTGAAAGTGCCGGACCCGAAATTCTCCTCCCAGACCAAAGACAAACTGGTTTCTTCTGAGGTGAAATCGGCGGTTGAACAGCAGATGAACGAACTGCTGGCAGAATACCTGCTGGAAAATCCGACCGACGCGAAAATCGTGGTTGGCAAAATTATCGATGCTGCCCGCGCCCGTGAAGCTGCGCGCCGCGCTCGTGAAATGACCCGTCGTAAAGGTGCGCTCGACTTAGCGGGCCTGCCGGGCAAACTGGCGGACTGTCAGGAACGCGATCCGGCGCTCTCTGAACTGTACCTTGTGGAAGGGGACTCTGCGGGCGGCTCTGCGAAGCAGGGGCGTAACCGCAAGAACCAGGCGATTCTGCCGTTGAAAGGTAAAATCCTCAACGTCGAGAAAGCCCGCTTCGATAAGATGCTGGCTTCCCAGGAAGTGGCGACGCTGATCACCGCGCTTGGCTGCGGGATTGGTCGTGACGAGTACAACCCGGACAAACTGCGTTATCACAGCATCATCATCATGACCGATGCGGACGTCGACGGTTCGCACATTCGTACGCTGCTGTTGACCTTCTTCTATCGTCAGATGCCGGAAATCATCGAACGCGGTCACGTTTACATTGCCCAGCCGCCGCTGTACAAAGTGAAGAAAGGTAAGCAGGAACAGTACATTAAAGACGATGAAGCGATGGATCAGTACCAAATCTCCATCGCACTGGATGGTGCTTCCTTACATACCAACGCCAGCGCACCAGCTTTAGCGGGTGAAGCGTTAGAAAAACTGGTGTCTGAGTACAATGCGGCGCAGAAAATGATCGTGCGTATGGAGCGTCGTTATCCGAAAGCAATGCTGAAAGAGCTTATCTATCAGCCAACGCTGACGGAAGCCGACCTCTCTGATGAGCAGACCGTTACCCGCTGGGTGAACGCGCTGGTCAGCGAACTGAACGACAAAGAGCAACACGGCAGCCAGTGGAAGTTTGATGTCCACACCAATGCCGAGAAAAACCTGTTCGAGCCGATTGTTCGCGTGCGTACCCACGGCGTGGATACTGACTACCCGCTGGATCACGAGTTCATCACCGGTGGCGAATATCGTCGTATCTGCACTCTGGGCGAGAAACTGCGTGGCTTGCTGGAAGAAGATGCGTTTATCGAACGTGGCGAGCGTCGTCAGCCGGTAGCCAGCTTCGAGCAGGCGCTGGACTGGCTGGTGAAAGAGTCCCGTCGTGGCCTCTCCATCCAGCGTTATAAAGGTCTGGGCGAGATGAACCCGGAACAGCTGTGGGAAACCACCATGGACCCGGAAAGCCGTCGTATGCTGCGCGTTACCGTTAAAGATGCGATTGCCGCCGACCAGTTGTTCACCACGCTGATGGGCGACGCCGTTGAACCGCGTCGTGCATTTATTGAAGAGAACGCCCTGAAAGCGGCGAATATCGATATTTAATGGCGTTAACAATGCGAGCGTGCCTGATGCGCTACGCTTATCAGGCCTACAAGACTCATGCAATATATTGAATTTTCATGATTTTGTAGGCTGGAGAAGGCGTTAACGCCGCATCCGGCAAGAAGCTTTAAGAAAAGGGCGGAAATTATCTCCGCCCTTTTTATTTCTGCAATCCGCAATTATCATCCCGCAGAACTATACTTTTTGAGTCAACACGTAACGCTTTACAGGTGATTATCATGGGGCTTTTTGATGAAGTTGTCGGTGCCTTTCTGAAAGGCGATGCGGGGAAATATCAGGCGATTTTAAGTTGGGTTGAGGAGCAGGGCGGCATTCAGGTGCTGCTGGAAAAACTGCAAAGTGGCGGCTTAGGTGCCATTCTCACATCCTGGTTGAGTAACCAACAAAGTAATCAACCGGTGAGCGGAGAACAACTGGAGTCGGCGCTCGGCACAAATGCGGTGTCCGATCTCGGGCAAAAACTCGGTGTTGATACCAGTGCTGCTTCCAACATGCTGGCGGAACAATTGCCGAAGATTATTGATGCTCTATCGCCGCAGGGCGAAGTTTCGCCGCAAGCCAATAACGATTTGCTTTCCGCAGGCATGGAACTGCTGAAAGGAAAACTTTTCCGCTAAGCAAAAGGGGAGCACGCAACGCGCGTTGCATCCCCGTTTTCCCTCAGGTGTTGTACTGATTTTTGAGCGCAATCGCGTTAGCATGGGTCAGGAAACAATCTACCTGGGGAACTCATGGCTATCAAACTCATTGCTATCGATATGGATGGCACCCTTCTGCTGCCCGATCATACCATTTCACCCGCCGTTAAAAATGCGATTGCCGCAGCTCGCGCCCGTGGCGTGAATGTCGTGCTAACGACGGGGCGCCCTTATGCAGGCGTTCACAACTACCTGAAAGAACTGCACATGGAACAGCCAGGCGACTACTGCATTACTTACAACGGCGCGCTGGTACAGAAGGCTGCTGATGGCAGCACCGTGGCGCAAACAGCATTGAGCTATGACGACTATCGTTTCCTGGAAAAACTCTCTCGCGAAGTCGGTTCTCATTTTCACGCCCTGGACCGCACCACGCTGTACACCGCCAACCGCGATATCAGCTACTACACGGTGCATGAATCCTTCGTTGCCACCATTCCGCTGGTATTCTGCGAAGCGGAAAGAATGGACCCCAATATACAGCTCCTGAAAGTGATGATGATTGATGAACCCGCCATCCTCGACCAGGCCATCGCGCGCATTCCACAGGAAGTGAAAGAGAAATACACCGTGCTGAAAAGTGCGCCGTACTTCCTCGAAATCCTCGATAAACGCGTTAACAAAGGTACGGGTGTGAAATCACTGGCCGACGTGTTAGGTATTAAACCGGAAGAAATCATGGCGATTGGCGATCAGGAAAACGACATCGCAATGATTGAATATGCAGGTGTTGGTGTGGCAATGGATAACGCTATTCCTTCGGTGAAAGAAGTGGCGAACTTTGTCACCAAATCCAACCTTGAAGATGGCGTGGCGTTTGCTATTGAGAAATATGTGCTGAATTAATCAGTGGGCGGGCAAACAGCATGAATGCGTTTGCCCGCTTACTGATTATTGGTTTACTGCATATATAACCAGGAATTGCAGCGGTGCAGTAATGATGTCCAGCGTAACAGTCACTGGCAGTAATGCTGCGGTAACACCATCCGGAATGCCACTGGATGAATAGTATTCATAAAATCGCACTTTAAATGGATGGTAGAAAGCCATCACCTTTGAGTAATCCATGTTTTTATTTTTCTCATGGATTGTGCCTTTGAGGTTTTCCAGTGACCTGGTACAGTGTTGAACACCACAGGCAAAACCATAATGCGTTGCCAGTGCCTTTTCTTCTTCGTTATTCCAGTAGTAGTAAAGCGATAACGTGCCGGTAAATTTCTTTTTCCCCGCGTTTAAAACAAATCTTGCGTCGTCAGCAACCTGAATATTATGCCTGTTTAGTGCTGGATCATTGAGCATCTTAACGATGTCATCGGCGCCGTCAGTGATAAGGTAATCCAGAGATTCCCCCACAAAAACATAGCCTTTTGTTCCGTTACTATCTTTTGCCTGCGATAGCCCCGTGATGGTGTCTGACTGCGATTGATACTTTCCTGAAGTACCCTTTGCGGTATGGGAAACCAGGGCATACGAGATACAGCCTGAAAGCATCAGCGCCAGTGGGAATAAACCAGCAGCCTTAAAAAATCCTTTAAAATTCAACTTCATGATTAATCCTTTAAACGAGTAGCTAAGCCGTTGAAAGCATACTCTTCTTTCCCTCCTGATTAGCGCCTGATATCCCTTTTCAGATTTCTGCCCGACGCATGTCATTTTTTTATGCATTGTTCTTTTTGTGATCTAAATTGTAGTACAACAATATAAATTTGTACTACATTACGCGCACGGCAAACGCGAATGTCATCACGCTGGTACTACAAAGTTGCCGCGTTATGCATCGATCGGGGTAAAGTAGGGAAGAACATACAGAGCACAAGGACTCTCCATGACTCTCAATAAAACCGATCGCATCGTCATTACGCTGGGTAAACAGATCGTTCACGGCAAATACGTGCCAGGCTCGCCGCTTCCGGCCGAGGCGGAACTCTGTGAGGAGTTTGCAACCTCGCGCAACATCATCCGTGAAGTGTTCCGTTCGCTGATGGCGAAGCGGCTGATTGAAATGAAACGTTATCGCGGGGCGTTTGTGGCAGCGCGTAACCAGTGGAATTACCTCGACACTGACGTACTGCAATGGGTGCTGGAAAACGACTACGATCCACGGCTTATCAGTGCAATGAGCGAAGTACGAAATCTGGTGGAACCTGCGATTGCCCGCTGGGCGGCGGAGCGCGCGACTTCCAGCGATCTGGCGCAGATTGAATCGGCGCTGAACGAGATGATTGCCAACAATCAGGATCGCGAGGCGTTTAACGAAGCGGATATTCGCTATCACGAGGCGGTACTGCAATCGGTGCATAACCCGGTATTACAGCAACTTAGCATCGCGATCAGTTCGCTGCAGCGGGCGGTTTTTGAACGAACCTGGATGGGCGATGAGGCCAACATGCCGCAAACGCTCCAGGAACATAAGGCGCTGTTCGATGCGATACGGCATCAGGACGGCGATGCGGCAGAGCAGGCGGCGCTTACCATGATCGCCAGCTCGACACGAAGGTTAAAGGAAATCACATGACAGTGTGCTACATCGCAATTGACTGGGGAATATCTCTATAACCCCCAGCGTGTGCCTCTCTCATGACGATAACCACAATGATATGCGTGGTGAAGAAACCCAATTGCACGGCGCGCAGGCACCGGGCAATCCGTAGAACGTACCACGTAGCAGGCAGCAGCATTTGTTAAGGCGTATCGAGAGGCAGTGCAATGAAAATCACCAAAATTACCACGTATCGTTTACCTCCCCGTTGGATGTTCCTGAAAATTGAAACCGATGAAGGCGTGGTCGGTTGGGGCGAGCCAGTGATTGAAGGCCGCGCGCGCACGGTTGAAGCGGCAGTTCACGAGCTGGGTGACTATTTGATTGGTCAGGATCCATCGCGCATCAATGACTTATGGCAAGTGATGTATCGCGCCGGATTTTATCGTGGCGGTCCAATCCTGATGAGCGCCATCGCCGGGATCGACCAGGCGTTATGGGATATCAAAGGCAAAGTGCTGAATGCGCCAGTCTGGCAACTGATGGGCGGCCTGGTCCGTGACAAAATCAAAGCCTATAGTTGGGTCGGTGGCGATCGTCCGGCGGATGTTATCGACGGCATTAAAACCCTGCGTGAAATTGGCTTCGATACCTTCAAACTGAACGGTTGTGAAGAACTGGGGCTAATTGATAACTCCCGCGCGGTAGATGCGGCAGTCAACACCGTGGCACAAATTCGTGAAGCTTTTGGCAATCAGATTGAGTTTGGTCTTGATTTCCACGGTCGCGTCAGCGCGCCGATGGCGAAAGTGCTGATTAAAGAACTGGAACCGTACCGCCCGCTGTTTATTGAAGAGCCGGTGCTGGCGGAACAAGCCGAATACTACCCGAAACTGGCGGCACAAACGCATATTCCACTGGCAGCGGGTGAGCGCATGTTCTCACGCTTCGATTTTAAACGTGTGCTGGAGGCGGGCGGTATTTCGATTCTGCAACCGGATCTCTCCCACGCAGGCGGTATTACCGAATGCTACAAAATTGCCGCAATGGCAGAAGCCTATGATGTGACCCTCGCGCCTCACTGTCCGCTCGGACCGATTGCACTGGCGGCTTGCCTGCATATCGACTTTGTTTCCTATAACGCGGTACTTCAGGAACAAAGTATGGGCATTCATTACAACAAAGGCGCGGAGTTACTCGACTTTGTGAAAAACAAAGAAGACTTCAGCATGGTCGGCGGCTTCTTTAAACCGCTAACGAAACCGGGCTTAGGCGTGGAAATCGACGAAGCTAAAGTTATTGAGTTCAGTAAAAATGCCCCGGACTGGCGTAATCCGCTCTGGCGTCATGAAGATAACAGCGTAGCAGAGTGGTAATTCCTGCCACGTAAGCCCCTCATCGGGCACTAAAACAGCAATACAAAAATATAACCCTCTGTACATTACAGGGCATGGTGAGCGGCTTCGCTATGCCCAAAATCTGGAGAAAGCTCGCTATGGATATTCCCGTTAATGCAGCAAAGCCGGGGCGTCGGCGTTATCTGACGCTGGTGATGATCTTTATTACGGTGGTCATTTGTTATGTTGACCGCGCTAACCTGGCCGTGGCTTCCGCCCATATTCAGGAAGAGTTCGGCATTACGAAAGCGCAAATGGGCTATGTATTTTCGGCCTTCGCCTGGCTTTATACGCTATGTCAGATCCCCGGCGGTTGGTTTTTAGATCGCGTAGGTTCACGCGTGACTTATTTTATTGCGATATTTGGCTGGTCAGTGGCGACTTTATTCCAGGGCTTTGCCACGGGATTAATGTCATTAATTGGTCTGCGCGCGATAACCGGTATTTTCGAAGCGCCCGCTTTCCCGACCAATAACCGGATGGTGACCAGCTGGTTCCCGGAACATGAACGTGCTTCCGCCGTTGGTTTTTATACGTCTGGTCAGTTTGTCGGTCTGGCGTTTCTGACTCCGCTGCTGATCTGGATTCAGGAGATGTTGAGCTGGCACTGGGTGTTCATTGTCACCGGTGGTATCGGCATTATCTGGTCGCTGATTTGGTTTAAGGTTTATCAGCCGCCGCGCCTGACCAAAGGCATCAGCAAAGCTGAACTGGATTACATTCGTGATGGCGGCGGTCTGGTGGATGGCGATGCGCCGGTGAAAAAAGAGGCACGTCAGCCGTTAACAGCCAAAGACTGGAAACTGGTGTTCCATCGTAAACTGATCGGCGTCTATCTTGGGCAATTTGCGGTGGCTTCTACACTGTGGTTTTTCTTAACCTGGTTCCCGAACTATTTAACCCAGGAAAAAGGAATCACAGCGCTGAAAGCAGGCTTTATGACCACGGTGCCATTCCTCGCGGCGTTTGTTGGCGTCCTGCTCTCTGGCTGGGTCGCGGATCTGCTGGTACGTAAGGGCTTTTCACTGGGCTTTGCGCGTAAAACGCCGATTATCTGCGGCTTGCTGATCTCCACCTGCATTATGGGCGCTAACTACACCAACGATCCGATGATGATTATGTGCCTGATGGCGCTGGCATTCTTTGGCAACGGTTTTGCTTCGATTACCTGGTCGCTGGTTTCTTCTCTGGCACCGATGCGCCTGATTGGTTTAACCGGCGGCGTGTTTAACTTTGCCGGTGGTCTGGGCGGCATCACCGTTCCGCTGGTGGTGGGATACCTGGCGCAGGGTTACGGTTTCGCACCTGCACTGGTTTATATTTCCGCCGTCGCGTTGATTGGCGCGCTCTCTTACATCCTGCTGGTGGGCGATGTGAAGCGCGTTGGATAATCTTTCAACTGTGGAATATGCGCCACACCACTGCGCATAATCCACTTTCTTAAAGCCGGTGCGGTCAGGCATCGGCTTTTTACTATCTTGCCGAAGAGTTTTAAACGCAGTTTGCGGGTGGCGCGCCAGTAGGCGGCGTTGCTCTTCTCCGGCTGCTTCAGTAACACCGCACGCAGAATGTCTGCGCTATCCAGCGCATAGCTTATCCCCTCCAGCGAGCTGGCGCTGATAAATCCCGCCGCTTCACCAATCAGAAAGGCGTTGTCCTTACCGCAGACAAAATCCTGCCAGCGTGAGGGAAACAGCACCGTGCATTTTTCGCTTTTCACCGCCTTACCAAACTGGAACTGAAAGGCGCTCATTTTCTCTTTCAGCGTCGTGAAACGCGTCTGACCGTCTTTCATTGGATAGGCACCGCCAAAGATAAAATAACCGTCTTTGCTGATACTCCATGAATAACAGTCAGTTATCGCATTATCAAAGATGCAGGAGTAGAACGGCACCGGATGTTTCTCTGCGAACCACTGCTGGATAGCAACATATTTACGAATTTGATGGTCCGGGTAGAGATGTCGCCGTACCATCGAGTTGGCACCATCGGCACCGACCAGATAGCGGGCGGTAATATGCTGCTCCCAGCCGTCTGCGCGAAAAATGACATGCCATTTATCATCCTCACGCCAGATTTTTCGACACAGGCTGTCGTGGTAAACCTCAACGCTGGCGGGGATCAGCGATTTCATCCACAAGTCGAAAGCATGGCGATTAATATTGATATAGCTTCGCTGGTAGTTACGCGTGAGCGATGCGGCGACGTCGACGGTTTTGACGCTGAAAATCTGCGGGTTGGCGATCACATCGACAGGAAGCGTCAGCCCATCGCGAATAAAAGAACGCTGCGCGTCCGGTGCCAGCAGACCGCCGCAAGGCTTGCTGAAACCTTCAGTACCATGCTGGTGCTTTTTATCCAGCGCGATCACCTGCATTTTGCCTGCTAACTTTCGCGCCAACGCCGACCCTGCCGGGCCGAGGCCAATAATCGCCACGTCAAAATGTTCCATCTTTTCACTCACATTCATCACGATGGCAAAAGACTAATGTCTGAAAGTGAAGTCCTTGTGAAGTATGATGGCGGGAACCGTTTTGTATCAGGACCGCGCCATGAAACAGATAACCTTTGCTCCCCGTAATCACCTGCTCACCAATACCAATACCTGGACGCCCGACAGCCAGTGGCTGGTATTTGACGTGCGTCCTTCTGGCGCGTCGTTTACCGGTGAGACCATTGAGCGTGTGAATATCCATACCGGCGAGGTCGAGGTTATCTACCGCGCGTCACAGGGCGCGCACGTCGGTGTGGTGACCGTTCATCCGAAGTCAGAGAAGTATGTCTTCATCCACGGCCCTGAAAATCCTGATGAAACATGGCATTACGATTTCCATCACCGTCGTGGCGTGGTTGTTGAAGGCGGCAAGATGAGCAATCTCGATGCAATGGATATTACCTTTCCGTACACTCCAGGGGCGTTACGCGGTGGCAGTCATGTACATGTCTTTAGCCCGAACGGTGAAATGGTGAGTTTTACCTATAACGACCACGTGCTGCATGAACGCGATCCAGCGCTGGATTTGCGAAACGTCGGGGTGGCAGCGCCGTTTGGTCCGGTCAATGTGCAAAAGCAGCATCCACGTGAATACAGAGGTAGCCACTGGTGCGTGCTGGTGAGTAAAACAACGCCCACGCCGCAGCCGGGCAGCGATGAAATCAATCGTGCTTATGAAGAAGGATGGGTAGGAAACCACGCTCTGGCGTTTATTGGCGATACGCTTTCGCAAAAGGGCGAGAAAGTGCCGGAGCTGTATATTGTTGAATTGCCGCAAGATGAAAACGGCTGGAAATTGCCGGGCGACGCGCCGTTAAGCGGAACGGAATCAACTCTGCCCGCGCCACCGCGTGGCGTCGTGCAGCGACGTTTAACCTTTACCCACCATCGGGCTTATCCGGGGTTAGTCAACGTCCCGCGCCACTGGGTGCGGTGTAACCCGCAAGGAACGCAAATCGCGTTTTTAATGCGTGATGATAACGGTATTGTGCAACTGTGGCTTATCTCGCCACAGGGCGGCGAACCGCGCCAGTTAACCCATAACAAAACGGATATTCAGTCAGCATTCAACTGGCATCCATCGGGAGAATGGCTGGGCGTTGTGCTGGATAACCGTATTGCCTGCGTACACGCGCAAAGCGGCGAAGTTGAGTATTTAACCGAAAATCACGCCAACTCACCTTCGGCGGACGCGGTGGTCTTCTCGCCGGATGGTCAATGGCTGGCGTGGATGGAAGCCGGCCAGTTGTGGATAACCAAAACTGGCCGCTAAATCAGTTCACGGGCATTCTGGCTGGTGGAATGACGGCATTGATGGCTTGCGCGTCGGCTTCGCTTTTTTCCACGCGCGAGCGCACTGAACTGTCTTTGCGGAACGCATCCCATGGCAGAAGTAGCGTATCCATGACTGCGGTAAATGGCATATCGAGAATTGCCAGCGATTTGGTTCCCCAGTTTGTTGTGTCATCACCAATCATGGTGGCACTGGCGCGGGTGCCGGGATACGTTCCCTCCTTCCCCCCGGTATGGGACATTACGCTGGAGCATCCTCCGAGTAATGCCATTCCGCTGCATATCATGAACGCTAACAACACATTTCTTATCATAATAAATTCATCTGTTGATCGTGGGTGTTGGCATGATGTGTTATAGCGATCCCTTGCTGAAAATAACATCATCATTACGTCGCACTGTGGCGGCTATCGCACTTTAACGTTTCGTGCTGCCCCCCAGTCTATGCAATAGACCACAAACTGCAAAAAAAAGTCCGTCGAAAAGACTTGAAAAGTGCATATCCAGACCCATTTTTATACCGTAGCCAATGAGAACACGCCTGATGGGTGTTCTGGCTATCCGACCTGTCCATTGTGGAAGGTCTTACATTCTCGCTGATTTCAGGAGCTATTAATTATGCGTAACTTTGATTTATCCCCGCTTTACCGTTCTGCTATTGGATTTGATCGTTTGTTTAACCACTTAGAAAACAACCAGAGCCAGAGTAATGGCGGCTACCCTCCGTACAATGTTGAACTGGTAGACGAAAACCATTACCGCATTGCTATCGCGGTGGCTGGCTTTGCCGAAAGTGAACTGGAAATTACCGCCCAGGACAATCTGCTGGTGGTGAAAGGTGCTCACGCCGACGAACAAAAAGAGCGCACCTATCTGTACCAGGGCATCGCTGAACGCAACTTTGAACGTAAATTCCAGTTAGCTGAGAACATTCATGTTCGTGGCGCTAACCTGGTGAACGGTCTGCTGTATATCGATCTCGAACGCGTGATTCCGGAAGCGAAAAAACCGCGCCGTATCGAAATCAACTAATTCCCTAAGGCCGCAGTGCGCGGCCTGACATTTGATGCTCGCCGTCAGGGAGCATATGCGAATCTTCGGATTTGCAGGTACTTACTCGCTTCTTAGAAGGAGAAATGACTATGCGTAACTTCGATTTATCCCCACTGATGCGTCAATGGATCGGTTTTGACAAACTGGCCAACGCACTGCAAAACGCCGGTGAAAGCCAGAGCTTCCCGCCGTACAACATTGAGAAAAGCGACGATAACCACTACCGCATTACCCTTGCGCTGGCAGGTTTTCGTCAGGAAGATTTAGAGATTCAACTGGAAGGAACGCGCCTGAGCGTAAAAGGCACGCCGGAGCAGCCAAAAGAAGAGAAGAAATGGCTGCACCAAGGGCTTATGAATCAGCCGTTTAGCCTGAGCTTTACGCTGGCTGAAAATATGGAAGTCTCTGGCGCAACCTTCGTTAATGGTTTACTGCATATTGATTTAATTCGTAATGAGCCTGAACCCATCGCAGCGCAGCGTATCGCTATCAGCGAACGTCCCGCGTTAAATAGCTAATTAGCTATTCTCTTTGCCCCGCCAGTTTGGTGGGGCTTTTTTTTGCCTGCAATCTTCAACAATGTTTTAATTTTCGCCAATTTAAGATGTTCCGGCACTTTCTTTACCGTGATAATGTGCGCCATAAGGCAAATCTGCTTCACCGATTCAGCCATAATCCGTAGCAATTAAAATGTTATTTCAAGAGAAATGGACGATGAGTGATATAGCATTAACGGTCAGTATTCTGGCTTTGGTGGCGGTCGTCGGGTTGTTTATCGGCAACGTCAAGTTTCGCGGTGTTGGATTGGGCATTGGCGGCGTGCTGTTCGGTGGGATCATCGTCGGCCATTTTGTTTCACAGGCTGGGATGACATTAAGCAGCGACATGCTGCATGTTATCCAGGAATTTGGTCTGATCCTGTTCGTTTATACTATCGGTATTCAGGTGGGGCCGGGCTTCTTTGCCTCGTTGCGTGTCTCCGGATTACGCCTCAATTTGTTTGCTGTTTTGGTTGTCATCCTCGGTGGTCTGGTCACCGCCATCCTGCATAAACTTTTCGATATTCCACTTCCCGTGGTACTGGGGATTTTCTCCGGCGCGGTCACCAATACGCCTGCGCTGGGGGCAGGGCAGCAGATCTTGCGTGACCTGGGGACACCGATGGAGATGGTCGATCAAATGGGGATGAGCTATGCGATGGCGTATCCATTTGGGATTTGCGGCATTTTGTTCACTATGTGGATGCTGCGGGTTATTTTCCGCGTCAATGTTGAGACTGAGGCGTTGCAACACGAGTCCACGCGGACTAACGGTAGCGTGCTGATCAGGACCATTAACATTCGTGTTGATAACCCTAACTTACATAATTTAGCGATTAAAGATGTACCGATTCTCAATGGCGATAAAGTTATCTGCTCGCGATTGAAACGAGAGGAAACCCTCAAAGTACCTTCTCCGGAAACCATTATTCAGTTGGGCGATTTGCTTCATCTGGTGGGGCAGCCTGCGGATTTACATAATGCGCAATTGGTGATTGGTCAGGAAGTGGATACCTCGCTGTCGACGAAAGGCACCGATCTGCGCGTCGAACGCGTGGTGGTCACCAATGAGAATGTGCTTGGTAAACGTATTCGCGACCTGCACTTTAAGGAGCGCTATGACGTCGTTATTTCGCGCCTGAACCGTGCTGGCGTTGAATTAGTTGCAAGTAGCGATATTAGCCTGCAATTTGGCGATATTCTCAACCTGGTTGGACGCCCGTCCGCGATTGATGCCGTTGCTAATGTATTAGGTAATGCGCAGCAAAAATTGCAACAGGTACAAATGTTACCGGTGTTTATTGGTATTGGGCTTGGCGTATTGTTGGGTTCCATTCCGGTGTTTGTGCCTGGATTCCCGGCTGCGTTGAAGTTGGGGCTGGCGGGCGGTCCGCTGATTATGGCGCTGATCCTCGGGCGTATCGGCAGCATTGGTAAGCTTTACTGGTTTATGCCGCCAAGTGCCAACCTGGCGCTGCGCGAACTGGGTATCGTACTGTTTCTCTCGGTAGTTGGCCTGAAATCCGGCGGCGATTTTATCCATACACTGGTGGATGGCGAAGGGTTAAGCTGGATAGGCTATGGCGCATTGATTACTGCAATTCCGCTGATCACGGCTGGCATTCTGGCGCGGATGTTAGTCAAAATGAATTATCTCACGATGTGCGGGATGCTCGCGGGTTCAATGACCGATCCTCCGGCGCTGGCGTTTGCCAATAATCTTCATCCTACCAGTGGTGCGGCGGCGCTCTCTTACGCCACGGTGTATCCATTAGTCATGTTCCTGCGCATTATCACACCGCAGTTACTGGCGGTGCTTTTCTGGAGTATCGGCTAACTCCTTTTTGGGTGGAGTTACCGTCAATGGTACTCCACCTGGTATTCACAATGCATTTCTGAACATTACCGCGTTGCTTAAACCAGTGAACCGCCGGTCAGGAAGGAAAAGATAAGGAATATCAGCAAAATGCTGCACACGATGCCGATACCAAAAAGCAAGGTATGGAAAGCCAGCGTCCCGCCGCCAAATACCAATGCGCCTCGAATGCCCCAGCGATTTTCCTTACGCATACCGCCAATAAATGCGCAAAGTAGCGCAGCAATGGCCAGTGCGATACCGACTTGATCGAGGATTTTATCGACATCAACCGTCTCTTTTTTCTCCACCGTAGTAATTTTTTCACCTTTTATTCCGGCGAGGAGACCTCTTTTAATTTCAGCCGTTTTGTCCGCCACGATGCTTTCCAGCGTTGGTGGTGGCGCGGCAAAAGGGCCGAATGAAAAGTGGATAATACCCATCAATAAAGCGATGGCACCGAACAGCATGCCCAGTGAACTGCTTTTATTTTGCGCTATGATACCCATCTGACCTCCTTGTAATGGATGGCAAAAGCATATCAGGAAACGGGCGGACGAAATTCTTAAAAATAACCGCTAAAGGCAGAGCGTTAGTGAAAGTGCAAAGGAGCAACAATGAAAATTTCCCGCCTCGGAGAAGCGCCTGATTACCGCTTTTCGTTGGCTAATGAACGTACATTTCTGGCATGGATCCGTACCGCGTTGGGATTTCTGGCGGCGGGCGTCGGGTTGGATCAACTTGCGCCAGACTTCGCCACGCCCGTCATTCGTGAGCTGCTGGCGTTATTGTTATGCCTGTTTTCCGGCGGGTTAGCGATGTATGGCTATCTGCGCTGGTTACGCAATGAAAAAGCGATGCGTCTGAAAGAGGACTTACCCTATACCAACAGCTTATTAATCATCAGTTTAATATTGATGATCGTAGCGGTAATAGTCATGGGGCTGGTGCTGTATGCCGGATAGTCGCAAAGCCAGACGCATTGCTGATCCCGGACTTCAGCCAGAACGGACATCGTTGGCGTGGTTTCGCACCATGCTGGGCTATGGCGCGCTGATGGCGCTGGCAATTAAACACAACTGGCATCAGGCCGGCGCGTTGTTCTGGATTTCTATTGGCATCCTCGCCATTGTGGCATTAATACTTTGGCGCTATACCCGTAATCGTAATTTAATGGATGTGACTAATAGTGATTTTTCTCAATTTAACGTAATCCGTGACAAATTTATGATCTCCCTCGCGGTGTTATCTCTTGCAATACTGTTTGCTGTAACGCATATACATCAACTAATCGTATTGATTGAGAGAGTCGCATGACAGGAAGTCAGGTTGTAAATGCTGAAGAGGACAGGCATAAATTGGTTGTAGAGTATAAAGATGCGCTACAACCTGCCGATTTTTATCAGAATTTCAAACAGCGGGGTCTTCGCTCCGTGCAACTTATTCCCCATATAGAATTTGATGACCGGGGCGAGCTGACAGCTTCTTCGGTGACGGCTGAACTGTGGGGGCAATTTTTAATCGCTCTGTTCGAGCATTGGGTGCGTGCAGATATTGGTCGTATATCAGTCGAACTTTTTGACGCCACGCTGCAAAAATGGTGCGGGAGTGAAAACGTACAACTTTGGCGGGAGTGTCAGGTGTGCGACTGGCATCGCTTGTGCCGGCATTCCCAGGAGGATTCTCCTGGCAACGTGCTTTGTGTTGGCTATCAAGCTTTTTATTCCCACTCTGCGCCGCACATGCGGGTGATGCGTGACCTGATAAAGCAGCATCGTTCTCCCATGGAGTTGATGACGATGCTGCGGTGACGTGAGCTTAAACAGGCTGCCCCTGATGCGACATCCGCGTCGCCAGCGGTAGCCAGCACAGCACGATCAACAATCCCATTAAGGTCATCAACAACCCCAGGCTGCCCTGACCGGTTTGCGGCAGCATCGCGGAGAGCGACGCCAGCACGCCGGAACCAATGTTTTGCAGGCCGCCGACCAGCGCACCAGCCGTGCCAGCCAGGAAGGGGAATGGCTCCATTGCGCCGCTGGTTGCCAGCGGAAACAGCATCCCGGCACCGAAAAAGAACAGCGCGGCGGGAACGAGCAACGTCCAGACATTCATCACGCTAAACCAGCCGGGGATCCACATCATCATTCCTGCCAACAGGCAGCAGATAACCGACTGCCACATTAACGTAGAGAAGCGTTTATTCGGTCGACCAGCAAACCATGCGCCGAAGAATGCCGCTGGAATTGGCAGAATAAACAAAATACTGACTGTCATACTGCTCAACCCTAACACTGCCCCCATCAACACACCGGAACAGGCTTCGAAAGCGGCAATCCCTGCCAGACCACCAATTAACATCAGCAAATAGCAGTTAAAGCTGCCATTGCCAAAGAGTGTTTTATAACTGGTGAGCAGGCGCGTACGCGGCGCATCGACAGGGCGTGTTTCCGGCATCCAGCGCGCCATGCTGAACGTCACACTGGCACAAAGCACCAGTAAAAACAGATAACAGGCCCGCCAGCTCCACAGGGTATTCAGCAGGCCGCCAATGAGTGGTGCGAGCAACGGACTTACGAGAATCCCCATATTTAACATGCTATTAGCGTGACGAAGCTGTGTCCGTTCATATAAATCACGCGGCAATGTACGCGCCATTACGCCGCCGACCCCGGTCCCCATCCCCTGAATCGCACTGGCGGCAATTAACACCGTCAGGCTGGAAGTGGTGACTGCCACCAGTGTCGCCAACATAAAAATGGACATTCCGACGAGGATCACCGGGCGGCGTCCCACCCTGTCGGAAATTGGGCCATAAAATAGTTGTGAGATACCGTAGGTCAGCAGATAAGCGCCCATTACGCTCTGCACCGCCCCTTCACGGACGTTGAGATCTTGTGCCATATCGGCAATAGCAGGAATATAAATAGTTTGTGCCATCTGACCGACGGCCACGAGTAATACCAACATCAATAATAAATTGACGTTTCTATGCCTTTTCATTATCACGGACGCTTTTAAAAATATATTTAGAATAAGTTACTACGCATTCGAATAAATGCAGGAGAGGAATCTATCACATTGATAAATGTTAGCCAGATATATATACGGAATGATGAATAACAAAACGGCAGAAAATATAAACAACAGCGGCAATAAATGTTGCCGGAAGGGACTTTAGCTTAAATAAATACTGTGGGCCGGATAAGATGCGTCAGCATCGCATACGACACCAATCTGCCAGCAGAATATGAAAGGGGAGCGGTTTCCCGCTCCCCTTTAGTGCGGCTTGAATCTGAATCACTTCAGGTATTTCAGAACAGCATCAAGCAGTTGCAGTGCAGCAACAATGAGTTTGAGGATAAGAATGGCAATATCCACCAGGCTCATACGCGTCTCCTGTGGTTCAGGAGCACTGCCAGCTGACGTACCTTTCCGCTGCCTGTTGCCAGCTGTTGCGCACGCAGCTTCTTCAGAAGAAACGTTGTGCTTGTTGACATAACACAGTGTGCTCACGCGGGGTTAAGGCGCTGACGGCACCACCCGTTTCAGCCAGGACTTAGTGCGCCGGGTAACGATGCGGCCCCGCATAACACATTGCGTACATTGATATTATAGAATTATACTGTATAAATAAACAGTAAAAATTAGACAAAATCAAAACTGTGATCGATACTCAATTATGCGCTAAATAAGTCAAAATTCGTGCCGAAATTGCGCGTTCTGCGCGGAACACGTATACTTTCAGTGTTGACATAACACAGTGTGCTTTGCGGTTACCAGCCGCGGGCGGCTGACAAAACCTCGCTCCGGCGGGGTTTTTTGTTACCTGCGTTTCAGTACAAAACGTGATCAATCCCCCAATTATTCCTTGATGAAAAATTTTCCATTGTCTCCCCTGTAAAGCTGTGCTTGTATAAATATTGTTAAACACAAAACCAACAAGGTCCCCAATGACTACTTCCATGCTCAACGCAAAACTACTACCAACTGCGCCATCCGCCGCAGTGGTCGTCGTGCGTGTGGTGGTGGTCGTCGGCAATGCGCCGTAGGGACTGGAACAACACACGATTCCAAAACCCCGCCGGCGCAAACCGGGCGGGGTTTTTCGTTTAAACACCTCCCGGAAAGTCGGCCCAGAAGAAAAGGACTGGAGCATGGCAAGTTCGGGCACAACATCGACACGTAAGCGTTTTAGCGGCGCAGAATTTATCGTTCATTTCCTGGAACAGCAGGGCATTAAGATTGTGACGGGGATTCCGGGCGGTTCGATTCTCCCTGTTTACGACGCCTTAAGCCAAAGCACGCAAATCCGCCATATTCTGGCCCGTCATGAACAGGGCGCGGGCTTTATCGCCCAGGGAATGGCGCGTACCGACGGCAAACCGGCGGTCTGTATGGCCTGTAGCGGGCCGGGTGCGACTAACCTGGTGACCGCCATTGCCGATGCGCGGCTGGACTCCATTCCGCTGATTTGCATCACCGGCCAGGTTCCCGCCTCGATGATCGGCACCGACGCCTTCCAGGAAGTGGACACCTACGGCATCTCTATCCCCATCACCAAACACAACTATCTGGTCAGACATATCGAAGAACTCCCGCAGGTCATGAGCGATGCCTTCCGTATTGCGCAATCAGGCCGCCCTGGCCCGGTGTGGATAGACATTCCTAAGGATGTACAAACGGCGGTTTTTGAAATTGAAGAACAGCCCGCGGCGGCAGAAAAAGCCGCCGCGCCCGCCTTTAGCGAAGAAAGCATTCGTGACGCTGCGACAATGATTAACGCCGCCAAACGCCCGGTGCTTTATCTGGGGGGCGGTGTCATTAACGCGCCCGCGCGGGTGCGTGAGCTGGCTGAGAAAGCGCAGCTGCCCACCACCATGACCTTAATGGCGCTGGGCATGTTGCCAAAAGCACATCCGCTGTCGCTGGGCATGCTGGGGATGCACGGCGTGCGCAGCACCAACTATATCTTGCAGGAGGCGGACCTGCTGATTGTTCTCGGTGCGCGTTTTGATGACCGGGCAATTGGCAAAACTGAAGAGTTCTGCCCGAATGCCAAAATTATTCATGTGGATATCGACCGCGCGGAGCTGGGTAAAGTTAAGCAACCGCACGTGGCGATTCAGGCGGATGTTGATGATGTGCTGGCGCAGCTGATCCCGCAGGTGGAAGCCCAGCCGCGTGCAGAGTGGCACCAACTGGTGGCGGATTTGCAGCGCGAGTTCCCGTGTCCTATCCCGAAAGCGTGCGATCCATTAACACATTACGGGCTGATTAATGCCGTTGCCGCCTGTGTCGATGACAACGCGATTATCACCACCGACGTGGGTCAGCATCAGATGTGGACAGCGCAGGCTTATCCGCTCAATCGACCACGCCAGTGGCTGACTTCTGGTGGGCTGGGAACGATGGGCTTCGGTTTACCCGCAGCGATAGGTGCGGCGCTGGCTAACCCGGATCGCAAAGTGTTGTGTTTCTCCGGCGACGGCAGCCTGATGATGAATATTCAGGAGATGGCGACCGCCAGTGAAAATCAGCTGGATGTCAAAATCATCCTGATGAACAACGAAGCGCTGGGGCTGGTGCATCAGCAACAGAGTCTGTTCTACAAGCAGGGCGTTTTTGCCGCCACCTATCCGGGAAAAATCAACTTTATGCAAATTGCGGCCGGGTTCGGCCTCGAAACCTGCGATTTGAATAATGAAACCGATCCGCAGGCGGCATTACAGGAAATTATCAATCGCCCTGGTCCGGCGCTGATCCACGTACGCATTGATGCCGAAGAAAAAGTGTACCCAATGGTGCCGCCAGGCGCGGCAAATACTGAAATGGTGGGGGAATAAGCCATGCAAAACACAACTAATGACAACGTGATTCTGGAACTCACCGTTCGCAACCATCCCGGTGTAATGACCCACGTTTGTGGGCTTTTTGCCCGTCGTGCTTTTAACGTCGAAGGTATTCTTTGTCTGCCGATTCAGAACAGTGATAAAAGCCACATCTGGCTACTGGTCAATGACGATCAGCGACTGGAACAAATGATAAGCCAGATAGACAAACTGGAGGATGTGGTGAAAGTGCAGCGTAATCAGTCCGACCCGACAATGTTTAACAAGATAGCCGTATTTTTTCAGTAACCGCTCAAGGCTTGAACAGTGGCGCGCTTATCGTTAAGGTAAGCGCGTTTTTTTTACCCGCCAGGACAAGACCATGATAACCGTTGCCCTTATAGACGATCACCTTATCGTCCGCTCCGGCTTTGCGCAGCTGCTGGGGCTGGAACCTGATTTGCAGGTAGTTGCCGAGTTTGGTTCCGGGCGTGAGGCGCTGACTGGCTTGCCTGGGCGCGGTGTGCAGGTGTGTATTTGCGATATCTCAATGCCGGATATTTCTGGGCTGGAGCTGTTAAGCCAGCTACCGAAAGGTATGGCGACAATTATGCTCTCCGTTCACGACAGTCCGGCGCTGGTTGAACAGGCGCTTAACGCGGGGGCGCGCGGCTTTCTCTCTAAACGCTGTAGCCCGGACGAGCTGATCGCTGCCGTGCATACGGTTGCAACTGGCGGCTGTTATCTGACGCCGGATATCGCTATTAAACTGGCATCGGGCCGTCAGGACCCGCTAACCAAACGCGAACGCCAGGTGGCGGAAAAACTGGCGCAAGGGATGGCGGTGAAAGAGATTGCCGCCGAACTGGGGTTGTCGCCAAAAACAGTGCATGTACATCGTGCCAATCTGATGGAAAAACTGGGCGTCAGCAACGACGTTGAACTGGCGCGCCGCATGTTTGATGGCTGGTGATGAAGACATTTTTCTCCCGCTTAAATACTGTAGTTTCCTGCTTTTTTATCTTCTCTGCCGCATGGTTTTGCCTGTGGAGTATCAGCCTGCACCTGGTTGAACGACCGGATCTGGCGGTATTGCTGTTTCCGTTCGGTCTGCGACTGGGGCTGATGTTGCAATGCCCGCGCAGATACTGGCTGGTGCTGATGGGCGCAGAATGGCTGCTGATTTACTGGCTGACGCAGGCGGTTGGGTTAACGCATGATCCGTTATTGATGATCGGTAGTTTGCTGACGTTACTTCCTGTGGCGTTGATTTCCCGTTATCGCCACCAGCGCGACTGGCGCACGTTGCTGTTACAGGGCGCGGCACTGACGGCGGCGGCGTTATTACAGTCATCCCCCTGGCTTTGGCATGGGTACGGAAACGAGCCCTGGAACGCCCTACTGATGACCTTAACCGGCGGCCTGACGCTGGCCCCCATTTGCCTGGTGTTCTGGCACTATCTGGCGAATAACACCTGGCTGCCGCTGGGGCCATCGCTGGTTTCCCAGCCGATCAACTGGCGTGGGCGGCATCTGGTCTGGTATTTGCTGTTGTTTGTTATCAGCCTGTGGTTGCAACTGGGGCTGCCGAACGAACTTTCGCGCTTTACCCCGTTTTGTCTGGCGCTGCCGATTATCGCCCTGGCCTGGCACTATGGCTGGCAAGGGGCGCTGATTGCGACGCTGATGAACGCCATCGCGCTGATCGCCAGTCAAACCTGGCGCGATCATCCGGTCGATTTATTGCTTTCACTGCTGGTGCAAAGCCTCACTGGCCTGTTACTGGGCGCAGGCATCCAGCGGTTGCGTGAACTTAACCAGTCGCTGCAAAAGGAACTGGCGCGTAATCAACATCTTGCCGAGCGGTTGCTTGAAACCGAAGAGAGTGTGCGTCGCGACGTCGCACGTGAACTGCACGATGATATCGGCCAGACCATCACCGCCATTCGTACTCAGGCTGGCATTGTCCAGCGGCTGGCGGCGGATAACGCCAGTGTGAAACAGAGCGGACAGCTCATCGAACAACTGTCGCTGGGCGTTTAC
Organism: Escherichia sp. E3659; assembly: GCF_005781135.1. Lineage (NCBI taxonomy): Bacteria > Pseudomonadati > Pseudomonadota > Gammaproteobacteria > Enterobacterales > Enterobacteriaceae > Escherichia > Escherichia sp. E3659. Next base: position 36,399 of record NZ_VATQ01000026.1, on the reverse strand, counting down.
GACGCGGTGCGCCGTTTGTTAGGGCGGTTACGTCCGCGCCAGTTGGATGATCTGACCCTGGAGCAGGCCATCCGTTCATTGATGCGGGAAATGGAGTTGGAAGGGCGCGGCATTGTCAGTCATCTCGAATGGCGGATAGATGAATCAGCGCTAAGTGAAAACCAGCGCGTAACCCTATTTCGTATCTGTCAGGAGGGGCTGAACAACATTGTGAAACATGCAGATGCCAGTGCGGTTATCCTGCAAGGCTGGCAGCAGGATGAGCGTTTAATGCTGGTGATTGAAGACGATGGTAGTGGTCTGCCGCCAGGTTCCGGGCAGCAAGGTTTTGGCCTCACCGGAATGCGCGAGCGCGTCACCGCGCTGGGCGGCACCTTGACCATCTCCTGCCTGCACGGCACGCGTGTCAGTGTCTCTCTACCTCAACGTTATGTTTAAGGCTTGATGATGTTGCCGTTTCTGAAAGCGCCTGCCGACGCACCGCTGATCAGCGATAAAAGTGAAATTGATGCTCGCTACCGCTATTGGCGTCGGCATATTTTGCTGACCATCTGGCTGGGCTATGCGTTGTTTTACTTCACGCGTAAAAGTTTTAACGCCGCCGTACCAGAAATCCTTGCCAACGGCGTGCTCAGTCGTAGCGACATCGGCCTGTTAGCAACGCTGTTTTACATTACCTACGGCGTATCGAAATTTGTCTCCGGCATTGTCAGTGACCGCTCTAATGCCCGTTATTTTATGGGGATTGGGCTTATCGCCACTGGCATCATCAACATTCTGTTTGGCTTCTCCACCTCGTTGTGGGCGTTTGCCGTGCTGTGGGTGCTGAACGCCTTTTTCCAGGGCTGGGGTTCGCCGGTTTGTGCGCGTCTGTTGACTGCCTGGTATTCTCGTACCGAGCGCGGCGGTTGGTGGGCGTTATGGAATACGGCGCATAACGTCGGCGGCGCATTGATCCCCATCGTGATGGCCGCTGCTGCGGTGCATTATGGCTGGCGTGCCGGGATGATGATTGCCGGTTGTATGGCGATAGTCGTGGGGATTTTTCTTTGTTGGCGGCTGCGCGATCGCCCGCAGGCGTTAGGTTTACCGGCGGTCGGAGAATGGCGGCACGATGCGCTGGAAATCGCCCAACAACAAGAAGGGGCGGGGCTGACGCGTAAAGAGATCCTCACCAAATATGTGTTGCTGAATCCGTATATCTGGCTGCTTTCGTTCTGTTATGTGCTGGTCTATGTGGTTCGTGCGGCGATCAACGACTGGGGTAACCTGTATATGTCCGAGACGCTGGGCGTCGATCTGGTCACGGCGAATACGGCAGTAACGATGTTTGAACTGGGCGGGTTTATCGGTGCGCTGGTTGCAGGTTGGGGCTCGGACAAACTGTTTAACGGCAACCGTGGGCCGATGAATTTGATTTTTGCTGCGGGGATTTTGCTTTCCGTCGGCTCGCTGTGGTTGATGCCATTTGCCAGCTACGTGATGCAGGCAACCTGCTTCTTCACCATTGGTTTTTTTGTCTTTGGCCCGCAGATGTTAATCGGTATGGCAGCGGCAGAGTGTTCCCACAAAGAGGCGGCAGGTGCGGCGACGGGGTTTGTCGGCTTGTTTGCTTATCTGGGGGCGTCGCTTGCCGGTTGGCCGCTGGCGAAAGTGCTGGATACCTGGCACTGGAGTGGTTTTTTCGTGGTTATCGCCATTGCCGCCGGGGTCTCGGCACTGTTGTTACTGCCCTTTTTGAACGCCCAGGCTCCACGCGAAGCGTGATGCATCTCACTTTTCTACCTCATATCCGGCAAAACTAAGAAATTTTCCTGGTTTTGCCTGGACGCTATCTCAAGCCTGATTTGCTGCAGGTTTTTACAATGCCATCATTCGTTAATTCTTTCCCAAAATAATTCAAGTTGCAGGAACGCGAGCAGCTAAGGCACCTGCGGCCTGAAGTATGAAGGGAAATCAGGAGTAACCCATGCTGGCTTTCTTAAACCAGGTTCGCAAGCCGACCCTGGATCTTCCGCTCGAAGTGCGGCGCAAAATGTGGTTCAAACCGTTCATGCAATCCTATCTGGTGGTCTTTATTGGCTACCTGACGATGTACCTGATTCGCAAGAACTTCAACATCGCACAGAACGACATGATCTCGACCTACGGGTTGAGCATGACGCAGCTGGGGATGATTGGCCTGGGCTTCTCCATCACTTACGGCGTGGGTAAAACGCTGGTTTCCTACTACGCCGACGGCAAAAATACCAAACAATTCCTGCCGTTCATGCTGATCCTGTCCGCTATTTGTATGCTGGGCTTCAGCGCCAGCATGGGCAGCGGCTCGGTTAGCCTGTTCCTGATGATTGCCTTCTACGCCTTAAGCGGTTTTTTCCAGAGCACCGGCGGTTCGTGCAGTTACTCCACGATTACCAAATGGACGCCGCGTCGTAAGCGCGGGACCTTCCTCGGTTTCTGGAACATTTCCCACAACCTCGGCGGCGCGGGGGCGGCGGGTGTGGCGCTATTCGGCGCAAATTACCTGTTCGACGGTCACGTGATCGGCATGTTTATCTTCCCGTCGATTATCGCGTTAATTGTCGGTTTCATCGGTCTGCGTTATGGCAGCGACTCCCCTGAAGCGTATGGTCTTGGCAAAGCTGAAGAACTATTCGGTGAAGAGATTAGCGAAGAGGACAAAGAGACGGAATCCACCGACATGACCAAGTGGCAGATCTTTGTCGAATATGTTTTGAAAAACAAAGTGATCTGGCTGCTGTGCTTCGCCAACATCTTCCTGTACGTGGTACGCATTGGTATCGACCAGTGGTCAACCGTGTACGCTTTTCAGGAGTTGAAACTCTCTAAATCGGTGGCGATTCAGGGCTTTACGCTGTTTGAAGCCGGTGCTCTGGTTGGCACGCTGCTGTGGGGCTGGCTCTCTGACCTGGCGAACGGGCGCCGTGGCCTGGTGGCGTGTGTTGCACTGGCGCTGATTATCGCCACGCTTGGTGTGTATCAACACGCCAGCAACCAATATATCTATCTGGCTTCTCTCTTTGCATTAGGTTTCCTGGTATTTGGTCCGCAACTGTTGATTGGCGTGGCGGCTGTTGGCTTCGTACCGAAAAAAGCGATCGGCGCTGCCGATGGGATTAAAGGCACTTTCGCCTACCTGATTGGTGACAGCTTTGCCAAATTAGGTCTGGGAATGATTGCCGATGGTACGCCAGTGTTCGGCCTCACCGGCTGGGCAGGCACCTTCGCCGCACTGGATATCGCCGCTATTGGCTGTATCTGCCTGATGGCGATAGTCGCGGTGATGGAAGAACGAAAAATCCGCCGCGAGAAAAAAATTCAGCAGTTGACAGTGGCATAAACGTAACTGGTGACTTTTGCCCGGCATGACGCCGGGCTTTTTTTTATTATTCAGAGATTTCCAGCGCGGTGAAGGCAAACTTCTCGCCATCAAACAGCCCCTGACTGGTCAGTTTCAATGCGGGGATCACCGGCAGGGAAAGAAACGCCATCTGAATAAACGGTTCATCGGGTAACGGACCACATTCACGGGCAGCGACTTTTAACGCGTCAATTTGCTCTGCCAGCGACTGCGCCGTGTCGGTGCTCATCAGCCCGGCAATGGGCAACGGCAGATGACTCTGTACCTGGCCGTTACGGACCACGCACAGCCCGCCGCCATCCTGAATCACCTGATTGACCGCCAGCGCCATCTCTTCTGCGCTACGACCGATCACCACAATATTATGGCTGTCATGGCTGACTGTCGCCGCCAGCGCGCCTTCATTCAGGCCAAAGCCGCCGAGCAAACCACAGGCCGGAGCCAGATGTTGCCCGTAACGCTCAAGTACGGCAATAAAGCACACATCATCGCGATCAAAACCATTTTCGCTGTAGACGCTGGAGCGGGAGTGCGTGATCAGTTCGTTATGGATGACATCAATGACGCGATAGCGTTTTCCGGGGGTAAATTGCAGGGCAAAGTCGCTGGCGGAAACTGGCTGGCGATCAATGGTATTGCCATATGGCGGGGCGGATTGTGCCAGTCTCGCCGACTCTTCTGCCTGCAAGGTTTGTGCGTCAATCGGTTCGCCTTTCACCAGTACCTGTTGCACTGTGACTTTACGCGCGTCACTTAACAGGACAATGTCGGCCTGCTTGCCGGGAGCCAGTAAACCGAGATGATTCAGACCAAAATGGCGCGCCGTCGACCAGCTGGCTACGCGATATGCCACATGCAGCGGCACATTGTGTTGTTCAATCAGGCGGCGAATTAAGGCGTCGATATGCCCTTCGTGAGCGATTTCCCACGGGTTACGGTCATCAGTACAAAGCATGCATTGTGGGCTGTTAAATTCGGTGATCAACGGAGCCAGCGCGTTGAGATTGCGGGCAGCGGACCCTTCGCGGATCATCAACGACATGCCAAGTTGTAATTTCCGGCGTCCTTCTTCCAGCTGATAACTTTCGTGGCAGTTTTCAATACCCGCGGCAATATAGGCGTTAAGTTCTTTACCGCTTAGACCGGGGCAGTGACCATCCAGAGTCAGATGGCGAAAGGCGTCCAGTTTATCGAGCAGCGCATTTTGTCCGCTAATTACGCCAGGGTAGTCCATCATTTCTGCAAGGCCGGTAACCTGCGGATGGTCGCGCCAGGCGAGCATCTGTTCGAGGGTAAAACTGGCACCGTTAACATCGCAGCCTTCCAGGGCGGGTACGCAAGAGCTGACCTGCAAATACTGGTTTTGCTTTGCCTGTTCGGCACAGCGAGCAAACCAGGCAAACCCGGCTTCGCCCATCACGTTGACGATTTCATGAGGATCGCAAATAACAGTCGTCAGGCCGCGTGGCAGAGTGGCGGTTTCAAAGGTGACTGGGGTCATCATGCTGGATTCAATATGCAGGTGAGCATCAATAAACCCCGGTACTGCCGTTGCGCCGTGGGCGTCAATTCGGCGCAAAGCCGGAGCATCAGCGTATTCTGCGCCGACACCGGCAATGTAACGTCCTTTAATCACGATTGGGCCGGGAATTTCTCCGCCATTGATCAGATCCAGAATAGAGACATTATCAATAATATAATCGGCAGCGGCTTCGCCACGGGAAACGGCTAACAATTCCTGGTATTCTACCCGACTAATGTGATGAAATTTATGGCTAATAGAATTGTTCATATTTTTTCTCATTTTGATTTTATCAATTTGATTATTATTTATCATAAAGAAACGTCGCGAGATTATTAAAGAATATCCATTAATGTGCAATTGAAATGTGATAATTATCACTGAACCGTTGTTGTCATTTGTTTTACAAAAGCAAGGGATTAAATCTCCTCCAATGGACAAAAAAATGAATAATGACAATACCGATTACGTGAGTAATGAATCAGGGACGCTTTCGCGATTATTTAAACTACCGCAACACGGGACAACCGTTCGCACAGAATTGATTGCGGGTATGACTACTTTTTTAACTATGGTGTACATCGTTTTTGTTAACCCACAAATTCTTGGCGCAGCGCAAATGGACCCAAAGGTGGTGTTTGTTACTACCTGTTTGATTGCGGGCATTGGCAGTATTGCGATGGGAGTGTTTGCTAATCTTCCCGTCGCGCTGGCGCCTGCGATGGGGCTGAATGCGTTTTTCGCCTTCGTGGTGGTGGGAGCAATGGGTATCACCTGGCAGACGGGAATGGGCGCTATTTTCTGGGGCGCAATTGGGCTATTTTTGCTGACTCTTTTTCGTATCCGTTACTGGATGATCTCCAACATTCCGTTAAGTTTACGTATTGGTATCACCAGTGGTATCGGGCTATTTATTGCCTTAATGGGATTAAAAAATACCGGTGTTATTGTCGCCAATAAAGACACGCTGGTGATGATTGGTGATTTAAGTTCCCACGGCGTGTTGTTAGGTATTTTAGGGTTTTTTATTATAACCGTGTTGTCATCGCGTAATTTTCATGCGGCGGTGTTGGTTTCTATCGTCGTCACTTCCTGCTGTGGATTATTTTTCGGAGATGTTCATTTCAGCGGAATCTATTCTATTCCACCTGATATTAGCGGTGTTATTGGCGAGGTTGATTTGAGCGGGGCATTATCGCTTGAGCTTGCCGGTATCATTTTCTCCTTTATGCTGATCAACCTATTTGATTCATCAGGAACATTAATTGGTGTAACTGATAAAGCTGGCTTAATAGATAGTAACGGTAAATTCCCTAACATGAATAAGGCGCTATATGTTGATAGCGTGAGTTCGGTGGCTGGCGCGTTTATCGGAACTTCCTCTGTTACCGCCTATATTGAAAGTACTTCTGGCGTGGCGGTCGGCGGCCGCACGGGGCTGACTGCGGTTGTTGTTGGCGTTATGTTCCTGCTGGTTATGTTCTTCTCACCGCTGGTGGCGATGGTTCCACCTTACGCCACCGCCGGGGCCTTAATCTTCGTTGGCGTATTGATGACATCGAGCCTGGCACGCGTTAACTGGGATGATTTTACCGAATCGGTACCCGCATTTATCACCACGGTGATGATGCCCTTTACGTTCTCGATCACTGAAGGGATTGCGCTTGGCTTTATGTCGTACTGCATCATGAAAGTGTGTACTGGTCGCTGGCGCGATCTGAATCTGTGTGTGGTGGTTGTAGCGGCATTGTTTGCGCTGAAAATCATCCTGGTGGATTAGTATCTGATAAGCGTTTCCAGATATCATGAGTGCCGGTTACGCAGGAGAACTCATGATCTGGATAATGCTCGCTACGCTGGCGGTGGTGTTTGTGGTTGGTTTTCGGGTGCTGACATCCGGGGCCAGAAAAGCGATTCGCCGCCTCAGCGATCGGCTGAATATTGATGTTGTACCCATTGAGTCAATGGTCGATCAAATGGGAAAGTCAGCCGGTGACGAATTTTTACGTTATCTGCATCGCCCGGATGAGTCGCACCTGCAAAATGCCGCGCAGGTGTTGCTTATCTGGCAGGTTGTCATTGTCGATGGCAGCGAACAGAACCTGCTGCAATGGCATCGGATTTTACAAAAAGCCCGCCTTGCCGCGCCGATTACCGATGCTCAGCTCAGGCTGGCGCTGGGTTTTCTGCGCGAAATAGAGCCTGAAATGCAGGAGATTAATGCATTCCAGATGCGCTACAACGCGTTTTTTCAGCCTGCTGAGGGCGTTTACTGGCTGCATTAAAACCGCTTTGCCTGATGCGACGCTGGCGCGTCTTATCAGGCCTACAGACCGAGTACGGATAAGGCGTTCACGCCACATCCGCTATCGGATCTGACAGTAGACGGACGCATTCTCTACGTTCTATTTACAGCAGCACCTCTAGCCCGTGTTTTTGCACAATACTAAGTAGTTTTAATGACATGCCGCTGGGGCGTTTAGCGCCACTTTCCCATTTTTGTACAGTTGAAACGCTGGTATTGAGATAGTGAGCGAAGACGGGTTGACTCACTTTTAATTTTTCCCGTAGTGCTTTTATCTCAACAGGTTGTAAGTCTGGCACGCTGGACAGGCAGGCTTTGTCAAAAGTACGCATTGTTTCGGCAGAAATGGCATCAACGCTGGACAATCCAGCAGCCGCGCTGTGAATGGCCTCAAATGCAGGGCTTTTGAATTTAGTTTTTGCAGTCATAGCAGGTCTCTGTCAGTTCTTTACTGTTAATCATTACCGTCAGTTGGGCTTTCGTCAGGAAGGCATAATGCTTTGCGAGTTCACGAAATCCAGACAGTTCCTGACTATTGATGTTCGACATATCCTGTTTTGCATATAAAAACGTGTAAAACCAATAGCTACCCCCTTTCGCCAGAATAATTGCACGCTCACGATTTTGGTGAAGGCGCTTTTTAAAAACGTCACCACCAAGCGCATCAGTTTTACCCTGATCTGTTTCTAAAATGGCCCGGCATAACTCTTCATCTGTTATTGCATGAGACTTGGCTTCCCTTGCAAACCATTTGGTTTTAAACACACGCATATCGTTGATGTCCTGTTATTAAAGCATATCACTAAGTGCGATACTTTATCCCTTGTTTCCAACGAAATCGCGTCAACGCATATCACCTTGCCATATGATTTTTAATTCCTCGAGCAGCCTCGAATTTTTCCCATAACATCGTAAAAGTTGCAAAAACGTTAAATGCATCACACATTTCAATGTTAGACTGGTCGGCTTTTCCCCTGAAACATGCCACGGGTAACACCATGAGTGAATATATCGAAGAAAACCGCGGCGCGGACGCCATTACCCGACCGAACTGGTCAGCCGTTTTCTCGGTGGCGTTTTGCGTCGCCTGTCTGATTATCGTTGAGTTTTTGCCCGTCAGTTTGTTGACGCCGATGGCGCACGATTTAGGCATTTCGGAAGGGGTTGCCGGGCAATCGGTGACCGTAACCGCTTTTGTGGCGATGTTTGCCAGTTTGTTTATTACCCAGACCATTCAGGCCACTGACCGCCGCTACGTTGTCATTCTGTTCGCCGTTTTGCTGACGCTTTCCTGCTTACTGGTTTCCTTTGCCAACTCATTCAGTCTGCTGTTAATCGGTCGCGCCTGTCTGGGGCTGGCACTGGGTGGATTCTGGGCGATGTCGGCGTCGTTGACCATGCGCCTGGTACCGCCTCGTACAGTGCCGAAGGCGCTGTCGGTGATCTTCGGCGCGGTGTCCATTGCGCTGGTAATTGCCGCGCCATTGGGCAGTTTTTTAGGCGAGCTTATCGGTTGGCGCAATGTCTTTAATGCGGCGGCGGTGATGGGTGTGCTATGTATTATCTGGATTATCAAATCATTGCCTTCGCTGCCTGGCGAACCGTCACATCAGAAACAAAATGCCTTTCGCCTGTTGCAGCGTCCGGGGGTGATGGCCGGGATGATCGCTATCTTTATGTCCTTCGCCGGACAGTTTGCTTTTTTCACTTATATTCGCCCAGTGTATATGAATCTGGCGGGATTCGGCGTTGATGGCTTAACGCTGGTGCTGTTGAGTTTTGGTATCGCCAGTTTTGTTGGTACATCGCTTTCGTCGTTCATTCTCAAACGTTCGGTGAAACTGGCCTTAGCGGGCGCACCGTTTGTACTCGCCCTGAGCGCGCTGGTACTGACGCTGTGGGGAAGCGATAAAATTGTTGCTACCGGTGTGGCGATTATCTGGGGGCTGACCTTTGCTTTAATTCCTGTTGGCTGGTCAACGTGGATCACTCGATCATTGGCCGATCAGGCAGAAAAGGCTGGGTCTATTCAGGTGGCCGTTATTCAGCTTGCCAATACCTGCGGTGCGGCAATCGGCGGTTATGCGTTGGATAACATTGGTCTGACTTCGCCGCTGATGTTGTCCGGCACATTGATGTTGCTGACTGCATTGTTGGTTACTGCAAAGGTGAAAATGAAGAAATCCTGATATCAGGTAAAGAAGCGTTGGTCAGTGGTTGTTGCCGCTCTTACATATCCGGGCATTCTACCTTACCCAACGCTTCCCAATAATTGCTCTGATTATTACGTTCCATCGCCACGATGGCCTCGCGTATATGTTGTTTATTGTTTTCATCTGACAACATTAACTTTTCCCACGCTTCATCTGACAACGATGCCTTCGGGGTGCAAATTTTCCGCAAATCCTCTAATACCGTATTTTTCTCTTTTGCGGACTGCAGTGAGCTAAAAGGCGACTCGGCGTATACGATGCCTGGCATAGCGAAAAAAGTGAAAATAAGCAGTAGTGTCGTTGGTTTCATGGATTCAACCTTTTACAAATGTGTATCGAATGAAGCATAAGTGTAGTTTGCTTTCATCGCTCTCATCATGCTGTACGAAACGCGCTTGCGTGGTCAGTAAGAAGTGCCAGACCTTATATTCCACTTTTATTCCTTTTTATTCTTATCGATAGCGTTTCGTTTTTTAAACCGCAGCGACCTTACCGCTATAGTCAGGTAATCATTAATAAAAGGATAAAAAATGAAACTGACAACACATCATCTACGGACAGGGGCAGCATTATTTCTGGCGGGGATCCTGCTGGCAGGCTGCGACCAGCAAAACAGCGATGCAAAACACATTAAAGTTGGCGTCATTAACGGTGCCGAACAGGATGTGGCAGAAGTCGCTAAAAAAGTGGCCAAAGAGAAGTATGGTCTTGAAGTTGAATTGGTTGGATTTAGTGGTTCGTTGTTGCCGAACGATGCAACTAATCAGGGTGAACTGGATGCCAATGTCTTCCAGCATCGTCCTTTCCTTGAACAGGATAACCAGGCGCACGGTTACAAACTGGTGGCGGTAGGTAATACCTTTGTCTTCCCCATGGCTGGCTATTCGAAAAAAATTAAAACAGTCGATCAGCTAAAAGAAGGAGCGACAGTAGCGATTCCGAATGATCCGACCAATCTGGGGCGTGCGCTGTTACTGTTGCAAAAAGAGAAACTTATTACCTTAAAAGAGGGGAAAGGTTTACTGCCAACGGCGTTGGATATTACTGAGAATCCACGCCATTTGCAGATAATGGAGCTGGAAGGGGCACAGTTGCCACGTATACTGGACGACCCGAAAGTGGATGTAGCGATTATCAGCACCACTTACATCCAGCAAACAGGACTTTCTCCGGTGCACGACAGCGTATTTATTGAAGATAAAAATTCACCGTATGTGAACATTCTGGTGGCGCGGGAAGATAATAAGGATGCAGAAAACGTGAAGGAGTTTCTGCAATCTTATCAGTCACCAGAAGTTGCTAAAGCGGCAGAAACCCTCTTTAACGGTGGCGCGGTGCCTGGCTGGTAATGATTAACCGTGCCGCGCCGGACGATTACATTTTTCTGGCGCGGCGGCGGGAATCCATTGAAATCAAAATCACCGATGACAGAATCAGCAGCGTTCCCAGCCAATCTGGTAATGTGAAGGTGATCCCCAGCAACAGCAAAGAGAGCAGTGCGCTACTTAATGGTTCTGCACAACTCAAAATACTGGCTTTCGGCCCGCCAATTAACTGTGCACCTTTCAGATACAGACTAAAGGTCAGCGAAGTTCCAATTACCACCAGATAGAAAAAAGCCAGAATCAGGCTGCCATTAACCACGAAATTTGTTCCTTGCCCGGCATAAAAGGGCAGCAGGACCAGCCCACCAATGAGCATACTCCAGCCGACGACGGGCAGCGTGCCGTAACGGGCAATGAGCGTTGAGGGGTATGTCGTATAGAATGCAGCAGCAAAGGCTGAAGCAACCCCCCAGAACAGCGCAGCAGGAGAGATCGACAACGATGTTGGATTACCGTGGGTGACCAGCAAAAATGTGCCTATCAGGGAGGTCAAAATCGCGGTAAATACCAGAATACCGGGGCGTGATTTTCGTACCAGTGAGAACCAGGCCACGATAATCGTTGGTGATAAAAATTGCAGCACCGTTGCTGTAGCTGCATTGGATTTTTCAATCGTCAGTAAGAAAGTTAGCTGGACGGTCAGGGCGCCAACAATGGAAAAAATAAACAGGCTGATGGCATCTTTATGATTCTTAATGATTGAGAAGACTTTATCGCCGTGGACAAAAGAGAGCGTCAGCAGAATAAATCCGGCAAATATCAGTCGCGTCATGGTCAGAAACTGCGATGACATCTGACTTTGTTCCATGATGTATTGCGCGCAAACGCCTGAACTTCCCCATAATACGGCGGCAATCAGAACGTTTATCATCCCCTTTCTGGTGGAACCCATTTTTCCCTCTGCATACTGTTTTGTCGTTTATGTATGCAGGCATGATAGCAAAAATGGTGAGAATGACCCCTTCAGGTAAACCGTCATTTGATGGGGCGAGCATTTATGAAACGAGTGAAATACTTGTTAAACCGTCAGGTTATGACGTTATCATTTTGTTCTGACAGCGTGCTACTGTTCGCTTTTTAAACGCGAAGAATGTTATGCAAATCCATAAAGTAGTAACCCCCGAGTTTGTGAAGAAGTTTGCCTGCGTCGGCCCCAGCTGCCTGATTTCCTGCTGTCAGGGATGGCAGATACACATCGACAAGAAAACCCATCATACTTACCTCAACGAACAACACCCGAAAATTGCCCTGTTGGCGAAAGAGAATTTATTACGGGTGAGAAATGGTAAAAGCCGCTATTCGATAATCAAACTGGACGCGCAGGGTCAGTGTCCGTTTCTCGATGAAAATAAATTCTGCCTGGTCCATCGCGATCTGGGAGAAAAAGCACTTTCAGAAACCTGTTCTACTTATCCACGTAGCAAAAAGTACTACGCCGATACAACTCGCCATTCGATGGTGCTCTCATGTCCAGAAGTAGCCCGACTGGTATTGTTTGATGCCGACAGCATGTTAGTGCACGAACAGGATGATCTGTTGGCGAAGGCGAAAAACACCTTCACCGCCAGGCAGCCGGTTAATCAGATCCACCAGATTGTGCATCTCTTTGCCTGGCACCTCCTGCAGGCGCCATCGTTGAACGTTGAAGAAAACCTGATGGCACTGGCACAGTTTATGGTTTACCTGCAGCGCATTGAGTTCGATCTGCACAACCATTTTGCGCAGGCTGAACAGTACCATCAGGAGCTATTAAGCGAGCTGGCGGCAGGTATTAGCCTGATGAGCCAATCAACGCCTACGGAGTCGGTGGGATTGAAGGTGCGTGCGCTGACGGTATTGGGGTCGCTTGTCGCGAATAAGAGCAGCAGGGATCGTATTATTGCTGACGCGCATCGAAAGATGGCGGTGTATTTAGACGTAGCAAACAGCCCGGATAAGCAGGTTCTGGCTGACAAGTTTGCTGTCCTGAATAAACAGTGGCAGCAGCTTTGCCAGGATTCTATCCTCAGTGCTCCGCATGTATTGCGCAATTTACTGACCTACAAAATTTACCACTGCCATTTTCCGGATGCTGATTTCTCAACGGTCATGCGCCAGGTTTACCGTTTAATTCTCGACTATTTCTATATTAAGCATTTGTTGAGTCTGACATCGCTGGAAGCAACTCTGGATGAGGCAACGGTACTGAAAATTGTGGCGAGCCTTGCCGAGAAAACCTTGCATTCGTCAACGATTAACCAGCGGATGGATAAAGCGATCGACATGATCAATGCCGGGGACGATCTCTCCTGCCTGTTGTTGATTCGTTAAATTCGCCTGTCGGGGACTGGGTTAAGCGTTTGTCTGACATCTCGCTTCCGCTGTAATAAATATTAAGAACAACTTCGGTAAAGCAGGTTGAATCATGAACAGAAGAAATTATCTGCTTTAAACGGTATTACAAGGGATTGGTAAACGTCAGTAGAGGCATTTTGGCGGAAGATCACAGGAGTCGTATTTGATGGTTAACTGTATTGTTATAAATGGATTTTATCTTACTGATTTTTCTAGATGCCCCCTGTTATGCCCCCAAATGATTTTGCTTGTGGAGCAGGAGGGATTCTGTGCCACTTTGAGATTCCTGTCACTATAGTAAAGCAGCAATATTCCGTCTACTGAACTTGTAAGTTAGCCTTACAGGTTGTGAGGGGGCTGCTGCAATGATTATGTCAGAAATTAAGCTATCTTGTAGGCAGCATTTCTGGATAGTGTTTTGCAATAATATCATTAAGCCTGTCAACCAGTTCTGGTTTTCTGAACGTGATGTGCGCGGAGCCTTTCTTAAAGTATCTGATGCTGAACATCTCATCTTCATAGCTCTCTTTACCCTGAACAGACTGGATGTGATCATCCAGATGAATAGTGATGTTTTCCCGGTTGTCGGGGATCGGTTTGCCGCTGAACAGATGCAGCATTCTTTCTAGGTCGGCAAGTCGATCGGCCTGTGGGCCGTTGTTCAGATGAAATGCCCATCTGTCCCACCTCACCAGATTGTTGACGATAATTTTACTGCCAAATTTACAGGGTGAATTGTTTTTGTAATCCCAGCTCAGTCCCCTGAAGACGTTGATCACCCCTCGCTCAAACACCTCATCCTTACTCCGGTGCAGTTGTTCGAATGTACTCAGGATATTCGCCTCGCTGATTTCCGGAAAGTTATCGTATTCCAGTGACCGATACCATGTGTCCCGGGCCTGCGCATCCATCAGACTCAGCATCCCGGAACGTTGCATCAGGTCACGCCAGATTTCGCGATCGAGATTGCGTGCGATGGCTTTCATTGCCGTTTCAGGTTTCTCCATCAGCCAGCAACCGCAGCGAAAATCCTGTTTCATCGCCCAGTCCAGGGCGGTTTTGCCGCCAATGCCTGCTGTCAGCACTGAGATTTCTGCCAGTTGCCGGATAAGCGTTTCGGTTTGTTGCAGTGCTGCATTCCGTACCGTCACAGCGTGTCGGATACTGGTGGAGCAGATAACGTCCGTATGCCCGGTGACCACTTCCGGACGGGAGATTGTGATGTCTGACATTATCGGTTTCCCTTTTGGTTTATAAACGAAAACGCCAGCCCTGTTCAGGCTGACGTCAGTGGAATGAAGTCTGGTGAGTGAGATGATGAGTAAGACTCATCGGTTCTGGTGCAGAAGCTGCAGTTGGCGCAGGGTACGGATATCCTCCCTGGCCTGTTCAATACAGGGCAGCAGCGCTGCCGAATCCGTTTTATCCTCATCGTTGTCAAAGATAATTCCCGATTCGCAGTCGATATTGTCCTGCAGCCACGCAATCAGAATATCCAGCGCCGTTTCTGTGGTTAATGATTCCATACTGTGTCTTTTGTCCAGGTTACCAGTTGAAAGTGGGTAACCCCGGCAGACATCCGGCACTGGCATCCAGATGAATGAGACTGACGCCATAACGCCGGATAAGTGTGACAACCAGACGGCGGAACGTTTTTGACAGCCCCAGGCGTTTAAGCCGCAGAACCGGGTATGACCACGCATCGGTACGTAACAGATAGCCGCTACCTGTGAAATGAATCCATTCTGATTCACCGAAGTCACTGGTCTGGTGTGACAGCGAGTACAGCCAGGCGTTGTCCTTTTCAGTGATATGTGCGGTACTGCAGCGTATGCCGGAAAGAGTCGTAAACGGTGGTGGTGTGCAGGTTGACTGTTGGTCGGATTCCTCCACCACGCGGAGTGAATAATCGTTTTCAGCGACTTTGTTAATCAGTTCAGCGAGCTCAATACCATCGACGTCAACGACAATTCGCCCCATGTTTAGTGCCTGCACGTTAATGCTGTCGGCTTCCAGCGTCAGGGAAAGTTTCATCGTTTCACCTCAGTATGCTTACCCAGGGTAATGTTATTTACCGTTCTGTAATTGTCGCGGGTCATCAGGCCGGTCGCCCGGCGAGCCCGGAGGATATCGATGCTGTTTATTAACTGAGAGCGGGTACAGGTGCTGAATTCCGGCTGGTCGGTTCGTACCAGCGCGTATTTTTCAACGAGAAAGTTCACCGCATCACACAGTGAAATACCTGCCTCAATATGCTGCTCAATCACACGTTCATCAGCGAACGGTGTGTCATTCAGCGTAAGGCCGTAATGCTGGTCCAGCAGTCGGGTGAGCAGTGTCTGCCAGATGGTGACGGGAGACGGGCAGCGCGATGCCTCCCGTACGTGTGTATCGGGTAATGTTTTCATACTGAAGATTTTCCTGATATGCAGATATAAAAAATGGGAAAGTGGCGTGGTGAAAACACCAGGCCGGAGCAGAAGATTATTCTGATGATTTACTTTTTCGTTTCGGGCGTCGGATAAACAGCCAGATAAACGTAACCACAACTGCCGAGGGTATCGGCTGCGCAGGTCAGCCCTCTGGCATACAGCGTGACGGTATGCTGATGGAGGGGATTCAGTTCACCGCTGGTGAGCATGAGTTCCAGTTGTTTCATCAGCAGCGGAAAGGCCTGGTCCAGATGGTACGCATCCGCGTCGCTGAACCGGCCTCTGATACCCGCACGGTCGGCAAGGTAATGCAACCGGTTACCCTCCTGCACCAGACGGGCGCCGAAACAGGGCGTCACGGTGCAGGGGAGCCCCCAACAGGGACGGTCGTGATTGTCGTCGGGAAGCATTGTCCCGGAGAGTATGTCTGACACGATAAAATCCTCACAGAAAATCGGTTAAGAATGGTCCGGTGGTGGCGATAATTCGGCTCATCAGAATGTCCGTCCTGATTCAGTTCAGGGTGACGCTCATCAGCCGGACATACGGGCCAAAACTGTCCTTACGGCGTTCAGCAAAAACGGCCAGCACACCGGGAATATCCTGCACTTCACGACCGGTATACGCCTCAGCACTGCCGTGCCAGCGGTACTTACCGGTACAGAACGGAAAAAGACGGGATGCAGGATTTTGTTGATGAATACGCATGGCTTCACCACGGGTGATAATTTTCATGGTGGGATACCTCTGAAGACAGAAGATAAAAGTGAAAACAAGTGTGATGTGGTTGTGACGGTGACGGGTTAAAGCAGACCGTGTTCCGCAAAGGAGAAAACCTGGCTGCCACCGACTATCAGATGGTCCGGTACCCGGATATCAACCAGGGCCAGTGCCTGAACCAGACGTTCAGTAATAAGCCGGTCAGCCTTACTGGGGGTGACTTCACCGGACGGGTGATTGTGTGCCAGCACCACGGCAGCGGCATTGTGGTACAGGGCGCGTTTAATCACCTCCCGGGGATGGACTTCCGTGCGGTTGATGGTGCCGGTGAAGAGGGTTTCACTGGCAATCAGCTGATTCTGGTTGTTCAGATACAGCACACGGAACTCTTCACGCTCCAGTCCTGCCATATTTAGAATCAGCCATTCCCGTGCCGCATGCGTGGAGGTGAAGGCCACGCCGGGTTCATGAAGATGACGGTCCAGGGTTTTCAGGGCCCGCTGAATGAGGCTGCGCTCGCCGGGTGTCATCTCTCCGGGCAGAAAGGAAAGCTGCTGCATTGTGCCTCTCTCCATTCAGTCGATGATGCGCATAATAGCGTTGCATTCCGGATGCTGCAGGGCGTAATCCCGCAGCCGGTAATAGTGGACCGTCATGGCATAACATTCCGTACGACAGGCGTGATGGCTGTACGCCATCAGACAGGCGGCAATGCCGGCGGCTTCCGGACTCATTTCAGCGCGGTTACCGTTCATGGCATTGAACAGTCCCCATGTTTCGTCATCATCGTCATCCGGTTCGGGTGCCATAAATGCCCCGCCGTTGTTCAGGGTGTACAGATTCCAGATACCGCCACAGTAGTCTTCGCACAGACGGTCCATCCAGCCGAAGATACGGGGCTCCAGGGTCACCCACTGTGGAATGAGGCCAAAATGCTGCGGCCAGAAGCTGATGCGCTGTTCATCAGGGACGAGGGTGGCAACCAGCTGAGGTTGGTTATTCCCTGGTGCTGTAGCTGAAGAAAGATCAGTTGTGTTCTGAGAAACGACTTTCATGTGTGAAATCCTTACAATGTGAATAAATGAGAGGGAGTAAAGGTCGGGGGGCTGACAACATCACGTTCATCACTGACCGAGAGACCCGGTAATTTCAGGGATGAATGCAATTCGGCTGAAATTCCGGACAGCCGTACGCGTAATCGTTCCGGTCACAGGCGGATGGTCAGATGCCATTGCCTGTACTAAGTCTGCACAGCCTGAGTTCTCCGGGACGATAAAGCAGACGGGTACACCAGGCGCACAGGTCATCATCAGAAATGGAACGACACCCCGGCAGCGCCTCCGGGGCGTCGGGTGATTCAGGGACAGGCTGCATCAGCGCATGCTCTCCAGCAGCGTTTCTGCCATCACCCACAACGCGCGATTGAGCTTAATGTCAGTGTCGATGCTGTGAATGGCACGGGTATGGATACGTTTTCCTTTTGCACTGTGCCCGGGAATGCCGCCTTTCATCAGATTTTCCTGGATGGTCTGCCAGGCACTCCACAGGTCCTTACCGTAATCCTCCCTGCGTCGTGGTGTCAGAATGTCGGCAGTGGTGACGGGCTGATGTTCGTCACCATAACGGTAAGTCAGGGCTGCCTGTGCCAGCGCCTGACGTGCCGGTGGTGGCAGAACCAGCGACTGCATGGCATCACGCTTTTCCTCAATCTGGTCAAAAACGCCCACCACTTCGTAAGCCCCTTCGATAACTTTTTCCACCACGTTTCCCCGGTGTGGTACCCGGACTTCTCCCAGAGACTGACCACAGACAAGGCCATTGGTACAGATGGCACGAAAATATCCGGGTAACATCTGGTAGCTGGATGAACCGTCATGAGAGTTGAGCAGAATAATTTCAGGGACATGCTGACCGGTTATCTCTCCGTCCCGCCGCAGACGCAGCATGTGTTTTGTGTATTCCCGGCGACTCTGGTCACGCACACGGGTCTGGCAGGCGAAGAATGGCTGAAAGCCTTCCTGCTGCAGTTTTTCCAGGACGGTGATGGTGGGAATGTACGCATACCGCTCACTGCGGGAGGTATGCCGGCCTTCACCGAAAATACTCGGTACGTAGTGCATCAGCTCTTCGTGTGTCAGCGGACGGTCACGGCGTATCTGGTTTACATGACCAAAACGACTGGCTAATCGCATAATTGCTCCTTATGAATGATTAAGCGGTATAAATGAAAAAGCCGCGTCTTCCGGAGAAGGCGCGACCTGATGGGTGAAATGAATGACGTTTATTGTCTGAGAAGCCCTTCACTGGCGAGCCACACATTAAGCTGTTTTCCGGCGTTAGACTCAAAATTCCAGCACCGCCAGCGCAACTGACCTTCAGCATTACGGATAACCAGCTGGAAATGCGTTCCCTGGTCATCTTCAATAAACACATTGCTGTAAACCGTTGTGACGGCAACCGCCTGTTCGCGTGAGAAAGGGCCTTCGGGCAATAAACGTGATGTACAACCCGGCATATCTGTTACTCCCTGAAAGTAAAAGGCCCCGGTCATAATGACCGGGGCCTGAAGGGGAGTGACCTGATTATCAGAAAGTCACATTCAGCATGGCCTGACCGTTATAGCCTTCAGCGCTGCTGCCGCTGACACTGTGGGCATAACCGGCCTGAACGCCCAGGGTGATATTTTCCCGGACACGGGCTTCCAGTCCGGCCTGCAGGTCCAGTGACGTGCCATTCTGGGACGGTGAGAACGTCATGTTACTGCCGGCTGCGGCTGTACCCATGCTCATGTCACCCCGGGAGCTGAAGGTGCGGATAACAGAAGGCTGTACCCACCAGTTCACCGGCAGTTCACTCACACTGTGTTTTGCACTGTCGCGCAGGGTGTCACGGGATGAGGTGCCTTCACCAAAGCTCATATCGTTGTGGCTGCCCAGACGGAAGCCGGCACGCACATGTTGTGCACTGCCATGCCCGAACTTCACATAACCGGTGTTATCCTGGCCGTCATCCAGGGAGAGTCCCTGCCAGGTGTACTGCAGTTGTGGCTCCAGCATCAGATTGTCAGTGATACTGAAGGGCAGACCGGTTTCCAGTGAGCCCAGCCAGCCCCAGCCCCGGGCGCGGAAGTCGTTATTGTCCGATGACGCTTTCATGCTGTGGCGGGTTCCCTGGGCCACAATGTCAGCCCACAGGCCGGAGGATGTGTGTACCAGATTCAGGTATCCGCCCAGACTGCCGGCATCATCCCGGACCGTGCCGGCACGGGAGCCGTCATCATCCTTAACATCAACGGAAGAATGGCCTGCAGCACCATACACTCCTGTCGTCAGTGACATACCGGCAACCTCTGTTCTCAGCAGGTCACCCTCCAGACGGACGAGGCCATAGCTGCCGCTGCTTTCCGGCGTGGCCCCACGGGCAATACCACCGTTGTTATCGTGTCCGAGATGACCGCCCTGAATGCTGAGACGGACGCTGTTATTTTCACCGCTTACACCGGTCTGATGGCTGCGGGAGCCTGCCAGAATCCGGTCATAGTCCATTGCCTGTGTCAGCATGGAGGCATACAGGGGGACTTCAGCACGATAAGCATTTTCACTGCGCAGGTACCAGTCTTCATCGCTGTCACGGTTCAGAGTGTAGTTAAAGGCGCCGGCCTGAAGCGGGCGACTCAGGGCAAACGCACCTTCTTCTGTGGTGGCACCATTCTGTGCATCCACAACCCGGATACCCTGTCCGGAGGTTGCCACCCCGAGGTTACTGTTTCCGACATTTGTAAACGCAAGCCAGGTTTTGCCGGTTGCCTGACCACCATTAATCACCAGCTGGTCAGAGGCATTGCTGCCATCAAGGCGAACACGCATATTGATGGTGCCACCCTGACCGGTGAGGTTACTGGTGGTCAGTTTATGGAACGTTACCGGGGAGTCGCCTTTTGCAACAGCACGGCTCAGCGCGGCTTCTTGTGTCATCTGATTATCAAAGTGAATCTCCCCTGCGTTAACAATATCGCCGGTACTGACCACATCACCATTCAGTACCATGCTGGCGCCTTTACTGAGCTGTGTTCTGCCACTCAGACTTCCCCCGGCTGCCAGTGTCAGTGTTCCACGATGTCCGACAGTGGTGTTGCTGGCCTGTCCCCCGGCATTAACCGTAAAGCTGCCGCCATTTTCCAGCAGCAGGCCGCTGGCCTGACCGGATATGCCATCAATACTGAACTTACCGCTGGCATTGGTCCCCTCAACAGTGGCACCACTGTCTGCAATCAGGGCACCACCGGATGTCATGGTGACACCTGTTGCCTTACCACCGGCAGACACTGCCAGGGTACCGCCGTCATCCACCAGTGTTTTCCAGGCTGAATGGCCCTCCAGTACATCCAGACGACCGCCATTTTCCAGAACGACGTTATCTGCCATGCCATTTCCCACGGAGAAATTCCCCAGACGGTTTGTGCCGGTGACAGTTGCAGCAGTACTGGTAACCAGTGCACCGCCCGTGTTCTGGATGACTGCAGTGGCTTCCCCGCCAGCATGTACCCTCAGTTCACCGTTCTGATTTATGGTGGTGTTACCAGCAGCGCCACCTGCCTTAACAACCTGCCAGCCCCCCTCGTTAATTACCGTGTTCAGCACCAGTCCGTCCTTGTGCACATACTGGTAACCGCCATTCAGTGTGGTATTCAGAGCCCTTCCGTGTACCGACTGGTCACCACCTGCGTAAATGAGAGTGTCACGGGCTATCCCGGAAGATAAGATAATCTGCCGTCCATTTTTGTTGATGGTGGTAGATTCTGCTGTTCCCTGGACCTTCTGACCCGTGTCCGAGTTGTCAGAATCCGGGCCGCCTTCTGAGCCGGTGTTGATGATGGTTCCTGTTGCCAGTCCGCCACTTTTAACGCTCTGGTAACCGTCGCGGTTAATAATTGTACCGGTGGCAACCCCGCCTTCATGAACCCACTGCTCGCCTCTGTTAATCAGTGTGGTGTTCACCGCCAGTCCGTTCAGGCTCTGCCCCCCGCCGTCACGAATAACCGTATCACTGGCTGTTCCCCCCTCCAGCACTACCTGACGACCATTTGTGGTGACAGTGGTGTTTCTGGCTGTGCCGCCACTCTGTATCCATTGCCCACCGGTGTTTTCTTCACTGTCCGGCCCCAGTTCCAGCCCGGTACTGATGGTCATTCCGTTGGCTGAACCGAAGACAATCTGGTTGTCGTGATTTGCCAGTGTTCCGCCGTTCACGGTTTCTCCTGCCTGTACAACCGTGTCAGCAGCCAGTGCCGGAACTGACGTGACAGCCGCAAGAGATAGTGCAACCGCCACACCGGCGCGTTTTCCCCGTGAGCGGGCCAGTTCGGAAGCCACCACCAGGGTGCCTGTAATGTGATTCCATACCAGCCTGTAGCTGGTGTTCAGATGTCGTTTCATCAGCTTTTCCTTACAGAGGGTGAATAAAAAAGCCGGTACCCACAAAAGTGGATACCGGCAGGTACAAAATAGCATGGTCAGATAAAGTGGTTTTTCCCGGATATAAACGCTCCCCCTCTCTCATCCGCCAGAGAAGTATCAGTCCGTTGTGTGCAATTCCGTTCTGCATGATGAAGAGATTCAGCTGCCTTTACGCAGGCCATTAACCACTATAAATGATCGATAGTAACGATCGATACCTGTTTAATCGATCGTTTTATTCTATTGATAGCAGGACTGTCACGCAAGAGAAACAGGAGGGTGTGAGGTGTTTGTGTCATGTTTTCAGTTGGTTAACGCAATGTAATCATGCATTTCCCCTGGCAGACTGTTCAGAAGAAAATCCAGTTCCATACCGCGCGGGCAACAGAGACCACCGTGTCACGGACGGCACGCAGAACCGTGCGTGCAACAGAGGCAACACAGACGCTCTCCGCCGTGTCAAATATCCGGTCCACCGCACCGGTAAACTGTTCACGGGCCTGAGACCGGACAGACTCCGTGCGCAGCTCGCCCTGCAGGCGGGTCATCAGGGGGCTGGCGGCATGGTCGGGAAGCGCTGTCATGAGCGCACTGACCAGTGTATCCAGTTCCCAGCCAGTGCGGGCCGATACGGCAACAACCGGATGTACGGGCCGGAACAACCGGAATACCGCATCTGTTTTCTCACGAATGTTCTGTTCTTGTGCGGGAGAAGGCTGAATACCTGCCATATCCCATTCATGGCAGGGCTCCGTTTTGTCGGCCTGCGTCACCACAAACAGCACCTGCTGATGTCCCCGGTGCAGTATGTGTCGCCAGAAATACTCATCCATAGACAGGGCACGGTCATCGGCTTTAATCAGCCACAGTACCAGGTCCAGTTCAGGCAGAATGTCACGGTACAGGGCTTCATACTCTGCATCCCTGTCCCGGCTCTCGCCCACCCCGGGCAGGTCAGTGATAACCATGCTGTGACCATGGCCACTCAGACGGAAGCGCCGCACTTCCCGGGTGCCGGCGTGAACATCACTGACCGGGGTGACCTCCCCCTGAAACAGTGCATTACAGAGTGAGGATTTACCGGCCCCGCTTTTACCCATAATGCCAATCACGGGTTCGTGACTGGTGAGTTTGCGCAGATGTTCCAGGATGTGACGGGAAAGTGAATAAGGCAGGGAGGAGAGCGGTTTTTCAATTGCCTCAATGGCATCAGACGGATTCATACATGTATTCCCGGTGAAAAAAGACAAAACCCCGCGCACCGGAAAGGTGGCGGGGATCCCCGGAGATAATATCTGTCTGAAATTATTTTGAATGTGCTTCAGAATTTGTCGTCAGCCGGGTTTTTTGTTTCTGTGTGGTTGTGTTGCATGCAAAAATGTTCCTGATAGTACTCATTAATCAGTTTCTCCAGCATATCTCCAATACGCAATCTGTTGTGTTCCGCCATTAAATCGAGCCGGGTTTTAGTTTCGTTTTTCAGATAAGTGTTGATTGCTTTTTTATCTGTACGGGATTTACGTAATTTTTGCTGATTCCAGGCTTTATTCAGATTAAGCAAAAACAAACGTCTGCTGTCAGGTGCATCCCAGACATCGAGAGCTGCCTGTAAAGCCAGAGCGCGTTCTGAATGGCTGACAGGAGAGAACCATTGAGTCAGTAGAGGACCTGTATTCCCGAAAGAACCGAATGTTCCGGACTGGTGTTTTTTCAGAGATTCCCAGGCCCACAATACAGCGTCCACATCGTTATCCGGCAACCATTTTAATGGTAACGGTCTGGCGAAGACTGTTTTCCATTTTTGTTTCAGATTCTCCATCAGTGTTTTTTTTCTGTGCATCACTGGAGGTGCAGGGAAAATAAGCTCATCCATAAATGCGATGATAAGGTTTATTCTGTCCTGATGATTTGTTGGTGACAGACTTAAATTTAAACGCTGATACCAGGTGGTGGAAAGACCGTCGCGCAGGTTTTCATTGCTGTAGTCACACATGTATTTTAGCTCAATGTCATCCATGTTGTGGATTGTTGCCCATAACCAGAATGTGGCTCTCTCATTCTTTTTCAACCAGTTGAATGATTCATCCGGAAGAATATTTTCTTCCCGCTTACTCTCCAAGGCGAACATTAAACTTTTTATGGCAAATTCATTGGGCGCATATTTGTGAATTGCGTTGTTTAATTCATATCTGCAAATTTCGATATCCTGACAGGGGATATCAGGAAAGTTATTAAATTCGGTTTTTAAAACTTTTGTATAAAATTTACACACCCGCAAATCCCGGGTTTTTACAGGTCCTGTGGGGTCGTATGGATATTCTTTAGCCATTATCTGATGTCTCAAACAAACTACGTAGTGATACTTTTAGTAGTGATACAATGGTTTTGTTGTGTTCGTCAAGTCACTTAAAAATCACTCTGGTAGTCATCCTGTAGTGATATTGTGTTAATCCAGGGGCTTTTATAAGGTTTTTAACAGGTTGTATCATGGTGCTCATTGGCGTGTTTTGCTGATGTTTTCGCTGTTGAAAGCTCTTTTAAGCAGGTTTTCCTGTTGTTTGTCAGGGGCAGAGGCGATATGAGGTGGTCAGCACCAACCATCTCTTCGGTAATATTCCGGAAGAGAGTTTTTTACTTTATCTGGTTGCATGGTGATGATGAGAAGTTGTGACAGTGTCGCTTCCTTATTGCCTGCAAAACAGGGGAGGTATCCGTATCGGAGGCTATTAACAGGAATGCGCAGTGTTACCGGGGGATGTATGTATTTTTAATGTACTTTGTCAGATTGATGTATTTTTGGGGCGTGATGAGGGTATTACAACGGAAGCGGTCCACAACGCAATAAAATGTACTGTTGCTTTCAGGAGGGTACAATACACTGGCTGAAAACAGTGATGATATCGCCATAATTGTCTGTCCTGATTTATTAAGGTTTGGAGCGAATATTACTGTGCAGAAATCATGTTTTTATACACTTTAGTATACGGTCCGCATTTGAATGTTATCTGACGAACGTATTGGCGGAATTGCAGGAAATCCGGGAGAAACTGCTCAGGATAAATGTTCTGGTTACTCTGAATAAAAGACAAATTTTATGTTGTTATTTTTCAACGGAGCAAATTCTGTAAGGAGAAAGGAAGCGATGCTGTAAAGGAAAGATTATTTCTGTGCAGGCGTGAAAAAACGACTTACAGGTTTTTTTCTGGTTAAGTAACTTTTGATGATGTCCCGGTATACATTCAGGGCACGACAGATAGTGCATTGGCTTTTTTATTATCCTTTGCTGGACTGGTATTCAGCACGTAAATCTGGATGAGAGGGGACATATCAGATGTAAGCGGGCGCATGTGATTATGCTGAGTGACAATTCAGAAATCTGAACGCAGAGAATTAATGAGGGGATTTGGCATTTTTTCAGTATGGACAGATGAGCGTCAACAGGCTCTCGTTAACATCTGCGTATTTTCATTGGTGGTATATGTAAATCATGTTGTCAGCGGATGCAGATACGCCAAAAAAGTTATAATGCTTCAGTGTGATACACATATTATTATTCAATGTGAGCTGGCCCCCTGAATCTCCAGACAACCAGTATCACTTAAATAAATGATAGTCTTACTACTGGTTTTTAGACCAGTCATTGGAGAACAGATGATTGATGTCTTAGGACCGGAGAAACGTTAACGGGCGGAGTTCCGCTGTGCTTTGCTGTCGGGGCAGCCGGGAGTATCCTCTGCTGCCCCGGAATTGTACCTTCCGGTATCACTAAAGGGCCATCAGTAGTGAGCAGTATCAACCGTTGTGCGGTATGCCAGAAGTACATACTGATCCATCAGATACGTCAGGGGTTCATTTTCAGTCTGTCGTTCGATGACCCATTCCGCCAGTTCTTTTTCTGATTTGCGCTTCAGATTCTCTGTCCAGTCTTTCAGGCTGTTGCCGATCATTAAGTCATACCAGCACAACCAGACCAGCTTGAGGCGTAGTTCGGTACCACTGAACTGACGAAAGAGGCTGATCAGTCTGTTTGCCAGAGAGTGCTGTCCCAGGCGCTCACATTCAGATAACAGAACACCTTCCAGCATCGGATGATGCACAAGCAAATGCTCAGTGGTACATAAACTCACCACCAAATCATCGTCCAGGGGCGGTATGGCTTTTTTATCATTACCGTTAATGATCCGGTGCAGGCTCTGGGGAACAATGGCGATCTCAGGTTTTTCACCATTGAATGATATCCATCCGGCCATCAGATTATGGAAGTAATAGATGTTCGGATGGCACATCCCCCAGGATACGGCGTGTCGGGTGAAGCCGGTCAGCCATTTCTGGTAGCTTTCGTGCAGCGATTCGTAACGGGTCTGATACTGTGGTTTCATTTTCATATTCCTTACGGGGTATAACAGGCAGCAGAATGCCCCGGCAGGCCGGAAATTGCGTCTGCTGCAGGTGAACGGATAACGGTTAAGAATTACGGACGGGATTGTGCAATACGCGCCTGCAACCAGGCTTCCACTTCGCTTTTCAGCCAGCGGGAACTGCGGCCCAGTTTGATGGGAGCAGGAAAGGCACCATCTTTGATGAGCTTATAAAACCACTTATCGGTTAAGCCGGTCAGTTGAGTGATAAATGCCATGTCGACCATCTGGTCATCCATCAGCGAAACTGGGGTATTCATGAAAATGTTCCTCCGGATGTTGTTAATCTCAACCGGCGTTGGTGATGAAAACAACGCACCACCTTCACCGGCATAACAACCGGGAAGAAACGTAAAAAATGAGTAGGGGAATGTTCCTGCCGGGAGATAAACAGGGAGCATGATGCTGAGATACCCGGTGGCTACCGCGAAACGATGCTTCTCGCGCGTACGCACGACAGAGAAGGTATGATTTTCGGGAGGACGAGGGGAAGAGCCGTCGTTCTGATAATTGCAGAGTTATTTACGGGGCGGTTACGGTGGGGCAGCCCGTGCTTGGTGGGCAGGCGACAGGTACCACCGATGGGATAAGACTGTCTGATTGGTATTATAAATATATAAGAGAGATCAAATACATGAGTTCATATATGTGAAATAAACACTGTGAGTGTAATCAGTGGGCATGAGAGCGCAGTAGCAACAGATTGCGTTGTACCCACAGGGCTATCCCTGATAGCTGGCGTATAACCTGCGTATATAAAACGTACCTGCAACCCACGTGAACAGAGTGCATTAAGCATCCGCCTGAGCGGTAAGTGTATCCGACCTGGTGAGTGACAGTCTGAGAGAGCGGTTAAGTGCTGGCATGGGAGTAATGAGTTTGGGGAGGGTACCAGAATGCCAGTCTGGTGCGGTATGCTTACAGTATCACGTTAATTGCAGCATAAAGTGATGAGAGGCTAATGGAAGTTAAAACCAAAGAAGACTGGCTGTATCAGTTCCGTCGTTGTTCATCCCGGGAGACGCTGGAAAAAGTGATTTCCCACACTCGTTATAAACTTACCCCTGCGGAGCTGGAAGCCTTCAACTCTGCGGTCGATCACCGGCTGGCAGAACTAACCATGAACAAACTTTACGATCGCGTTCCGGCTTCTGTCTGGAAATATGTCACCTGAACGTTCGGCAATCACAGCGGTATTGCGCCAGGTGTTATTTGCTCTGTGATTCTTTTTGGCTCTTCTCAGGTTGTTAAAAGCTGAATATGTTCCTGTTGTCGGGAGCCAGGATAATACCGGGAACGTTAAGCGGTATAGCGACAACAAAGAATTCGAAATCAAAAGGGAATGGTGTCCGGAGGTGTGGGTGGTCATAGGCTGATTTTCGGCATTACCGACCTCTGTTGAGGTTTTCTCGTATTTACCGGGGATCCGGTGCGTTACTGTCTGGCACAGCAAACGCAGAGGCGGCGGGGCGTTCTGCCCCGTTGATTCCGGATAATCCCTCCCCTGTAACCTACTGCAACAGTACAAATACACTGACGCCTGAAACGACAGCCAGAATCAGCACAAGCCACAATCCCTGCACACCGTTTTGCGTATCACCATAACGCCCTCCTCACAGTTTTATCCGTAACCGGCTTTTTGCATTAAAAAAACAACGCTGAAAATTCAACCGTCAGCCCGGAGACGACAGTTGGGGTATCACAGAGTGCCTGAGACATTGTCCGGTTGGAGATCACTTCAGGGACTCTGCACATTTTTTACAGCGTGGTTATTCCGTATGAACGAAACCATACGGAGATTTAACCATGACATACGAGTACAACCCCTTCTGGCAACAACGTATCCGTGAGACGGTGCTGCGCGCACTGGATGTTCATCCCCGCCTGACGGCATTGCGGGTTGACCTGCGTCTCCCGGATGTACCGGCAGCAACGGACGCAGCTGTGATATCCCGCTTCATCAATGCCCTGAAAGCCCGAATCGACGCTTACCAGAAGCGTAAGCGCCGTGAAGGTAAACGCGTACATCCCACGACCCTGCATTACGCCTGGGCCCGGGAATTCGGGGAGCTTAAAGGCAAAAAACACTATCACCTCCTGCTGCTGGTTAACCGGGATACCTGGTGTCGTGCCGGCGATTACCGCGCTCCGGGATCACTGGCCGGGATGATTAAACAGGCCTGGTGCAGTGCCCTGGGGGTGGATACCGGATGCTATGCCACGCTGGTGCATTTTCCGGCCTGGCCGGCGGTGTGGCTGGAACGCGATGATGATGCTGGTTTACGGGATATGCTGAAGCGTGCTGACTATCTCGCGAAAGAGTACACCAAAGTCAACGGCACCGGTGAGCGCAATTTTGGCTGTAGCCGGAGTTGAGCACGACTAGTGCGCCAATACCCGGCAAACCAAAAGCATGGGCTGTTGTCTGGCGGCAACGATGTATCCACTCGCCCACTGACTGTTTTTTACGCCAGAGCGCCATTGTGTGACAACCACAGTGCTGTAACAGCAACCAGCCTGCTTTACCCAAACCCCAGTCCAGATTTTAACTGAACCGCCATTCACACCCTGACCATGCTGTCCGTACCAGGACGGCTGTTGCCTGCGTGTCGTCTGGCGGCTGAGGAATATGACTATGTACGCAAAATCCTTTCTCGCACTTGATGGCAACGGACGTCTGACTGGTGCCCGTACCGCACAGATTGCGCCATACGATCGTTATACCTGCCATCTTTGTGGCAGTGCTCTCAGATACCATCCGCAATACGACACTGAACGTCCCTGGTTTGAACACACTGACGAAGGGCTGACAGAGCACGGTCATGAGTGCCCTTATGTCAGACCGGAGCGCAGAGAAATACAGTTGATTAAACGTCTGCAGCAATGGGTACCGGATGCTTTACCTGTAGTGCGTAAAGCCAGCTGGCACTGCAGACAATGTCGCCACGATTATTATGGGGAACGCTATTGTACACATTGTCATACAGGGCGTTTCAGTGAGGAGGCAGCAGCAGGATGAACGGTATAAACACGGGGCTGGGGATCACGCCGGGTGAGCACATTATCAGTGCAGACTCTGCGCTCAGCAGAAATATCCGGCATTGTTTCTGCCTTTCCTGTCATGGCCGGTTGATTTTGCAGACAGATGCTCAGGAGACGTGGTTTGAGCACGATTTACATGCCCTGACCGCGCAACAGAAGGCAGCCTGCGTGGTGCTGAATCCGGAAAAATCCCATCCTTACATTGAAGATATGGCGATATTTTTGTCACCATTATCGGTCGTGCTGGAGTGGCATTGTGTGATGTGCGAGAGGCTTTTTCATGGGAAGAAGTTCTGTGAGGCCTGTGGTTCGGGGATTTATTGCAGAGCGACATGTACGAAGTATGTTTACAGGTACCAGCCAGATTTGCATCGGGACCTGGAGTGAGGGAGATGCAACATAATTACTTGGTCATGCCAGTTATGCCCCTGCCGGATCCGTGCGTGGTCCGGCGCTTTGTTCCGCGGATGGTGGTTCACTGGCTGTGTCTGCTGATGATCCTCTTTATGCACCATTCTGACAGGAGAAAAGAGATACATCGACGAACATAATCACCTGATGGCAAATGTTTGTGCCATTCAACGAAGTTACACAGAATGGTCATTGTCACTGGTTATGGCAGAAATTGCCCGGTAATGACCAGGCAAACCATCTGTATTTCAACGGATTTTTACGAACCGATGAAGTTATGTCAGTTGAAACTTTATACGGGATTGCCTTCAGTACACGGTAAGTGTTAACGGAGCACCGTATTGACGGTTATTTATTGGTGAGTGCTATGTTCCATGGCAGGAGTTCGTCAATATGGTTGGAAGGTCATTCCGGCAGCACGCTCAGGATGTAGCAGATACGCTTCCGGATCGATGCTGTTCAGACGGCAAGCCCCGATTAGTTCGTATAACAGTGTACCGCGCTCATACCCGATGGCGTACAGTTGACTGATACGTTTCAGGGGCTCTTCCGCTGTCGCACTTTTGGTACTGACGTATACGATACATCATGGATTTTGCGTCGGGCATGAGTCTGGCATCCCTATTCTGTCAGTGTGCCGCCTTCACGTTCGGCACTGAACAGCCGATCGTAACAGCTGAACGCATCTATCTGAGGGGGACCCCGGAATGGGCTAAGGTGTTGCTCCGTATGTTTTCCCTGATGGTCCGGTGAGTAGGCGAATTAGACTACTCAGTTCCAGCTGTTCCGTTTTTAATCGAGATAGATGCGTTCATTACATTTTGACGGTGTTCCCCCGTCGATCACGGAAGATGAACAGGGGACCGGACAGCGTTTTTCAAGGTAGTTGTCGCCTGATGTAATAAAATTACAGTTATGCCGCTTCTTTTTCTGGATTCAGATAAACTGCCTGAATGAGTTCCCAGTCACGCAACTGTTTGCTCCAGCGCTCAGGATGACGTTTGCGAGCTTCGCGATAAACTTTTTTTCTGGCTTCCAGTATTTGTGCGTCAATTCCGCGATGGCGTTCATCCGGAGTAACATACTTAATACCGCTGTGCTTGTGTTCCAGGTTGTACCATCGCGTGAACCTGCTTAACCAACTTCTGGCTTCATCTATGGTTCGAAAACCATTCTCTGGCCACCATAGACAATACTTAATCGTCCGGAAGAGCGATTCGGAATAAGGGTTATCATTGCTGACCCGGGGACGGGAATAAGAACTTAATACGCCAAGAGCGTACATTTTTGCCAGTAACGTACAACTGCGCATTGGTCCTCCGTTATCAGAATGAAGCACGAGATTGCGGGATGAACATTTTTCATTCCATACAGCACGTTGAAGCAGTTCTGCCTCATATTGCCCAGATTCTTTCGTAAATACTTCGGCAGCTATAATTTTTCGGCTATAAATATCGACGATCATTTAGAGATAAAAATGCTGCCCCTTAACCCACGATGGGATATAACTAATATCCCAGCTCCACACCTGGTTGGGGGCTACAGCTTTGAGTACTTCAGGCCGCTTATATTGGTGTTCACGGGTTCTCCTTGTCAGTTGGTTAGCTGATTTTAATACGCGATAAAAAGTTGATTTTGACGCGATATAAACCCCCTGTCGGCAAGAGTCGGAACAATAATATTCGGAGACAATGATGCAAACTCCGGAGAATTGCATACATCAAGTATTCTTAATCTTTCTGTTTCTGACAGTTTATTCCCCGGGGTACGCCTTGATGCACCTGGTCTCTGA
Source organism: Escherichia sp. E3659 (assembly GCF_005781135.1). Lineage (NCBI taxonomy): Bacteria > Pseudomonadati > Pseudomonadota > Gammaproteobacteria > Enterobacterales > Enterobacteriaceae > Escherichia > Escherichia sp. E3659. The sequence goes on along the minus strand of NZ_VATQ01000026.1, from coordinate 4,987 downwards.
TCTGCATGAACCACACCACCCTGCATCCAACGTTGAAGTGTTCTGACTGAAATACCAATACACTGGCAGGCTTGTGTTTTTCTCGCTCCTGAACTGACAGCCTCGCTGACCAGATTAATAATCTTCTGCCGCTCTGGAACTCTGGAAGAGGAGTCAGCCTTCCTCGCTGTTGTCCCAGAGGGCATTGAACTTTTCCCTTAACATCAAAAGAGCAGCTGCTTCCGCCAGAGCTTTATCTTTACGGAGAAGTTCTTTTTCCAGTTCCCGTAACCGGGTCTTTGCTTCGCGTAATTCTTTATCAGCACGGCGACTTTCTGCCATTTTCATTTCATGAGCCTGAATGGATATAGCTCTCCATTCTTTAACTTGCTCAACAAATAACCCCATTCTCCGACAATAATCAGCCAGTTCCATTTCAGATAATGTTGCAGTTTCAATTACAACAGAAAATCGTCGCTCCGGTGTCCATTCATTTCCATCGACAGAAGATATTTTTTCATTTTCAGGTAACAGGCCTTGTTGCACCAGTTCAAGTCTCCATCTTGCTATTACTGAAGGGCTCAGGTCCAGTTTACGAGCAATATGCCGTATGGACCAACTATAAGGTGGTAATAACCAGGTAACGCCCTGTTCTTTTATATCAATTGGTACTGCATGTGCGGGCATAGTCTCTCTCCTGTGTAAAAATCTAGGCGACAACTATGCTGACACAGGGGGTTATTGAGTGATCTCCTTTCATGAAAATACGCAGTTCTGACTCAGCCCACGTCATTCAGTCAGGAGGACTGGGAGAACCGCAGTTTTACCTTTGACAGGCTGTCACTGAAGAACACTGATTTTGGTCTTGGTCGCAATGCCACGCTGAACACCACGCTTGAAGCAACAGATTCGATTGTCACACTGGGCGACAGCCGGGTTTTTATCGACAAAAACGATGGTAACGGTACGGCCTTTACGCTGGAAGAAGGCACATCAGAAGCGGTGAAGGATGCAGCTCGTAGTGTGTTTAATGGCAATGCTGTCTTAATTCCTGAGAGGATATGATGAAGCATCGGCGTCATACACCTCCCTGAACGCAGCGTCACCCGTGATAACACTCTTTGTGGAATAGCCGTTGCGAGGCCTCCAGGGTTAGTGTTTATAGCCGAGAGAAAAACTCTGTATCTGCATCATACTGCACTATTGACATAAACATATATTAACAGCGCATAAATCACAAAGTAAGTGATGTTGCTCAATCCTCTTCGCTTAAATCTGAAAAAAACACTGCAGGATCGTTATTTATTATTCTAACAATACGAGGGTCTGCTACTTTATAAAGGATTACTGGCTTACCACCGACATCACTTGGAGTGGTCCCCTTTTTTGACAACCTGCATGTCTTACTGGGCTTTAATTTTATTACGGGTACCTTGAGCACTTATTTTGAATAATTTTAAACATCTTTGTTGACAATGTTATCCTTATCTAATCTGTAAACGTAAGGGAAAATAATGTTGTCGCACCTCCGCCAAGAACAAGAATATATTAATAGTGTTCATGCAATGAGCAAACACTGTACTATCTGTTGCTTTTGCAATCTTAATCGTTAACACTACCAACGAACTTATATAGTTACATTGCGAAAGATTGTTGATTTTTTTATTTTGTAAAAACACCTGCCAGATCTCATATAGAGGTATTTTTATATTTTTTCCTATTTTGTTATCAATGATGCCTTTTTCTTAAGAGTGGAGGAAGTTATTAGAGAAGATAAAGCATAAAACTATTTATAGTGGTTGTTAATTTCAATATTATATTATCACTTGGGTTATTAATGAATAAAAAATTTAAATATAAAAAATCGCTTTTAGCGGCTATTTTAAGCGCAACCTTATTAACCGGTTGTGATGGCGGCGGTTCAGGTTCTTCCTCTGATACGCCGCCTGTAGATTCTGGAACAGGGGCTTTGCCGGAAGCGAAACCCGATCTAGCGCCAAACCCGGAGCCGACACCAGTACCGGAGCCGACACCAGTACCGGAGCCAAAACCTGTTCCCACGAAAACCGGTTATCTGACCCTGGGCGGAAGCCTGCGGGTAACTGGTGCTACCTGTAATGGTGAATCCAGCGACGGCTTTACCTTTACGCCAGGCAATACAGTGAGTTGCATGGTTGGCAGTACGACCATTGCCACTTTCAACACTCAGTCAGAAGCTGCGTGTAGCCTGCGTGCGGTTGACAAAGAGTCGTTTAGCTTGGAGGATGCACTGGAGTTGGCGGATTCTGCAAATAAGAAAACTAATGCGGTTTCGCTGGTTACGTCCAGTAATAGTTGCCCTGCTGATGCAGAACAGATCTGTCTGACCTTCTCATCAGTAGTTAATCGCGCACGCTTTGAAAAACTCTATAAGCAAATTGATCTGGCAACAGACAATTTCAGCAAGCTGGTCAATGAAGAGGTGGAAAACAATGCTGCGACTGATAAAGCGCCATCCACTCATACCTCTCCGGTCGTGCCAGTCACCACGCCGGGAACAAAACCGGATCTGAACGCTTCCTTCGTGTCGGCCAACGCGGAGCAGTTTTATCAGTATCAACCTACTGAAATCATTCTCTCCGAAGGTCGCCTGGTGGATAGCCAGGGATATGGTGTTGCTGGCGTCAACTACTACACCAGCTCAGGCCGTGGCGTAACTGGCGAAAACGGCAAATTCAACTTCAGCTGGGGCGAAACCATCTCCTTTGGTATCGACACCTTTGAACTGGGCTCAGTACGCGGCAATAAGTCGACTATTGCGTTGACTGAGCTGGGCGACGAAGTTCGCGGCGCGAATATTGATCAGCTTATTCATCGCTATTCGACGACCGGGCAAAATAATACCCGTGTTGTTGCGGACGATGTACGCAAGGTCTTTGCCGAATATCCCAACGTGATCAACGAGATTATCAATCTCTCGTTGTCCAATGGCGCTACGCTGGATGAAGGCGATCAAAATGTTGTGCTGCCAAACGAATTTATCGAGCAGTTTAAGACGGGTCAGGCCAAAGAGATCGATACCGCGATTTGTGCGAAAACCGACGGCTGTAACGAGGCTCGCTGGTTCTCGCTGACGACGCGCAATGTTAATGACGGCCAGATTCAGGGCGTTATCAACAAGCTGTGGGGCGTGGATGAAGATTACAAATCGGTGACGAAATTCCACGTCTTCCATGACTCTACCAACTTCTATGGTAGCACCGGTAATGCGCGCGGTCAGGCAGTGGTGAATGTCTCCAACGCGGCCTTCCCGATTCTGATGGCGCGTAATGATAAAAACTACTGGCTGGCCTTCGGCGAAAAACGCGCCTGGGATAAAAACGAGCTGGCGTACATTACTGAAGCGCCTTCCATTGTGCGCCCGGAGAACGTGACACGCGAAACTGCCACTTTCAACCTGCCGTTTATCTCGCTGGGGCAAGTCGGCAAAGGTAAGCTGATGGTTATCGGTAACCCGCACTACAACAGCATTCTGCGTTGCCCGAACGGTTACAGCTGGGAAGGCGGCGTTGATAAAAGCGGTCAGTGTATGCGTAACAGTGATTCAAATGACATGAAGCACTTTATGCAGAACGTGTTGCGCTATCTGTCCGACGATAAATGGACGCCGGACGCGAAAGCCAGCATGACCGTAGGCACCAACCTGGATACCGTCTATTTCAAACGTCATGGTCAGGTTACAGGAAACAGTGCTGAGTTCGGCTTCCATCCGGATTTCGCGGGTATCTCCGTTGAGCATTTAAGTAGCTATGGCGATCTCGATCCGCAGAAAATGCCGCTGCTGATCCTTAACGGCTTTGAGTATGTGACTCAGGTGGGGGGCGATCCCTATGCAGTGCCTCTGCGTGCAGATACCAGCAAACCGAAGCTGAGCCAGCAGGATGTGACCGATCTAATCGCCTATCTGAACAAAGGTGGCTCGGTGCTGATCATGGAAAACGTGATGAGCAATCTTAAGGAAGAGAGCGCGTCTGGCTTTGTGCGCCTGTTGGATGCCGCAGGTCTGTCGATGGCTCTTAACAAGTCGGTGGTGAATAACGATCCTCAGGGATATCCGGATCGCGTTCGTCAGTTGAATGAAAAAGGGATGTGGGTCTATGAACGTTATCCGCTGGTAGAAGGTGAACTGCCGTACACCATTGATGAAAAAACGAAAGAAGTTATCTGGAAATATCAGATTGATAACAAACCAGATAAGAAACCGAAACTGGAAGTTGCCAGCTGGCAAGAAGAGGTTGATGGTGAACAAGTAACTCAATACGCATTTATTGATGTTGCTAAACATCCAACTGATGAGTCTCTGAAAGCCGCAAAAGATAAGATCTTTGCAGCGTTCCCGGGGCTGAAGGAGTGTAAGGACTCGACATACCACTACGAGGTCAACTGTCTGGAATACCGTCCTGGCACGGGTGTTCCTGTGACGGGGACAATGTATGTTCCGCAGTATACGCAACTGAATCTTGACGCCGACACCGCGAAAGCGATGGTGCAGGCTGCGGATTTAGGCACCAACATTCAGCGTCTGTATCAGCATGAGCTCTACTTCCGGACCAATGGTCGCAAAGGTGAGCGTCTGAACAGCGTCGATCTGGAACGTCTGTACCAGAACATGTCGGTCTGGCTGTGGAATAAAATTGAATACCGCTATGAAAGCGGCAAGGACGACGAGCTGGGCTTTAAAACGTTCACCGAGTTCCTGAACTGCTACGCCAACAATGCCTATACTGGCGGCACGCAGTGTTCTGATGAGCTGAAAAAATCGCTTGTCGATAACAAGATGATCTACGGTGAAAGTAGCGGCAAAGCGGGCATGATGAACCCAAGCTATCCGCTCAACTATATGGAAAAACCGCTGACGCGCCTGATGCTGGGGCGTTCCTGGTGGGATCTGAACATCAAAGTTGATGTCGAGAAGTATCCGGGAGCAGTATCGGCTGAAGGTGAGAATGTTACTGAAACCATCAGCCTG
>NZ_VATQ01000025.1:0-73592 GCF_005781135.1 Escherichia sp. E3659 | reverse complement strand
CAGGCCATAACAGTATCTACAAAAGCACGTTGCCCCTGTAGGCCTGATAAAACGTCTCAGGATTGCTGCGCAACTTCCGCTTTCTTCGCCAGACCATCCAGCAGTTTCTGATGGATCCCACCAAAACCGCCGTTGCTCATCACCAGAATATGGTCGCCAGGCTGAGCGGTTTTCACCACCATTTCTGCCAGCGCATCAACATCTCCACTCCAGTGCGCAGGCTGAATACATGCTTCTGCCACTTCTGCTACCTGCCACGGAATATGTGACGGTTGCAGCAGGAAGACTTCATCGGCACGACCTAGTGACGGTGCCAAATCATCTTTGCAGACTCCCATCTTCATGGTGTTGGAACGCGGCTCAAGCACGGCAATAATACGCGCCGTACCGCCAACTTTGCCGCGCAGCGCCGCCAGCGTTGCCAGAATTGCCGTTGGGTGATGGGCAAAATCGTCATACACCGTCACGCCGTTAGCTTCGCCACGCAGTTCCAGGCGGCGACGGGCATTGATAAACAATCCCAGCGCGTTAGCAGCATCAGCCGGTGCGATGCCAACATGACGGGCCGCAGCAATCGCCATCAAACCATTGTGCATATTATGTTCGCCCACCAGCGACCATTTCACTTCGCCCACTTTTTCGCCATCCAGCAAGACTTCCCATTCAGAAGCGTCAGTGGTCAGCTTTTTCGCCTGCCAGTGACCTTGCTCGCCCACCAGCTCCTGTTCACTCCAGCAGCCCATCGCCAGGGTTTGTTTCAGGTTGATGTCGTTTTCCGGCCAGATAATACGCCCCTGACCAGGAACAATACGTACCAGATGGTGGAATTGTTTCTGAATCGCTTTCAGGTCGTCGAAGATATCGGCGTGGTCGAACTCAAGGTTGTTGAGGATCAGTGTTCGCGGGCAGTAATGAACAAACTTAGAGCGTTTGTCGAAGAAGGCGCAGTCATACTCGTCTGCTTCGATAACAAAGAAGTCGCTTTCGCCCAGGCGTGCAGAAACGTCAAAGTTCCCTGGTACTCCACCGATCACAAAACCTGGTTTATAGCCGCACTGTTCCAGAATCCAGGTCGCCATTCCCGCCGTGGTGGTTTTACCGTGTGTACCGGCAACGGCCAGCACCCAGCGGTCGCGCAGCACAAAATCGTGCAACCACTGCGGACCTGACATATATGGAATGTTTTTTTCCAGTACCGCTTCCACACACGGATTTCCACGGGTCATGGCGTTGCCAATAATCACCAGATCTGGCTGAGGATCGAGCTGGCTGGCATCATAACCCTGAATCAGTTCAATGCCTTGCTTCTCAAGTAAGGTGCTCATCGGCGGATACACATTGGCGTCCGAACCCGTTACTTCATGGCCCAACTGACGCGCCAAAATCGCCAGACCGCCCATAAACGTGCCACAAATTCCTAATATATGAATGCGCATACGTCACTATCCTTTTTTAATCTACCGTTCATTTTACGCATATGTCGGGCAACAGAGAAACGCATTTCAGGATAATCCGTAATTTGCTGGCGCGATTCACCTGAGCGCAACATTGAGATTATTTGTTAAGATTATTGCGGTCGCTTTACTCCATAAACATTGCAGGGAAAGTTTTATGAAAACGTTAGGTGAATTTATTGTCGAAAAGCAGCACGAGTTTTCTCATGCTACCGGTGAGCTCACTGCTTTGCTATCGGCAATAAAACTGGGCGCCAAGATTATTCATCGCGATATCAACAAAGCTGGACTGGTTGATATCCTGGGTGCCAGCGGTGCTGAGAACGTGCAGGGCGAGGTTCAACAAAAACTCGACTTGTTCGCTAATGAAAAACTGAAAGCCGCACTGAAAGCACGCGATATTGTTGCGGGCATTGCATCCGAAGAAGAAGATGAGATTGTCGTCTTTGAAGGTTGTGAACACGCAAAATACGTTGTGCTGATGGATCCGCTGGATGGCTCGTCCAACATCGATGTTAACGTCTCTGTCGGTACCATTTTCTCCATTTACCGCCGCGTTACACCGGTCGGCACGCCGGTAACTGAAGAAGATTTCCTCCAGCCTGGTAACAAACAGGTTGCTGCAGGTTACGTGGTATACGGCTCCTCTACCATGCTGGTTTACACCACCGGATGCGGTGTTCACGCCTTTACTTACGATCCTTCGCTCGGCGTTTTCTGCCTGTGCCAGGAACGGATGCGCTTCCCGGAGAAAGGAAAAACCTACTCTATCAACGAAGGGAACTACATTAAGTTTCCGAACGGGGTGAAGAAGTACATTAAATTCTGCCAGGAAGAAGATAAATCTACCAACCGTCCGTATACCTCACGTTATATCGGCTCGCTGGTCGCGGATTTCCACCGTAATCTGCTGAAAGGCGGTATTTATCTCTACCCAAGCACTGCCAGCCATCCGGACGGCAAACTGCGTTTGCTGTATGAGTGCAACCCGATGGCATTCCTGGCGGAACAAGCGGGCGGTAAAGCGAGCGATGGCAAAGAGCGTATTCTGGATATCATCCCGGAAACCCTGCACCAGCGCCGTTCGTTCTTCGTCGGCAACGACCATATGGTTGAAGATGTCGAACGCTTTATCCGTGAGTTCCCGGACGCGTAATGGTCTAAAAACGCCGGATGGTTCCGGCGTTTTTGCGTTTTAATTAACAAAAGTTAATTTGACTCGTTTAGAGACACGGAAATAGGGAATCCAGATCGCCATATGAATGATATTTTTCAGCACACCCCATGCGTCTAAAGGCTCAATTGTGGCATGAAGAAACTGTACTGCTCCCCAAATATCAGCAACATTAAATACGAAGAGCGACAGAAGAAGGGCAATATAGTAGTGCGGAAGCTGGCGTTTCTTTTTAAAAAACAAAAAAGTAGTATAACTTACCAACAGAAATACCATGGCAAATCCAACCACTTCCAGATACAGCAGAGTTCTGAGCGGTTCTTCCTGATTGCCCTGAACAAGCCCCCATGTTTGTATAAAAGAATAGATGCTCGAAATAATCACCAGCACTAAAGAAATAGCAGGTAAATACAACCAGCCACCAATTCCCGTAAGTTTTTTATCCGCACAACTTTTACAATAATCGTCCGGTGGTAAAACAGCCACACCACAGTTTTTGCATGTTGTACTTAAATTCTCGCCTTCCTTTGCCCACATAAAAATATCCTTATATATCAGTTAAATTTATTCTTTTAGTCTAATTTCCGGACTCACTCTCATTACTGGCGAACTCTGACGATTCTCCCACAACACCGTTAACCCACGCTGTAAGGCAATAAAAATGAATAACAAAATGCCGATGGCGATTTTCGTCCACCATGAGCTCAGCGTGCCATCAAAGTTTATGTAAGTCTGGATCAGTCCCTGAATCGCCACACCAAAAAGCGTCCCTAATACCGTTCCAACGCCACCGCTCAAAAGTGTACCGCCAATCACCACCGACGCGATAGCGTCCAGTTCCACACCTACACCCGCCAGGGCGTATCCAGCCTGGGTATAAATCGAGAAGACAATTCCTGCCAGTGTCGCCAATCCGGTAGAGAGCATATAAATGCGAATAGTAGTGCTGCGAGTAGAAATTCCCATCAGGTTTGCCGAAGTTGCGTTGCCGCCAATGGCGTATACCTGATTACCAAAACGCGTACGATGCGCGAGGAATATGCCGATAACCACCACCGCCAGCATCAGCAGCCCCATCGCGCTTAAGCGACCACCGCCGGGGATTTTCCACGCCAGGCTTGAAAGCGTGTCATAAATTGGATGGTTTATCGGGATCGACTCTTCCGAAACGAGATAGCTGACGCCGCGCAAAAAGAACATTCCCGCCAGGGTAATGATGAACGCCGGGATCTTCAGAGCGTCGATCAGAAGCCCCATAAATGCGCCGAAGGCACAGCCCATCACCAGCACCAGTGGAAACGCCAGCAGCGGCGAGAGGCCGAAATCGCCAATCACTTTTGCCAGAAACACGCCGGTAAAGGCGATCACCGAACCGACGGAGAGATCGATCCCGCCGGAGAGGATCACAAAGGTCATACCGACGGCAATGATGCCAAGAAAGGCATTATCGGTCAGGATATTGCAGATCACGCGCGTGGAAGCAAAGCCGGGAAACTGCGTCAGGCAGTAGAGATAGCCCAGCACAAAGACGCCGATGGTGATCATCAGTGGCAAGTTACGTTTTATCACGGCTACGCACTCCTTTAATCAGACTGATAAAGCGTTGCGACTGGACAATCAGCACGCAAAGCACCACCACCGCTTTTACCACCTGGTTCATCTCCGGCGGGAAGCCCGAAAGTAAAATTCCGGTGTTCATTCCCTGAATAATCAGCGCCCCCACCACTGAGAGCAGCAGGTTAAAGCGCCCGCCCATCAGCGATCCGCCACCGATGACCACCGCAAGAATGGCATCCAGCTCCAGCCATAACCCGGCGTTATTGGCGTCGGCACCGCGAATATCCGCCGCCACGATAATGCCTGCAATCGCCGCACACAGCCCGCTCAATACGTAGGTGAGCATGACGATGATTCGTGTGTTAACTCCGGCATTTTTTGCCGCACGAATGTTGATGCCAACGGCTTCAATAAACATCCCCAGTGCCGTTTTGCGGGTCAACAGCCAGAAGAAGAGAAGCGTCAACACAGCGATAATGACCGGCGTAGGCAGGAACAATAGCGATCCGCTGCCGAACCATGAGAGATCCGGCGAGTTGAACGTGACGATCTGCCCGGAGGTGATCAGTTGAGCCACACCGCGCCCGGCAACCATCAGGATCAGGGTGGCAACAAACGGCTGAATTTTGAGGATCGCCACCAGTATGCCGTTCCACAATCCAGCCAGAATGCCGGTACCCAGGGCGCTTAACAAAACAATTGGCAGGCTGAACCCCGCGACCGTCATCGCAGCCGTTGTGGCTCCGGCGATGGCCATCACCGCCCCTACGGAGAGATCAATCCCACCCGTAGCGATCACCAGCGTCATGCCAATCGCCAGTAACGCAACCGGAGCGGCGCGATTAAGAATGTCGATAGGGCTACCGAACAAACGCCCATCCTGAAGCACCACCTGCCAGAAATGCGGGGCCACCAGGCTATCGACCACCAGCACCAACAATAGCGCCACCAACTGCGGCATCCCCGTCGGCCAGCGAAAGCGCTTTTTCGACGACGCGGTGTCCGGGAGAGATTGAGGCATCACACTGTTCTCCTTACGCCGCAATGGCGTTCATGATCGCCGGAACGGAAAGCTCTGCCAGCGGAATCTCCGCCACCTGTTTGCGATCGCGCATGATAATCACCCGATCGGCATAGCCCACCAGTTCTTCCAGTTCGGAGGAGATCACCAGCAGCGCCAGACCGTCAGCGCACAGCGTTTCAATCAGGCGAATGATCTCGGCATGGGCGCCAACGTCAATGCCACGCGTTGGCTCATCGAGGATCAGAAATTGCGGACGAGTCAGCAGCCAGCGTGAGAGCAACACTTTTTGCTGATTGCCGCCGGAGAGAAATTCAATCGGTTGTTCGCTGGAAGGAGTACGAATGCCTAGCTGACGGATAAAGCGTTCGGCAATCTCTTGCTGTTCTTTACGGGAAATCGGCCGTAGCCAGCCGCGCTGGGCCTGGAGAGCGAGGATGATATTTTCCCGCACCGAGGCGGCGGCGATGATGCCATCGGTTTTCCTGTCTTCCGGGCAAAAGCCGATGCCCAGTACCGAAGCCTGATGTGGCGATCGCAGGGTTTGCGGTTTGCCTTTGATCAGCGCCGTGCCGCTATCGGCTGGTTTGATGCCGAAGATCACTTCGGCGGTTTCTGTCCGCCCTGATCCCAGCAGACCTGCCAGCCCGACGATCTCGCCGGGGCGTACTTCCAGATCAAACGGCGCGATCGTTCCTTTCTTGCCGTAATCTTTAAACGCTGCAACAGGATTGTCACTAAGCAATGTTCTTCCGGCACGCTGTAGCGCATGAGTATCCAGCTCACGCCCCAGCATCATTTTCACCAGTTCGATTTGTGGCAGCTCGCGGGTTTCCCGACAGCCAACAAAGCTGCCGTTGCGTAAGACGGTGATCCGATCGCTGACCTGATAGACCTGATCGAGAAAGTGAGTAACGAAGATCAGGCTGACGCCGCGATCGCGCAGCTGGCGCATCAGGCCAAATAATAATTCCACTTCCTGGGTGTCGAGACTGGCGGTGGGTTCATCGAGGATCAGCACTTTGGCGGAGAGATCGATGGCCCGACAAATGGCGACGATTTGCTGCATCGCGACTGAAAAGCGGTTGAGCGGTTCGCGCACGTCGAGGGAGAAACCGTAAGATGCCATCAGTTCGGTGGCGCGCTTTTCCATCTCTTTACGTCGTAGCAGGCCGAAACGCTTAGGTTCGCGGCCGATGAATAGATTATCAGCGACCGACATATTGGGTAGCAGGTTAACTTCCTGATAGACAGTGCCGATGCCGAGCTGCTGTGCGTGGGCGGTGTTTTTCGGTGAAATAACCTGACCTTCCAGCCAGATGGTGCCGCGATCGGCATGGTAAACGCCGGTAAGTGCTTTGATTAACGTTGATTTACCAGCTCCGTTTTCACCGAGTAGCGCCATGATTTCACCACGGCGTAGGCTGAAATCAACGTTATCTAACGCTTTGACGCCAGGGAAAAATTTGCTTAATCCTTCGGTACGGAGGATTTCCTGGTGTTGGTCGGTCGTCATGGTTTCCCCCGAAGTAAAGCGTGCTCCAGCCAGGCCTGATAAGACGCGCCAGCGTCGCATCAGGGGCCAGTGCACAACCGCCGGATGCGGCGTAAACGCCTTATCCGGCCTACACTGCGCATCGAGTTCGTAGGCATGATAAGACGCGCCAGCGTCGCATCAGGCATCAGCGCACAACTGCCGGATGCGGCGTAAACGCCTTATCCGGCCTACACAGCGCATCGAGCTCGTAGGCCTGATAAGACGCACCAGCGTCGCATCAGGCGCCAGTGCACAACCGCCGGATGCGGCGTAACCGCCTTATCCGGCCTACACAGCGCATCGAGTTCGTAGGCCTGATAAGACACGCCAGCATCGCATCAGGCATCAGCGCACAACCGCCGGATGCGGCGTAAACGCCTTATCCGGCCTACACAGCGCATCGAGCTCGTAGGCATGATAAGACGCGCCAGCGTCGCATCAGCCACCAGTGCACAACTGCCGGATGCGGCGTGAACGCCTTATCCGGCCTACGAGTCGGTATCAGGCATTGATGCCTGATACGTCTCAATACCCCATGTTTTTCTTCTTCTCTAACTCTTCTTTTGCGGTATCAGGCAGGTAAAGGGTGGACTTGGTCAGCGTCAGCTTTTCAGGCATGGTGCCGTCTTTTTTATATTTCTCCAGCGCGTCAAAGGCGGGTCCCGCCATGTTTGGCGTCAGTTCAACGCTGGCGTTCGCTTCGCCATCAATCATCGCTTTGTAGATGTCCGGCACGCCGTCGATAGAGCCTGTCAGGATATCTTTGCCCGGTTTCAGGCCCGCTTCTTTAATTGCCTGAATTGCGCCAATCACCATGTCGTCGTTATGGGCGTAAACCATGCAGATGTTTTTGCCGTTGTTTTCCGCTTTGATAAAGCTCTCCATGACTTCTTTGCCTTTACTGCGGGTGAAGTCACCGGACTGCGAGCGGATAATTTTGATATTTGGCGCATTCTTAATGGCTTCGGCAAAGCCTTTCTTACGGTCAATGGCGACGCTGGCCCCAACGGTGCCCTGTAACTCAACCACGTTACACGGTTTGCCATTGACCTCTTTTACCAGCCAGTCACCGATCAACTTGCCTTCGAGGATGTTGTCGGCGGTGACGGTGGTCATATAGAGAGATTTGTCTTTCACGTCGATGGAACGGTCAAGCAAAAAGACCGGAATTTCGGCTTCCTTTGCTTCTTTCAAAACAGGTTCCCAACCCGTTGCAACCACCGGGGCGATAAAGATGGCATCTACCCCCTGCGCGACAAAGGAACGCACTGCTTTAATCTGGTTTTCCTGCTTTTGCTGACCATCGGCAATTTTCAGTGTGATACCGCGTTTTTCGGCCTCACTTTTCGCCACATTAGTTTCTGCTGCGCGCCAGCCGGATTCGGATCCGACCTGCGAAAATCCTACGGTTAAAGGAGCGGCCAACGCCATAGACGACATGGCTGCCGAGACTGCAGAGACTATAAGTAAGCGTTTCCACATAGGGTTGTCCTCGTCGGGGTGATTATTATTGGTGAAAAGATGTTCGCGAAAAAACTATAGACAATTGGTTCTGTAACAGATTGCGTTACATCACACTTCAAAAAAGTAAATACATCGTTAATCACAAGTTTGTAATCGCTTTCATATCACTATGAAAAATGCGGCTACGGTTATGGATTTTCCAGCTCTGCGAACCGTCTTAAAACTGGCGAAAAAGGAAAATGAGGGCGAAAACAAGCGAAGACATTCGGCGCGAGTTGGCTATAATACTCGGCACTTGTTTGCCACATATTTTAAAGGAAACAGACATGAGCTTACTCAACGTCCCTGCGGGTAAAGATCTGCCGGAAGACATCTACGTTGTTATCGAAATCCCGGCTAACGCTGATCCGATCAAATACGAAATCGACAAAGAGAGCGGCGCACTGTTCGTTGACCGCTTCATGTCCACCGCGATGTTCTATCCGTGCAACTACGGCTATATCAACCACACTCTGTCTCTGGACGGTGACCCGGTTGACGTTCTGGTCCCGACTCCGTACCCGCTGCAGCCGGGTTCTGTGATCCGTTGCCGTCCGGTTGGCGTTCTGAAAATGACCGACGAAGCTGGTGAAGATGCGAAACTGGTTGCTGTTCCGCACACCAAACTGAGCAAAGAATACGATCACATCAAAGACGTTAACGATCTGCCGGAGCTGCTGAAAGCTCAGATCGCTCACTTCTTCGAGCACTACAAAGACCTCGAAAAAGGCAAGTGGGTGAAAGTTGAAGGTTGGGAAAACGCAGAAGCCGCTAAAGCTGAAATCGTTGCCTCCTTCGAGCGCGCAAAGAATAAATAAGTTCTTCTAGCGCAATAACCCTGAACGCCGGGCTTCGGTTAGTAAGGGTTTTTTTATGCCCGCAATTTATAAACTATCTACTCCACTATTATTATTTTCAGCAGTTGAAAGGCTTGAACGGTAAGAACAAGCTAAACTCGACCACCATTTTGCTGTTCATAGCCACTTGCTGGAAGTTAGCCGACCTCACTCATACTCACCGTTCAAAGTGTGCCCCCGTTTTACCCCTGCACATTTGTGAACGCCAGCAGAGTTTTTTATGCGATTGCAGATATGGAAAGCGGCTCGGAGAGAAAAGCAAAAGATGGAAAAGTTACAAAAAAAAATCGCGAGATACATCGCAAAAAACAACGCCACCCGAAGGTGGCGTGTTTATATTATGACTGATCCCTGTCTAACCAGTCGCCGCTTTCAATCAGCGTTAATCCATCGACGGGTCGTTGATAAACGTACATCCATGCACTCCCGTACGGCGTCTGAATCAACTGGCGCGCGTATTCACCGCCCCTGGTGCGCAAGGCATCAAGTTCGGCCAGCGTGGCGTTGTCAATACGATAAACTTCACCATGTACCGTTCCGTTTCCCGGAACTGCGCCTGGATAGTGGCCCAGGCTATACAACTGGTAGTTATCGATACTGAAATCGCCCAGCAACTGGGCATTTGTCATCCAGTGGCTGTTGCCTTGTTTGTGACGTAAACTGCCGTAGACAAATATTCGCATAGCTAAAACTCGAACTGATAGAGCAAATCCAGTGCCTGATCTACACCAGACACGGCTTCCAGATATAGCTTCGGCATCAGGCGATAACGTAACGTGAGTGTTGCTATAGAGTCAAATATCCCCACGCCGTATTTCACTTGTAAGCCTGGTAATACATAGCCGCTGACCACCACCTGGGAAGAATCACCAACCCCCTCGGTGTCGAGCGCTAAATTACTTACACCAAATGTCTCGCCGATTTTACCCACAATCTGACCACTTTGCGCAACCCCCAGACCAATCAGCATCGAAGTCATCGCCGCGCTGTCGCTCTGATCGCTCTCCAGCCCTTGTCCACGCAACAAGTAAGACAATGCAGCCTGTTGTGACATCGCCGGGTCAGAGAAGATCTCCGCTTTCGGCTCATCCGCCAGCCCGGTGACACGAACACCAGCGATTACGTCATCTTCTGTTGCATCCGGGTTACGAATGGCTTCGATATTGAGATACGGTTGATCCGGTGGACCAGAGAACAGCAGCTCGCCTTTGCGCACAATCAGATCCTGGCCATATGCATGGAAGCGCCCTTCAGGGATGTTAATTTGCCCGTTCAGGCCCAGGCCTTGTTTGTCCTGTACGACGTTGAGATCGCCCGTCAGCCGCGCCTTCAGGCCAAAGGCATCAATGCGCACGTTATTGCCGACGTGGACAATCAGGTTGCTGTTGATCGGAATTGACGCGGTTTTCGTCTCCTCCGGTTGCAGGTTATCGTTGAGCATCACCACATCGCTTGAGACACCCACCGCACTTTCCGGCAGATCGTGCACCACAATGCGCGCCCACGGTACATCCACGCGACCATCAAGGGTAAACAGGCTTGGTGTCGCTTCGAATACGATGTCAGGCGACACATCCATTCGCACCATCGGTGGTACGGTGATCCGGACCTTACTGCCTTTCGCCGTTACCCGCGCCCGCCAGTTTTCAATCTGGCTCCAGTCAGCATCACCGTTCAGGTAGATGTCACCCTGCTGAGTCCTCACGGTCCCCGCAAGCGTCGAGCGCATACCGTTAAAATTGACCGCAAGCTGACTCGGCTGCATATCAAATGGCATAAAGTTGCCGTCGATATCCACGCCCGTGACCTGTAGCTGACCAAACAGCTGCGGGCTTTGCACATCACCGCCCAGACGTAGGTTAGCGCTCACCATCCCCGCGGCTTTTTCACCACGCGTAAAGATGGGGTTCACCATTGCGAGGTTAAAATTGCGGATGTTGACGTTGCCGCCAAGATTCCGGCGGCCTTGCGGATCGGTCACCTGCACCTGACCATCAAACTGGCCGTTATTGGTCAGACGGATGGTCCAGCCCAGCTCAGCGCGATTATTCCGCAGCTCTGCCGATAGGTTCAGCGTCTGAAACGCCACCGGTAGCGCCGCATCGTTGACGGTTTGCGTCACCTGCACGTTACGCCCCGAAAGAGTGATACTGCCCTGCGGCAGCCCCTCTTTGGTGGTGTCCCAGGCAACGTCCGCTTTACCCGTGAAGATACCGCTGGCCTGAGTAGTTTCCGGCATAAACGGTTTCAGCATTGCCAGGTCGAAGCGGTTGAGATTCACAACCGCACGCCCTTCAGCCCCGGCATCAATGGTTTGCGGCACGCACAGTTCCGCATTCGGGTTAAGCCAGCAGTGTGGCCCAATGCTGATTTTTTGCTCCTGATTGCGGTAGTCCAGCGCGATATCACGCGTCAGCGACCACGGGCCGACCGGCGTCTGGAAGCGGGTATTGCTAAGCGTTCCCTTCCAGCGTTCTTCTTTGCGATCAAAGCTACCCGCCAGGTTCAGTTGACCGGAAACCGGTTCGCCCTGAATCCGCAACTGTAACTCGTGCTGCTTTTCGCTGCCTTTCGCATTCAGAGTGACAAGGTTGATATTCACATCCGGTTGCGAGATTTGCTCAACGCGCACGTCGAGTTTACCCGCAATCTGATCGGTGGATTTGATGTCGCCTTCCACGCGAACCTGCGACACAGAAAGTTCCTGCCAGCGCAAGCCGCGCGCGGTGATATCTGCCAGCAACTGCGGCGCTTCCACCGTACCGCGAACTTTCACCAGCCCTTTCGCTGTACCGCCAAGTCCTGGCAGCGCGTTATCCAGACCAGGCGCGTTGATCGTGGCGTCAAGATTGAGATCTTTCACCCCAAGCTCGCCTTTCACTTCGGCACTGTTTGGCCCCAGTTCCAGATGCAGACCAGGGATCATCCACTGCATATAACTGTTGCCTTTCAGCGTTCCCTCAACGTTCACTTTGTTCTGTTTGACGTTGCCGGTCAGCTTCAACTCCGGCACGTCCATCTGCCAGGTGCCGCCGTACAGGCTACCGCGCGTTTTGATCAAACCATTGAGTTTCGATGGCCAGTCCGGGAATTCTTTCGCCGTATTAATGCCGTTGAACGTCAATTCACCGCGCCAACTAATGGCCTGCTGCCAGTCGAGCAGCGCCTTCAGCTCGGTTTTTCCTTCCAGCGCCGCAACGGTGAGTTTATCGAGATTGACCTGCTGTTCATTCCCTTTCGCATCAAGGGTAATGGTCGCTGGCGGGATCTCCTGCCCTTTCACCGCCGTACGCATAGACAGCGTGTAATCGGTCATTTTGCCGGTGAGTTTCAGTTTCAGGTCATCCGCCTGATATTGCTTCTCACCAGTGAACGGCCAGTAAAGTTGTTTGCTGTTCACTTCCAGGTTGAGCGGCAATCCAGCTTCCGCCAGCCGCGTCTGGGCGCGTAAATCCATATCCACCGGACCGGAAAGGTTAACGCCTATCTCCAGCTGTTCGCGCAGCGCGCCGCCCACTTTCAGCTTCACCTTTTCACCTTTCAACGGCTCCACATTCAAAGTGCTGTTGAGAGTGATATCTACCGGCCAGTTGTTGGACAATTGTGCCGTACCGCTGGCATTGACAATCCCCTGGTTAGAGTCAATATCCAGCGCATCCAGTTTGGTATTGCCGTCGATGCTGCTCACTTTCAGCAGCATGGTGCTCACGGTGATATCCGTGTCGCCTGTCACGCGCAGTTGCTCGCCTTTAAACTCTTCAATGTTCAGGTTGAGCGGCAAATGCACGTCGGTCATTTCCGGCAATACCGGGCGAGAAAAGAGATCTTTCAGCGTTTCGCCGAGCGGCTTTTCCTCCGGCTGCGGATTTTCAATCTTCGGTTCGACCACTTCTTCCTGCGCCACGTCCGCCACTTTCGGCAAGGCAATCAGCAAGCCTTTCAGCAACGTCGGTTTCAGGGTCAGGGTTTTCTCCTGCCAGTTCAGGCCGGAGGTGAAGTCCATCACCGACACCGTAGTGTCATCAATTTTGATGTTGACGTTATCCAGCGCCACACGCGTCAGAGTGATGGGATACGGCGTGGAGAGATCCAGCGGGCCGCTATCTTCCTCTTCTTCAACCTGCTCAGAAGGAGGCATTTTTTTGCTGTCGATGTTGACCTGAATATCTTTCAGCGCCAGATCGTTAACACAAACGCTGCTGTTCCACAGACAATCCAGCCCAACGGCCAGATGCAGATTGCCCGCTTTTACCGCCACGCCTGGCTGCTCATAACGAACGTCAGACAAGGTAAGGTCGCGCCAGCCGCCAGTGACCTTGCCAATGTCCAGCCCAGGCACCCAGCGGTCCGCCGCTTTAAATACCAGATGCAGGCCGCTGGTGGTGCCAACCAGAAATGCCACCGAGCCCAGTAGTAATAAGATGACGATAACCGCGCCGAGGCTGATTTTTTTCCATAAACTCATAATTCTGGCCCCAGACCGATGTAAAACTGTAACCCGTGCTCGTCTTTATCCGCGACCGGTACGGCAAAATCGAGCTTGATCGGCCCGACCGGCGATTCCCAGCGCACGCCGACCCCGGTGCCGGTTTTGAAGTCGCTGCGGCGAATATCACTCACCGCTTCACCGCTATCGACAAACACCGCGCCCCACCATTTTCCGGTCACGTTGTACTGGTACTCCAGTGATCCGGTAATTAGCTTTGATGCCCCTTTCAGGTCACCATTGTCATATTTCGGCGCAATAGATTTGTATTTATAGCCGCGAATACTGCGGTCGCCCCCGGCGAAGAAACGCAGATCCGGCGGTACTTTGTCGAAGTCACCGGTTTCAATCCAGCCCAACGTGCCGCGCGTAACAAAGCGATGGCGATCGTACAGTGTGCGGATCCAGACGTTCTGTGCCTGGAAAACGGAGAAATCGACATCCGATCCCCAGGCTGTGTTGGAATAGTCGATAGAGTAGCGTTGCGAGTCGCCCCAGGTCGGCATCAGGCCGCCGCGTGATCGCGTCCGGCTAATCATCACACCTGGATAAAACAGCATTGTGGTGTTAGTAATTTCACCCTGAGTAAAGTGGTCGAGACTCCAGCGTAGGTTAATGGCGCGCTGCCAGCCGCTGGAAAGATCCCAGTAGCGGGAAGCGACCAGGGTAGTGGAATCGGATTCTGTGTCATTCAGGTCAGTACGCTTAAAACCGCCCTGCACCAAATAATATTGTTCCAACGGATTCTTCAGCAGCGGCATTTTATAGCTGAAGTCGAGGGTCTGTTCCGGCGCGGAAATACTGGTACTGGTAGTCAGACTGTGACCGTATGAGTTCATCCACGGCTTTTTCCACGTCGCTTTCACGCGCGGTCCCACGTCCGTAGAGTAACCGACCCCGGTTTCGATGGTGTTTTCTGTTCGCGGCGAAACCACGCCCGTCAACGGTAATACTTTCGTTTCGCGCGCTTTATCAAATTGCGGTGCCACTACTACCGAATTAAACCAGCCAGTCGAGGAAAGGCGACGGTTCAGTTCCGCCAGATCTTTTGACTCGTATTCATCGCCTTCTTTGAACGGTACCAGGTTTTGCAGGTACTCGTCGCGAATTTGCGAACCTTCAAAAGTGACATGCCCAAAGCGGTAACGTTCGCCACTGTTGTAATCAATATCCCAGAAGGCTTTATGCAGGCCGAGCGCAATGCCCAGCTGCGCTTTGGTAAATTCGCTATCGAAATAACCTTTACGCAACGCAATGCTGGTTAAGGACTTTTTGAAATTTTCATAATCGCCCTGGTTTAGCACCGTACCTATAGCCGGGCGAGTATCCAGCAACTTCAAATAGTCTTTATCGGTTCGCGCACCACCGCGCAAGACAACATCGGTGCCGCCAATCAACACGGGTACACCCGGTGTAACTTTAGCAACCAGCACCTGCCGTCCTTTCTTTGGCGGTGGCTGGAGATCAAATTCAATTGTTGGCTGGTAATAGCCCAGTGCTTTTAGACCTTCCCGAATGGCATCATCAACACGTGCGCGAAAGCGCCGGTCTGGCGTCACTTCATCACTTTGAATCGTAGAAAGCTGTGCACGAACGTTTTTTTCCAGCTGTCCCGATAACCCTTCCACCTGTAGACGGACATTCGCGGCGATGGCAGAACCACTAAAGCAGAGTAAGCTTACACAGCATAACTGTCGGATATAGCGCACATTTTCTCCTGAATATCCTTTATTCCTGCCCCTGGAACTCCGTTAAACGGCTTAACAATAATCCAGCAATATGGATTAAAAAGCAGACTAAACCCAAAATATTACTTATGTTTTACTTTAGACCCATTCACGGGGGTTATTGTGTGCAAATACGTCCCTTGTTACAACCTAAACCCCTATGACCGACTTTCGGGAGAACGACACCATGAGTTTATTTGATAAAAAGCATCTGGTTTCCCCCACCGATGCCCTTCCTGGACGGAATACCCCGATGCCCGTAGCTACGCTGCATGCGGTCAACGGTCACTCAATGACAAATGTGCCTGAGGGAATGGAGATCGCCATTTTTGCGATGGGCTGTTTCTGGGGCGTTGAACGCCTTTTCTGGCAACTTCCCGGTGTTTACAGTACTGCCGCAGGCTACACTGGCGGTTACACGCCAAACCCGACTTATCGGGAAGTGTGTTCCGGTGAGACCGGCCACGCCGAAGCGGTGCGAGTGGTTTACGATCCGTCGGTAATCAGCTATGAACAACTGTTGCAGGTTTTCTGGGAAAACCACGATCCTGCACAAGGGATGCGTCAAGGTAATGATCACGGCACGCAGTACCGTTCCGCGATTTACCCGCTGACGCCAGAACAGGATGCCGCCGCCCGCGCAAGTCTGGAACGTTTTCAGGCCGCAATGCTCGCCGCCGATGACGATCGCCAGATAACCACCGAGATTGCTAACGCCACACCGTTCTATTATGCCGAAGATGACCACCAACAGTATCTACATAAAAACCCTTATGGCTATTGCGGAATTGGCGGAATAGGCGTTTGTCTGCCGCCTGAAGTGTAGTATTAAAAGGTGGCCCCAAAGTGAAATGAGACAAAAATTTAACCCTCTGGCGACTTTACAGTACCTTACGCTATACTAGCCTCTGAAAATGCCGGTTCACTCTCTTCGAATCGGCTTTCAATGTGTATTTCACACAAATTAATCAACTTCCCCTTCCGAGGATCTGACCTGAACGGTTAGATAAGATATGTTAAACAGTATTTTAGTCATACTCTGCTTGATCGCTGTAAGTGCGTTCTTCTCGATGTCTGAGATCTCGCTTGCCGCCTCACGCAAAATCAAACTTAAACTGCTGGCTGATGAAGGCAATATAAATGCCCAACGCGTTATGAATATGCAGGAAAATCCCGGCATGTTCTTTACCGTGGTACAAATCGGTCTGAACGCAGTGGCGATTCTCGGCGGTATCGTCGGTGATGCGGCGTTTTCCCCGGCTTTTAACAGCCTGTTCTCCCGCTATATGTCGGCAGAGCTCTCTGAGCAACTGAGCTTTATTCTCTCTTTCTCGTTAGTGACTGGCATGTTTATCCTGTTTGCGGATTTAACCCCGAAACGCATCGGTATGATTGCGCCAGAAGCTGTGGCTTTGCGTATCATCAACCCGATGCGCTTCTGCCTGTACGTCTGCACCCCGCTGGTGTGGTTCTTCAACGGCCTGGCGAACATGATCTTCCGTATCTTTAAACTGCCGATGGTGCGCAAGGATGACATCACTTCCGATGATATTTACGCGGTAGTAGAAGCGGGGGCGCTGGCGGGGGTATTACGTAAACAAGAGCATGAACTGATTGAAAACGTGTTCGAGCTTGAATCCCGTACTGTCCCGTCATCTATGACTCCGCGTGAGAACGTCATCTGGTTCGATCTCCACGAAGACGAGCAAAGTCTGAAGAATAAAGTGGCGGAACATCCGCACTCAAAATTCCTCGTCTGTACTGAAGATATCGACCACATCATCGGCTATGTGGATTCGAAAGATCTGCTTAACCGCGTGCTGGCCAATCAAAGCCTGGCGCTGAACAGTGGCGTCCAAATTCGCAACACACTGATCGTGCCAGACACGCTGACCCTTTCTGAGGCGCTGGAAAGTTTTAAAACTGCGGGCGAAGACTTTGCAGTAATCATGAATGAATACGCGCTGGTGGTGGGGATAATCACCCTCAACGACGTGATGACCACACTGATGGGCGATCTGGTTGGTCAGGGTCTGGAAGAGCAGATTGTGGCGCGTGATGAGAACTCATGGCTAATCGATGGCGGAACACCGATTGATGACGTGATGCGTGTACTGGATATTGACGAGTTCCCGCAGTCAGGCAATTACGAAACCATTGGCGGCTTTATGATGTTTATGCTGCGTAAGATCCCCAAACGCACTGATTCGGTGAAATTCGCCGGCTACAAATTTGAAGTGGTGGATATCGATAACTACCGCATCGACCAGCTGCTGGTAACGCGGATCGACAGCAAAGCCACCGTCCTTTCGCCAAAACTGACTGACGCTAAAGATAAAGACAAAGATAAAGAAGAAAACGTCGCATAACCTCAGAAACATCAACGGCTCCTGAATCAGGAGCCGTCTTATTACTGCATAGCACTTTGGTTAAGCCATCTCTGTTTGCAGACGCATAACCTGACGGTTTACTTCGGACATCACTGATAAATGCAGTTTATCCTTCACTTTTGGGATAAGAATTTTACCCTTATCAAATTCAAAAGCGCCAACATCCTTGATGTATAACCGTCCACGAAACAGGATCTTCACGTACTTCGCCACTTGCAGTGGGTTGTACCGTTGGAAAATTTTCATTGTTGTCTCCTGCTGAGTATTACGCCTTTGCGGTACCACAATCGGTCCAACTATTATGAGGCGCAAATTTTAATGCCTAATGACTATAGACTACTGCGGTAATGTTTCCAGCCTGTATGAGTTTTTTTACCGTAACGTTACAATTATTCAGAATTATCTTTTCGCCTAATCAGAATCTTTAGTATAAGCATTCATTTTTCATATGATTTGTGCGCTTGTCCGCAAACTGGCATCACACTTGCGGGATTTTCGATAAATAGCACATATGATTAAAAGTCAGACCCAAGTGGTCGGATCACCTGCATATCATAAGAAGGAAACACCATGACTCTACGCAAGATTCTGGCCCTCACCTGCCTGCTGCTGCCGATGATGGCCTCCGCACATCAGTTCGAAACCGGCCAGCGAGTACCGCCGATTGGCATTACCGATCGTGGCGAGTTGGTGCTTGATAAAGATCAGTTTAGCTACAAAACCTGGAACAGCGCGCAGTTAGCGGGAAAAGTGCGAGTGCTACAACATATTGCTGGTCGTACGTCAGCCAAAGAGAAAAACGCGACGCTGATAGAAGCGATTAAATCGGCGAAGTTGCCGCACGATCGCTACCAGACCACCACCATTGTCAACACAGATGACGCAATTCCGGGTTCCGGCATGTTTGTGCGCAGCAGTCTGGAAAGTAATAAAAAGCTTTATCCATGGTCGCAGTTTATTGTCGATAGCAACGGCGTCGCGCGCGGCGCCTGGCAGTTGGATGAAGAGAGTTCTGCCATTGCCGTGCTCGATAAAGACGGCCGTGTGCAATGGGCAAAGGACGGGGCGCTCAACCAGGAAGAGGTGCAGCAAGTGATGGACTTGCTGCATAAGTTGCTCAATAAATAGAAACTCTGAATCCTGGATTCAGGAACGATTCACGCGGGGTATAATCCAGCGGTTTACCCTGCCAATCGTGTACGTGCGCTCCGGCTGCGGCTGCAACAGCGTGGCCGGCGGCAGTGTCCCAAATATTGGTTGGTCCGAAACGTGGGTAGAGCTGCGCCTGCCCTTCCGCCACCAGACAGAATTTCAGCGAAGAGCCAATGGACGTCGTTTGATGTTCGCCAAGCTGTTGCAGATACTCTTTCAGCTCTGCATCCGCATGGGATCGGCTGATGACCACCAGCGGCGGCCGCGCATCGCGTACCTGAATCTGCTTGCGCACGCCGCACTCTTCTTTCCAGGCTTTGCCTTCTGCCGCACTGTACATTACGTTCATTACTGGCGCATACACCACACCTAAAATCGGTTTTCCGTGGTCGATGAGCGCAATATTAACGGTGAATTCGCCGTTACGTTTAATAAACTCTTTAGTGCCATCCAGCGGGTCCACCAGCCAGTAACGTTGCCAGTGCTGACGAACTTCCCAGCCGGGAGGATCTTCTTCAGACAGAACCGGAATATCCGGCGTCAGCGTACGTAAACCGTCCATGATTACGGTATGCGCGGCAATGTCCGCCGCTGTCACCGGTGAGTTATCCGCTTTGCTGACGACGTCCATCGGTTTCGTCCCATCGTAGACCTGCATAATGGCATCGCCCGCAATCCGTGCGAGTTGACATACTTGTTCTAACATTCTCCACCTCTTTTGTTTCAGTGGTGTTAACTCGTTGTTTTACTTATACCCTATCGTTAAAGAATCCGCCAACTGTGATGGCGTCATCGTTTCCTGATTTATTATTTATGGCATCCTTCAACGCTCTGTATGAAAGACGTTTCATCTACTCATTCATAAAAGGATGCCCAGATGGTTAAGTTTAGTGCAACGCTTCTTGCTACGCTGATTGCCGCCAGTGTGAATGCGGCAACAGTCGATCTCCGCATAATGGAAACCTCTGATTTGCATAGCAATATGATGGATTTCGATTATTACAAAGACTCCGCCACAGAAAAATTCGGACTGGTTCGTACTGCGAGTCTGATTAATGACGCGCGTAATGAAGTGAAAAACAGCGTGCTGGTCGATAACGGCGATTTGATTCAGGGGAGTCCGCTGGCAGATTACATGTCGGCGAAAGGATTAAAAGCAGGTGATGTTCATCCGGTTTATAAGGCGCTGAATACGCTGGATTATACGGTCGGCACACTCGGCAATCATGAATTTAACTACGGTCTGGATTACCTGAAAAATGCGCTGGCAGGGGCGAAATTCCCTTATATAAACGCCAACGTCATTGACGCTAAGACCAAACAGCCCATGTTTACGCCGTATTTAATTAAAGACACCGAAGTGGTCGATAAAGACGGGAAAAAACAGACGCTGAAGATTGGCTACATCGGCGTCGTGCCACCGCAGATTATGAGCTGGGATAAAGCCAATTTATCCGGCAAAGTCACCGTTAACGATATTACTGAAACAGTGCGCAAGTACGTACCAGAAATGCGCGAGAAAGGGGCCGATATTGTTGTCGTTCTGGCTCATTCTGGTTTGTCTGCCGATCCGTATAAAGTGATGGCGGAAAACTCGGTTTATTATCTCAGTGAAATTCCGGGCGTTGACGCCATTATGTTTGGCCATGCTCACGCCGTCTTCCCGAGTAAAGATTTTGCCGATATTAAAGGCACGGATATTGCCAAAGGTACGCTGAACGGCGTTCCGGCGGTAATGCCTGGCATGTGGGGCGATCATCTGGGCGTGGTTGATCTGCAACTCAATAATGACAGCGGGAAATGGCAGGTGACGCAGGCCAAAGCCGAAGCACGGCCTATTTACGATATCACCAATAAAAAATCTCTCGCCGCAGAAGACAGCCAACTGGTAGAAACGCTAAAGGCCGATCACGACGCCACACGCCAGTTTGTCAGCAAACCGATCGGTAAATCTGCCGACAATATGTATAGCTATCTGGCGCTGGTGCAGGATGATCCGACCGTGCAGGTGGTGAACAACGCGCAAAAAGCGTATGTCGAACATTACATCCAGGGCGATCCGGACCTGGCAAAACTGCCCGTGCTCTCTGCTGCCGCGCCGTTTAAAGTTGGTGGGCGTAAGAACGACCCTGCCAGCTATGTCGAAGTGGAAAAAGGCCAGTTGACCTTCCGTAATGCCGCCGATCTCTATCTCTATCCCAATACGCTTATCGTGGTGAAAGCCAGTGGTAAAGAGGTGAAAGAGTGGCTGGAGTGCTCCGCCGGGCAGTTTAACCAGATTGATCCTAACAGCACTCAACCACAGTCGTTGATCAACTGGGATGGTTTCCGCACCTATAACTTTGATGTGATTGATGGTGTGAATTATCAGATTGATGTTACCCAGCCCGCCCGCTATGACGGTGAATGTCAGGTGGTTAATGCCAATGCAGAGCGGATTAATAACCTGACTTTTAACGGTAAACCCATTGATCCGAATGCCATGTTCCTCGTTGCCACCAATAATTATCGCGCTTACGGCGGCAAATTTGCCGGAACAGGTGATAGCCATATTGCCTTTGCTTCACCGGATGAGAACCGCTCGGTACTGGCAGCGTGGATTGCTGAAGAGTCTAAACGTGCGGGAGAAATCCACCCGGCGGCAGATAACAACTGGCGTCTAGCGCCGATTGCTGGCGATAAGAAACTGGATATCCGTTTCGAAACTTCCCCGTCAGATAAAGCCGCAGCATTTATTAAAGAGAAAGGGCAGTATCCGATGAATAAAGTCGCGACCGATGATGTCGGCTTTGCGATTTATCAGGTGGATTTGAGTAAGTAAAACACTTCTTTTTCGGCCGACAAATCATCAATCGCATCCGGCATTTATTGGCGGATGCGATGCTGACGCATCTTATCCGCCCTACAAGCCATGAACCGTAGACCGGATAAGCGCATCCGGCTGTTATGCCGCACGTTCATCCCGCACCGCCAACACCTCGGGCAAATTCAACTCAATCCAGTCCGCCAGTGCAGCAACCTTTTCGCTCACCTGCTCGCCCAGCGGCGTGAGGCTATATTCCACATGCGGCGGCACCACCGGATACGCGATACGGTTAAGAAAACCATCCTGTTCTAACGCCTGTAACGACTGCGCAAGCATCTTTTCACTCACCCCGCCGATTTTGCGCCGCAGGTCGCTAAAGCGATGAGTACCTTCGCGTAGCGCCACCAGAATCAACACCCCCCAACGGCTGGTGACGTGTTTCAACACCTCGCGCGACGGGCACTGTTCAGCGAAGAGATTTCCCTCTTTCAGTTGTTGCGACAGGCTAACCTGACTCATTTCATACTTACCTTTTTGTATGTACTTACTAAAAGTAAGTTTAGGTGTTAGCGTATTTAAACACTAGACAAAACGATGGAGACTTCACATGATCGCTATTACTGGTGCCACTGGCCAACTTGGTCACTATGTTATTGAATCCTTGAAGAAAACGGTTCCTGCCAGCCAAATAGTGGCTATCGCTCGTAATCCGGCAAAAGCACAGGCACTGACAGCACAAGGCATTACCGTGCGTCAGGCTGACTACGGCGATGAAGCCGCACTGACATCTGCGCTACAGGGCGTGGAAAAACTACTGCTGATCTCTTCCAGCGAAGTGGGTCAACGTGCCCCGCAGCATCGGAATGTTATTAATGCCGCAAAGGCGGCTGGCGTGAAATTTATCGCTTATACCAGCCTGCTACACGCAGATACCTCCCCGCTCGGCCTCGCCGATGAGCATATCGAGACGGAGAAAATGCTGGCTGATTCTGGCATCGTTTACACCCTGCTGCGCAACGGCTGGTACACCGAAAACTATCTCGCCAGCGCCCCGGCAGCACTGGAGCACGGCGTATTTATCGGTGCCGCGGGCGATGGCAAAATTGCCTCAGCAACGCGGGCAGATTATGCAGCAGCTGCGGCACGCGTGATTAGCGAAGCCGGTCACGAAGGCAAGGTTTACGAACTGGCAGGCGATAGTGCCTGGACGCTCACTCAGTTAGCGACAGAACTCACCAAACAGAGCGGCAAACAGGTTACCTATCAAAACCTAAGCAAAGCCGATTTCGCCGCGGCACTGAAAAGCGTCGGACTGCCTGGCGGACTGGCGGATATGCTGGCGGATTCTGACGTTGGCGCATCGAAAGGCGGTCTGTTTGATGACAGCAAAACGCTTAGCAAATTGATTGGCCGCCCAACGACAACGTTAGCCGAGAGCGTAAGCAATCTTTTTAATGTTAATAACTAGTTAATTAAAGTGGCATCCTCCCGCATCCTCTCTGATAATGACGGGATGCCGGGAACGACCACGTCTGTTCCCTGAATATTTCTTCTGACAGACCAATGGATGCCAGTAATGATTAGCGGCGTGCTGTACGCCCTGTTAGCAGGGTTGATGTGGGGGCTTATTTTTGTCGGGCCGTTGATCGTACCGGAATACCCGGCGATGTTGCAGTCGATGGGGCGTTATCTGGCGTTAGGTTTAATTGCGCTACCCATTGCCTGGCTGGGACGCGTGCGTCTGCGTCAGTTGGCGCGTCGCGACTGGCTTACCGCCTTGATGCTCACCATGATGGGCAACCTTATCTATTACTTCTGTCTCGCCAGCGCCATTCAGCGTACCGGCGCACCTGTTTCCACGATGATTATCGGCACTCTGCCGGTGGTGATTCCCGTCTTCGCCAATCTGCTGTACAGCCAGCGCGACGGCAAACTCGCATGGGGGAAACTCGCCCCGGCGCTGGTTTGTATTGGCATCGGCCTGGCGTGTGTGAATATTGCTGAGTTAAACCACGGACTCCCCGATTTTGACTGGGCGCGTTATACCTCAGGCATCGTGCTGGCGTCAGTCTCTGTAGTCTGTTGGGCGTGGTATGCCCTGCGCAACGCCCGCTGGCTGCGGGAAAACCCCGACAAACATCCGATGATGTGGGCGACGGCGCAGGCGCTGGTCACGCTGCCGGTTTCTCTCATCGGCTATCTCGTCGCTTGTTACTGGCTGAATACCCAAACGCCGCAATTCTCCCTACCCTTTGGCCCCCGTCCGCTGGTGTTTATTAGCCTGATGATTGCGATCGCCGTGCTTTGCTCATGGGTTGGCGCACTTTGCTGGAACGTCGCCAGCCAGCGATTACCGACAGTGATTCTCGGGCCGCTGATTGTTTTCGAAACGCTGGCAGGTTTGCTGTACACCTTTTTACTCCGCCAGCAAATGCCGCCGCTGATGACGTTGAGCGGTATCGCGCTGTTAGTGGTTGGCGTGGTTATTGCGGTCAGAGCAAAACCGGAAAAACCTTTAACTGAATCTGTCTCAGAAAGTTGACATGCTGGCAGTGAGTTAAATAAGCCTCTGCTACGTAAGGGTTATAGCTTTTGCCTTAAAGATGCATTTAAAATGCATCTTATCTTATTAAGAATGAGGTATCAGCTATGGCTTATCGCGACCAACCTTTAGGTGAACTGGCGCTCTCTATTCCTCGCGCTTCGGCTCTGTTTCGTAAATATGATATGGATTACTGTTGTGGCGGTAAGCAAACGCTGGCGCGTGCGGCGGCACGTAAAGAGCTGGATGTTGACGTCATTGAGGCCGAGCTGGCAAAGCTTGCTGAACAACCAATTGAGAAAGACTGGCGTAGCGCCCCACTGGCGGAAATCATCGACCATATCATCGTGCGCTACCACGATCGTCACCGCGAGCAACTGCCGGAGCTGATCCTGCAAGCTACCAAAGTAGAGCGCGTTCACGCCGACAAACCGAGCGTGCCAAAAGGGCTGACAAAATACCTGACTATGCTGCATGAAGAGCTTTCCAGCCACATGATGAAAGAAGAGCAGATCCTCTTCCCGATGATCAAACAAGGCATGGGCAGCCAGGCAATGGGGCCAATCAGCGTGATGGAAAGCGAGCACGATGAAGCGGGTGAACTGCTGGAAGTAATCAAACACACTACCAATAACGTCACACCGCCGCCGGAAGCCTGCACCACCTGGAAAGCGATGTATAACGGCATTAATGAACTGATTGATGACCTGATGGATCACATCAGTCTGGAAAACAATGTGCTGTTCCCACGCGCGCTGGCGGGTGAGTAATTTGTTCGATCAACGATCCTGACATGAGCAGGATCGTTGATTGTTAAATGATTCAGTCACTCAGTGGAAGTAATTCATTATTGTAGCTGGTGTACTTACCTTCAACGGTAAGCAGACTGCCGTTTTTATCAAGATGCGCCGCATTGAGTTGTCGAGTCTCATTACGCCGCTTCGCATCACGAACCAACCACCCTCCTACGTAATAAATATAATGGTCATCATGAGCAAAGATATCTGATAATTGACCATTGGCGTATTTAAACCACGTCCATTGGCCTTTCAGTTCAAATTGCTCAACCGTATCTTCATCAATAAAATACGTATAGCGTTCGTCATGAGCCAAATAATTTAATGTTGTACCATCGGGGCTTTTATACCACTGCCATTGCCCATTAATATCAAAAATAGTCACATCATCGCTCGCGATGAAATAAACTTTACTCCCTACAATATTAACGCCTTCCTGTAATTCTTGTTTCGGGTCGGGTAAATGAATAACCGAAAGCGTTTTTTCGACCCCAGAAACATACTTCACCAGATAGAGTGAATCCTTATATTGCGCCACATTATCCGTCAGGTGGCGAAAATATTCCGGATCAACATCAGGAATGGTCGCAACCCGGCAGTCATTGGCTCGCCTGGAAGCATCTCGGGTCATCCAGGTTACTTTATCCCGCTGTAGGTCAAACGTACTCCGGCAATCCTTTCCGAACGAATAACGTTTTTCCCCATCTTTATCGCGATAAATCAGCAGGGAGCCGGCTCTCCAGCGCACAATCTGAAAGGTCTCCGGATCGGCGTTGATGGCATCTCCGTTGACAAAGACCTGCGATTTGGTCCGCCAGATGGTATCCCACGGTCCTGGATTACTTTTGCTTTCGCAGCTATTGGGGGAATAAATAATGGGACGACGTGTCCAGGATTTAACGCCAAGAATAGAATACCCTTGCGCACTGCCCAGCCAGCGCCCCTGAAAGTAAATATTGCGACGATCTTTCAATACATCTGCGGAATCACCTGCGTAAATTATCCCTCCCACCTGTTGCAGCGAATCCATATCGACCTGCTTTTCACCGTGATTATCATCCGTGCGTTCGCCATCAAAATAGAGGCTGTCTTTATCGGCAGCAAAACGCCCCCATGCGCGGAATGTTGCGGCATCGACTTTCGGTGTTCCCGGCGGGTTCTGGACTATTTTCCCAGCCCATAAAATATGGCGGCCATCAGTCAACCAGTCGAAACGCCAGCCGCCATTTGACCGATAGCCAGAAAAGGGAGCCACCCGCACAAAATCATTATTGATATCATCTGGAGAATCATATTCACCATCAGTGCCGTCAGCTACGCGGCGTAACTGTTTGAACTTCACCTGCGGCAAATGAATATCCGGAAAATCGATACCGTAACCGTCACTATCTTCAACGATATATTTTGTGCCCTGGCCCCACGGCTGGTAGTAAAAAGCGGCATAAGGCACGCCGGAGCAGGCTATTGAAGCGGTTGAAAATAAAGCCAGTGCGAGACAAACGGGTTTAATTGGCAACATAGCATCATCCTGAAGCTGTTAGCGTGTAAGAGGTTATTTAAATAAGGGTTTCAGACCGCTCAGAGGTTGCTTCACCGTTGACCATTCTGCTGAAATGGGGTTGTAACGCAGCCATTTAGTTTGCTCGTAGTGTTTTCCGTCAATTGTGGTTAATCCACCAAGTTGGTGACTGTAGAGTTGCCCGTCTGTGGTGATATACATGTAGCCAGTTACCATGCTTCCTCTCTCCAATAGTTCAGAAACATCCTCTGGCCTGGGCATTATCAGTTCACCTTCACCTAATGTATTGGTTTTAACCTTATAGAATTGAGCTTTGTAATTGCCTACCGACCAGGTTAATAAGGTAAATTTTTCCGGATCTACTCCCGCCAGTGTTTCATAAACACAATCACTCCCCGCTGGCGTTGCTTCTTGTTTAAGCCAGGACACAGTCTTCAAACCAATTTTAAATGACGCACAGCTGTGACCGATATCCTCCAGCTCATAGTCATGCTCACCGCTTTTATCGCGATAAACTAAGCGTTCGCCAGGCATCCAACGTTTAATCTGAAAGGTTTTGCGATCGGCGGGCAGCGGCTTGCCATTAACAATCACCTGCGAATTTGTCAGCACAACAAATTGCAGAGCTGAATCATGCCGCATGATTTGAAATCCATCGGCATGACCCAGCCAGCGCCCCTTATGCCAAAGACTATTTTTATCACGCAGTAAATTCCAGATGTCCGTCTCTTCCAGCGTTGACATATCCACCTGCTTATCACCGCTATTATCATCGGTACGCTGACCGTCAAAATAGACGCTGCGTTTATCGGCAGCGAAAGCACCGAATGCCTGGAAACTGGCGGCATCGACATTAGGTTCACCGGGCGGATTTTTCAGGACTTTGCCAGACCAAAGAACAGTGCGTCCATCGGTGAGCCAGGTATGCTGGCAATTATTCCGATCATCCAGTCGAACTTATCGGGATTAAAATCGGACAGTAAGCGGGTTTCTTGGTTATTGGCTAAATTGGCAATACGCCAGAGGCGGGAAAAATTAACATCCGGCAGTTCGGAGAGGATCTCATCTTTTTCTCCCTTCTGTTCGGCAACATAAACCGTGCCTTTCTCCTGCTGGCGGTAATAAAAATCTGCGCCCCAGGAAGATGAAATGGAGAGAGGTAATGCGGCGATTAATAACCAACTGTGCTTAGCCATAGTGAACTCTGCAATGAGTGGCAAAGATCCACGGTAAGCCCGCGCCTGAGAGCTGTCGATGACGGGAAGTATTTTTAGGAATGTATAAAGACAAAGGAGATTGCTGACAAAGTGAGCTGTGTTCATGCCGGATGCGGCGTAAACGCTTTATCTGGCCTACAAAAGCACGCAAATTCAATATGTTGCAGAGGTTCTGTAGGCCTGATAAGCGTAGCGCATCAGGCAATTTTGCAGCCTGAAAGACACCCGCAGGTGCCTTAGCGGCATTACTTCGCCATGCGTTTTTTACCAATAAACAACCAGCCCAGCCCCAGCGCGATAAACCACAGTGGAGTAACCAGCAGCGCCTGGCGGGTGTCATCTTCCAGCGTCAGCAGCACGATGACGAACACAAAGAACGCCATACATACCCAGCACATCAGCTTGCCGAGCGGCATCTTGTAGATTGACTTCTCATGCAGGTGCGGACGCTGTTTGCGATACACCAGGTATGAGCAAAGGATAATCGTCCAGACAAACATAAACAGAATCGCGGAAACAGTCGTGATCATCGTGAACGCGCCAATCACGCTTGGATTCACGTACAACATCACCACGCCGCCGAGCAGACAGATACAAGAGAAGGTCAGCCCTTTCGCGGGTACTGCGCGTTTAGAGAGTTTAGCGAACGCTTTCGGCGCAACACCTTCCTGAGCCAGACCAAACAGCATGCGACTGGTAGAGAAGACGCCACTGTTAGCGGAAGAAGCCGCAGACGTCAGCACCACAAAGTTGATCACGCTGGCAGCAGCAGGCAGACCCACCAACACGAACAGTTCAACAAACGGGCTTTTATCCGGGACTACCGAACTCCACGGCGTCACGGACATAATCACAATCAGCGCGAAGACGTAGAACATAATGATGCGGATCGGAATAGAGTTAATTGCGCGCGGCAGTGATTTCTCTGGATCTTTGGTTTCCGCAGCAGTAGTACCTACCAGCTCAATCCCCACGAAAGCGAAAACCGCTATCTGGAATCCGGCAAAGAAGCCACTTAAGCCTTTCGGGAACCAGCCGCCGTCATTCCACAAATGCGCAAATGACGCTTCCACACCAGTCGGTGACTGAAAGTGCATCGCCACCATGACCAGGCCGACGACAATCAGCGACACAATGGCGACGATTTTGATCATCGCAAACCAGAACTCCATCTCACCGAACATTTTCACGGTGGCGAGGTTCAGGGTCAGCAACAGCACTATCACCGCCAACGAGGCGACCCAGTCAGATAGCCCCGGAAACCAGAACTGCGCATACGCCGTGATGGCAACCACGTCCGCCATACCGGTAACCACCCAGCAGAACCAATAAGTCCAGCCAGTGAAATATCCTGCCCACGGCCCTAATAAATCGGAAGCGAAGTCACTAAAAGATTTGTATTCCAGATTCGAAAGCAGCAATTCCCCCATTGCCCGCATCACGAAAAAGAGCATAAAACCGATGATCATATAAACGAAAATGATCGACGGCCCGGCAAGACTGATTGTTTTACCGGATCCCATAAACAACCCCGTACCAATGGCGCCGCCAATGGCAATAAGCTGAATATGCCGGTTTGTGAGATTGCGCCGTAGCGACTGTTCAGCCGGAGCCTGATCATCGGCAACGACTTTTACCTGATCTACCATGTTTTTTTCTTCCTGTCTGTGTTGTTCAGGCTCTGCGGCCTTTAGTCAGTCTATGATACGACGAATCTGTATCGGGACTCATCGATATTAGGAAACAATACGTGGGATGAATACTAAGATTTAGATCTAATGTTAATTTTATGTTTAAAGTGAGTGTCATATCACGGTGATAACGCGAAACAGCTCACAAAAATACACGCTTACGGAGCGTTTGCAACACAAAATATCGCCGATTGGCAAACTGAAGGGGTTATTGCTAAATGCCTGCTCCCCTCTGGCTCGAGGGGAACAGAATACGCTGCTTAGAGGATTTCCAGCAGCTCGACTTCAAACACCAGGGTGCTGAACGGAGGGATGGATGCGCCAGCGCCGCGCTCGCCATAGGCCAGTTCCTGCGGGATAGTCAGTTCCCACTTAGAACCTACTGGCATCAGAGTCAGTGCTTCAATCCAGCCTGGGATCACGCCGTTCACCGGGAATTCAGCCGGTTCGCCACGAGCAACAGAGCTGTCAAATACAGTGCCGTCGATCAATTTACCAGTGTAATGAACGCGAACGCGGTCGGTACGGGCAGGAATTGCGCCTTCGCCCTGGTTGATCACGCGGAATTGCAGGCCGGATTCGGTGCTGTTCACGCCTTCTTTTTTAGCGTTTTCTTCAAGATATTTCACACCTTCAGCAGCCATCGACTGGAAACGCTGACGACGAACAGCATCGGCACGTTCATGGATTTCACGCAGCGCGCGGTGCACCACATCAACCGGAACAGCCGGATGTTTGCCTTCCAGCGCGTCGGCAATACCTGCAACCAGCGCTTCTGGCAGCAGCCCTTCCAGACCAGATTCACTCAGTTGTTGCCCTACCTGCAAACCAATGCCGTAGCTTGCTTGCGCTTCGATGGTGTCAAAAGTTGGGGTGGTCATCGTATTTCCTTCCTCAGGGTATAAAGTAACGGGCAGCATATCAGCCACACTTCCTTGGGTAAAACTTTGTCGCGAGAGTGATGACAAATCCCGGGGAAAAAGAAACAATAGCAATATCCCGTATGAATATAATAAAGGCGGGTTTACCACGGACATCATAGCGTTAGCTTATTCATAGGCTATGATTGAGGAACAAGACGCGGAGCAGGAGGAAACCATGCCCGGGCGCTTTGAACTAAAACCAACCCTGGAGAAGGTCTGGCACGCGCCGGACAACTTTCGCTTCATGGATCCGCTACCTCCGATGCATCGTCGGGGGATTATTATTGCCGCCATTATTTTGGTGGTCGGTTTTCTGCTTCCGTCTGAGGATGCGCCCGACGCCCCCGTCGTGACGCGTGAAGCGCAGCTGGATATTCAGTCGCAATCTCAGCCGCCGACAGAAGAACAACTTCGGGCGCAGCTAGTTACGCCGCAAAACGATCCGGATCAAGTTGCCCCGGTCGCTCCAGAACCAATACAGGAAGGTCAACCGGAAGAGCAGCCGCAAGCTACGCAAACGCAACCTTTCCAGCCAGATAGCGGCATTGACAATCAATGGCGCTCTTATCGTGTCGAAGCCGGCAAAACGATGGCACAACTGTTCCGCGACCACGGTCTGCCTCCTACCGATGTATACGCAATGGCACAGGTAGAAGGCGCAGGTAAACCATTAAGTAATTTGCAAAATGGGCAGATGGTGAAAATCCGCCAGAACGCCAGCGGCGTGGTGACGGGCTTAACCATTGATACGGGGAATAATCAACAAGTCTTGTTTACCCGCCAGCCGGATGGCAGTTTTATTCGCGCGCGGTAGATGACCGTTCAACCAGAAGCCAGCTAAGGATCGTATCTTTGATGACCTTACGTCTGGCTTCCAGTGCCTGCGGTGAAACCATACTGATGTGATAAACCAGACCAAGCGTATGCTGGTTGATCAAATAATATCCCCCAAGCGCAGCAATATTAATATTCACCTGCAACGGGTCGATATCTGGCTTAAATATATTGAGTTTCTTCCCTTCATCCAATAAAGATTCCATTAACTGCAAATGCGCATGGTTAATTTCTAAGAGACGTTGTGATTTTGCATAATGCACGCCTTTACTTTGGTTTTCACTATGTACAATTTTTAAAAACCAAGGGTTAGAAACATAATAGTCCCAAGTAAAATCAATGATTTTTTCAATCGCTTTTTGTGGTGGAAGACCTGAGAAATCAAGGGCCTTTTCTTTTTGTCGAATATCGTTCCAGGTATATTCCAGCACTTCGATAAATAAATTTTCTTTATTTCCAAAGTGGTGATAAACCGTCTGCTTACTACACCCCGCAGCCTTAACAATATTATCGACCCTGGCGCCTTCATAACCATATTCGGCAAATTCATTAACCGCGCATAACAGCAGCTTTTCCTTCAGGCTTTGTACGTTGCTGGTATCAAGATACATAACGCTTCCCCACGTCTTCTTCGTGATGGCTATCATAACCGTATTTGATCTCAGCGACAGCAAAAAGGCAAAACATTGTCTTTCATCGAGTTATCAAATGTCCTGTGATCATTATCGCAGATCAACCAACCAGATGGTTGATCTTTTTACTGACTAGTCGCAAGCTAACCATCACTTAAGGAAACAATATTCAAAAAAGAGGATTAACCTATGAAATCCACTCGTCCTGTTGCCGTGATTACCGGAGCCGCTCGTGGTATTGGAAAGGGCTGTGCGCTGGAGCTTGCTCGTGGCGGATTTAACCTGCTGATTAACGATCGCCCTGATGCCGACAGCGTAGAAAAACTGCATATCACACAACAAGAATGTTTGGCAGAAGGCGTGGAAGTCATTTGCTTCCCTGCCGATGTTGGCGATCTCTCCTTGCATGAAGAAATGCTCGACGCGGCGCAAAACCAGTGGGGGCGTCTGGACTGCCTGCTCAATAACGCGGGAATTTCAGTGAAAAAGCGCGGTGACCTCCTCGATCTCGAACCAGACAGCTTCGACCAAAACATTGCCATCAATACCCGCGCGCCGTTCTTCCTCGCTCAGGCATTCAGTAAACGTCTGCTCGCACAGCCGAAGCCGGAAGCGGAGCTGCCGCACCGCTCGATTATTTTTGTCAGTTCAATCAACGCCATCATGCTGGCGATGAATCGCGGCGAATACACCATTGCCAAAACCGCCGTTTCTGCCGCTGCTCGTCTGTTTGCTGCTCGCCTTTGCAATGAACAAATTGGCGTTTATGAAGTGCGCCCTGGCCTAATCAAAACCGATATGACCATTCCGGCAACCGCCTATTACGACGAATTGATTGCCAAAGGTCTGGTGCCGTGGGGACGTTGGGGTTATCCGGCTGATATCGCCTCCACTGTCCGCGCGATGGCGGAAGGCAAACTGATTTACACCTGTGGTCAGGCGGTCGCCATCGACGGCGGCTTAAGTATGCCGCGCTTCTGAGGCTGAATCATGAGAGATCTGTTACAACGCCCTGATTTATTCAGCATTAATACCGCGACGCTGGGTTATAAAACGCCGCTGCCCGCCATTATTGACGCTTGCGCCGCGCGCGGTATTGGCGCAATCGCCCCCTGGCGCAGAGAATTGCAGGGCGAAGATCTCCAGCAGATCGCCCGCCAACTCGCCGCCAGTAACATGAGTGTTTCCGGTTTGTGCCGCAGTACGTACTACACTGCGCCAACACTGGCGGAGCGCAAGCTGGCGGTTGACGATAACCGCCGGGCGCTGGACGACGCCGCCGTGCTTAACGCCGCCTGTTATATGCAGGTGGTTGGCGGTCTGCCAACAGGCACAAAAGATCTGTATGAGGCGCGGGAACAGGTGAAACAAGGGATTCGCCAGTTACTGCCACATTCGAAAGAGGTCGGCGTGCCGATTGCGCTGGAGCCACTGCACCCGATGACCGCAGCCGATCGTTCCTGTTTGTGCACGTTACGCCAGACGCTGGACTGGTGTGATGAACTCGATCCCGATGGCGAATTTGGCCTCGGCGTCGCGGTGGATGTTTACCACGTCTGGTGGGATCCGGATCTCGCCAGTCAGATCCTGCGTGCCGGAAAACGCATCCTCGCGTTTCATGTTTCCGACTGGTTAGTGCCGACCACTGATCTGGTCAATGACCGTGGAATGCCGGGAGATGGCGTCATCAATATTCCGTCAATTCGTCGGCTGGTTGAAAACGCCGGATTTAATGGCGCTATTGAACTGGAAATATTCTCGCCGTACTGGTGGCAGAAAGATATTAACAGCACGCTAGATATTAGCGTCGATCGCATCGCGCATTATTGTTAAGGAATGAACATGAGTGACCAACCCGTTCTGTTCAGCAGAGCGGCGGCTTCCTGCCGCCTGACATTGAACCGTGAAGATAAATGTCATGCTATTAACGAAGAGATGATTGAATCTCTCGACCATTATTTAAATGAAATTGAAAACGACACCACATTACGATTAGTCGAATTAACTGCTACCGGTGATAAATTCTTTTGTGCGGGCGGCGATATTAAATCGTGGTCAGCCTATTCGCCATTAGATATGGGCAGAAAATGGATTAAACGCGGTAATGACGTTTTTAACCGTCTGCGCAATTTACCCCAATTAACCGTTGCGAATCTCAACGGTCATACCATCGGCGGTGGGATTGAACTTGCTTTGTGCTGCGATATTCGTATTGCTCGCCCCAGCGCGAAATTCTCTAACCCGGAAGTGATGCTCGGTATGGTGCCTGGCTGGATGGGCATTGAACGCGTGCTTAATCAGGTCGGTCCGGTGGTCGGTCGCCAGATGCTGATGCTGGGTAAACGTCTGACGGCACATGAAGCCCAGGCGGCGAATTTAATTGATGAAGTGGTAGAAAAAGAACAGGTAGAAAGCTGGATGGCGAATCAGCTAGCGCAGCTGGAAAAATGTGGTCCGGTGGCGCTGGCGCATATTAAGCAGCTGATTCTGGCGCTGGAAAATAAACACGCCGATTACTCGCACCAGTTACTGGCAGGGTTAATGTCTGCTACTCAGGATTGCCAGCAGGCGACGCACGCGTTTGCCGAAAAAAGTAGCGTGAGCTTCCACAATCAATAAGGAAATTGTATGCGTAAGATAACAACCGCCGAGGCACTGGCGGCGCAAATTCAGGACGGCGCAACCATTGCCATTAGCGGTAACGGCGGCGGCATGGTGGAAGCTGACCATATTCTGGCAGCCATTGAAGCTCGTTTCCTGCAAACCGGACACCCGCGCGATCTGACATTAATCCACTCGCTGGGTATTGGCGATCGCGACAGCAAAGGAACCAATCGCTTCGCTCATGCCGAAATGCTCAAACGCATAATTGCCGGACACTTTACCTGGTCGCCCAAAATGCAGGAACTGGTGAAAAACAATGCCATTGAAGCCTACTGCTTTCCTGGTGGCGTGATTCAGGCGTTGCTACGGGAGATCGGTGCCGGACGTCCGGGACTTTTTACCCACGTAGGGTTGGGATCGTTTGTTGATCCGCGCAATGGCGGTGGTAAGTCGAACGCTTGCACCACCGACGATCTGGTAGAACTGATTGAAATTGATGGTGAAACCAAACTCCGCTATCGCCCTTTCAAAGTGGACTATGCCATTTTGCGCGGCACTTATGCCGACCCGCGTGGCAACGTCAGCCTTGAAGAAGAGGCGATTGATATGGATAGCTATTCGATGGCGCTGGCAGCACACAACAGCGGCGGCAAAGTGTTCGTACAGGTGCGCGACGTACTGGAAGCAGGCGCACTTGAACCACGTCGGGTCAAGCTGCCGGGGATTCTGGTAGATGGCATCGTTGAGTGCCGCGAACAGCCGCAAACCTATCTTGGCGGTTACGACCTGACGATCAGCGGGCAACATCGCCGTCTGAGTTCTAACGACGCTATTGAACTGGTTAGTCATCCGGTGCGTCGCCTGATTGCCCGTCGGGCAGCGCGCGAACTGGTGGCTGGCGCTTCAACCAACTTTGGCTTTGGTATTCCTGGCGGTATTCCAGGAGTAGCGCTGCGCGAAGGCGTTCCTTACCAAAGTTTATGGCTAAGCGTCGAGCAAGGCGTGCATAACGGTATGATGCTGGATGATGCGTTTTTCGGCTGCGCACGTAACGCCGACGCCATTATTCCATCACTCGATCAATTTGAGTTCTACAGTGGCGGAGGGATCGATATCACCTTCCTCGGCATGGGAGAGATGGATCAGCAGGGTAACGTCAACGTCTCGCATCTCAATGGCAATCTCATTGGCCCCGGCGGATTTCTCGAAATTGCGCAAAACGCCCGTAAAGTGGTGTTCTGCGGCACGTTCGACGCCAAAGGCAGCAAAATCGATGTAACGCCAGATGGCTTGCATATCGCCCAGTCAGGTCAAATCCCTAAACTGGTTACCCAGGTGGAAAAAATTACCTTTAGCGCCGCGTACGCACAGCAAAGCGGTCAGGAGGTGTTGTATATCACTGAACGCGCGGTATTCCAGTTAACGGCAGAAGGCGTTGAATTAATTGAGATCGCGCCGGGTGTGGAAATAGACCGCGACATTCTGCCATTCATGGCCTTCCGTCCAATTATCAATCAGCCGCGCCTGATGGAAAGTAGCCTGTTTACGCCGATGGAGGACGCATGAGCCAGCCTGATGAGGCCATCCTTGATGCGCTGACGCACGTCACCTTTCCGAAGGGGTTTGTGTCAGCAGAACCAACGTCAATTGTCACCGTTGAGGATGTTGATTACCCGCTCTGGCAAGTTGATGCCCTAGTGGTTGGTAGCGGCGCTGCCGGTCTACGAGCGGCAGTAGAACTAGAGCGTCGTCAGCAAAATGTACTGATCGCGACCGCCGGGTTATATATGGGAACGTCGGCATGCTCTGGTTCCGATAAACAGACACTGTTTACCGCCGCTACTGCGGGCAACGGTGATAACTTCGCCAAACTGGCGGAAGCACTGGCAAGCGGCGGCGCAATGGATCACGACACCGCTTATGTCGAGGCGGTCGGTTCCCTGCATACCCTCGGCGGTCTGCAATATCTTGGTCTGGAATTACCGGAAGATCGCTATGGGGCAATTCTCCGTTATCAAACTGACCATGACGAAGCCGGACGCGCTACCTCGTGTGGGCCGCGCACTTCTCGTCTGATGGTGAAAGTATTACTGGAGGAAGTGCAGCGCCTCGCCATCCCAATGTTGACCAGTGCAACGGTGATTAAGCTCCTGCATCAGTGCGGAGAGAATGGCGAAGATCGCGTTGCGGGGGCTATTCTCGCAACCGGTTCCCGTGCCCATAATCCCTGGGGGCTGGCCATTGTGACTACGCCCAATGTGGTACTGGCAACGGGCGGACCGGGCGAGCTTTATCGCGATAGTGTTTATCCACATAAATGCTTCGGCTCGCTGGGACTGGCCCTGGAAGAAGGTTTGACGCTAACCAATCTGACAGAAAGCCAGTTTGGTATTGGCACGCCGCGCAGCACCTTTCCGTGGAATTTGTCTGGCACCTATGTACAGGTGATCCCGTATATCTATTCTGTGGATGCTGAGGGCAACGAGTATAACTTCCTTGCAGATTACTATCGCACTACCCAGGAACTGGCTTCAAACATCTTCCGTAAGGGCTATCAGTGGCCGTTCCATGCCACGCGGGTGATGGATTTTGGCTCAAGCTTGCTGGATATGGCGGTGGCGCAGGAACAACAACGTGGTCGCCAGGTTTTTATGGATTTCAATCGCAATCCTGAAGCCGTACCTGGTGATTTGCCGTTCTCATTAGAGCGGCTGGATGCCGACGTTCATGCGTATCTGGAAAATAATGGCGCCCTGGCGCAATCGCCCATCGAACGTCTGCAACGGATGAATCCGCTCTCTATCTCGCTGTACAAGATGCACGGTTACGATCTCACCGCTCAGCCTCTGCAGTTCGCCATGAATAATCAGCATATGAATGGCGGTATAGAAGTGGATATCTGGGGGCAAACCTCCCTGCCCGGTTGCTTCGCGGTGGGAGAAGTTGCCGGAACTCACGGCGTTACCCGGCCTGGCGGCGCGGCACTGAATGCCGGACAGGTTTTTGCCGTGCGCCTGGCGCGTTTTATTGGTTGCTCCCAAAAGCGGTCTGTTGATGGAGATATTGCAAAGCTGGCAGCCTCGCCGTTGTCTACTGTCAGAGAGATCATCACTCAGGCGCTGGCTAACGAAAACGGAATGACGCTGACAACGGCGAAAGAAAAAATCCAGACACGAATGTCTGATTATGCTGGATTTATTTGTCATGCCGATAAAGTTCGCCACGCCACCCGTGACGCCCTGCTGTTGAGTGAATTTGTGCAGCAACACGGTTTGACCATCAAACATGTAGGCGAAATTGCCGAGCTGTTTATGTGGCGGCATATGGCACTGACCTCTGCCGCGGTATTGACACAGTTGACGCATTATATTGATGCAGGTGGCGGTAGCCGCGGGGCGCGGATGGTTATTGATCCACAAGGTGAATGTCTACCACAAACTCGTCGCGGCGCAATAGAAGAATGGCGTTTTCGCTCTGAACTCGCTGAAGACAAAAATCACAAATTAACGATTCAATATTCGCAAGGTTCTTTTATTACCGAAGTGAAATCTTTACGTGAACAACCGCGTATTAATGGTATTTACTTTGAAAAAAACTGGCCAGACTTTTTAAAGGGAGAAATTTACACACAATAATTTTCAATATTTCCTCTGTACCTGATTTTTATTACCTATTACACGGAATTACCAACAACCAGGGTTTATTAATATAATTAAAAGGTTTAAGCATGAATAAAATAAAGAATTACCGGTGGCATATGATTGCCCTCGTATGCTTTATCACTGTAATCAATTATCTGGACAGAACGGCGTTAGGTATTGCGGCTCCAACGATTATGGAGACAACCGGAATAACTAAAGAGCAATATTCATGGATTGTCAGTGCATTCCAGTTAGCCTATACATTGGGGCAACCGATAATGGGCTTCTTTATTGATACCGTTGGTCTAAAAATAAGTTTTGCGATATGTGCCGCAATTTGGGGCCTGGCAACAATGGGCCATGCACTAACCGGAACATGGTCAGGTCTGGCATTTATGCGCGCCCTGATGGGTTTCAGCGAAGCCTCGGCAATTCCGGCGGGTGTTAAAACCGCATCAACATGGTTTCCGGCAAAAGAGCGTGGCGTAGCGACAGGTGTTTTCAATATGGGCACCTCACTCGGCGCGATGCTTGCCCCACCGCTGATTGCCTGGTGCATTATGTTTCATAGCTGGCAATTTGCGTTTATTGTCTCAGGTAGCCTTGCTTTGCTCGCGGCTTTATTTTGGTTCTTTTGTTATAAAGATCCGAAAGATGCCAAACGCCTTTCTGATGAAGAGCGCCAGTATATTGAATCCGGGCAAGAGCAGCATCTTAAAACAGATAAGAAGGAAAAAACCTCAATCAAGCATATCCTCAGCCAACGTAATTTCTGGGGGATTGGCATCGCGCGTTTTCTCGCAGACCCGGCATGGGGAACCATTAACTTCTGGGTGCCGATTTTCTTCGTCGAAACGCTGCATTTTAGCCTGAAAGAAATTGCCATGTTCGTCTGGCTGCCTTTCCTGCTGGGCGATCTCGGCTGTTTAGCCAGTGGTTTCGTCGCGAAGTTCTTCCACGATCGCGGCGTGAGTTTAATTAACTCACGAAGAATTACCTTCACTATTGCAGCCGTCATTATGATGACGATTGGTCTGGTGAGTATTGTCGAAAATCCCTACATTGCCGTATTACTGATTAGTATTGGCGCGTTCTCGCATCAATGTCTTTCTACTGTTGCAGCAACTCTGGGTGGCGATCTGTTCAAAAAAGACGAAGTAGCTACCGCAGTGGGTATGGCAGGAGCCTGTGCGTGGAGCGGTCAGTTGATTTTCAACCTGTTTATCGGGGCATTCGTTCACATTATCGGCTTCGCGCCGTTCTTTATTGCCCTGGCTTTCTTTGACATTATTGGCGCCATTGCGCTGTGGACGCTTATCAAAGTTAAAGATGAAGAACCGCAAGTACAGTTAGCGACAAGCTAATTAATAGATATCAGAGCGTTATACTACCAGTTGTAACGCTTTCGCTATAAAGCAAAACGCCGACCAATGGTCGGCGTTTTTACGTCTCGTTGAATAACGAATTATTCAGCTACTACGTTTACGATCACTTTCGCGAATACTTCGCTGTGAACCTGGAAGCTCACTTCGTGTTCGCCAGTGGTACGCAGAACGCCGTTCGGCAGACGAACTTCGCTCTTAGCCACTTCAACGCCAGCTGCAGTTACAGCGTCAGCGATGTCGCGAGTACCGATGGAACCGAACAGTTTACCTTCGTCGCCAGCTTTAGACGCGATGGTAACAGTTTCCAGTGCATTGATTTTCTCAGCGCGAGCATTAGCTGCTGCCAGAACTTCAGCCAGTTTAGCTTCCAGTTCAGCGCGACGTGCTTCGAAGAATTCAATGTTTTTCTTGGTAGCTGGAACAGCTTTACCCTGCGGTACCAGGAAGTTACGAGCATAGCCCGCTTTAACGTTTACCTGATCACCCAGGCTACCCAGG
This sequence comes from Escherichia sp. E3659, assembly GCF_005781135.1. Lineage (NCBI taxonomy): Bacteria > Pseudomonadati > Pseudomonadota > Gammaproteobacteria > Enterobacterales > Enterobacteriaceae > Escherichia > Escherichia sp. E3659. The sequence goes on along the minus strand of NZ_VATQ01000025.1, from coordinate 33,645 downwards.
TTTGCTACTTTATCAAGCAGAATAACTTGCATTACCTTATCCTCTCAAAGTCGTATTAATGGACCGTGACCGATTACTGATGGCGATCAGTGTACGGCAGCAGGGACAGGTAGCGAGCGCGTTTGATAGCGCGAGCCAGCTGACGCTGGTATTTTGCACGGGTACCGGTGATACGGCTTGGGACAATCTTACCGCTTTCGGTGATGTAGTTTTTCAGCGTAGCGATATCTTTATAGTCGATCTCTTGAACGCCTTCCGCGGTGAAACGGCAGAACTTGCGACGACGGAAATAACGTGCCATATGGCTAGTCTCCAGAATCTATCAATTCAATCTGCTCGGCATGCAAAACCATTTTGCTCAGTCCGTTCTTTGCCTTGTGGCATGAAATGAACCCCTGAACGGTTATGCGACTGCCGACCGTTATACTGTGAGTAATGGCCTGGTTTTCGTGTCCGCTAACAATAACGGGCATTTGGCACCACGCCTGCCGGTGAAAACCGGCTTCCTCCTGCACAGAACGATGCTCAAGCACGAACTGGCAGTGAGGAATTCCTGATGGACTGACCTTTCGAAGGGGAGTCCTGCACACGGTGCCGGACAACACCAGACGGTTGGTCATCAGAAATTACTCTTCAGAATCCCCAGCTTCAGCATCATCTGCGGTTTCGTTTGCGAAATCATCGCGACGCTCACGGCGCTCGTCTTTCGCTTTAACCATCGGAGATGCTTCGGTAACAGCGTGCTTGGTACGCATAACCATGCTGCGGATAACGGCATCGTTGAAGCGGAAGGTAGTTTCCAGCTCATCGATCACTTCCTGCGGAGCTTCAACGTTCATCAGAACGTAGTGTGCTTTGTGCAGTTTGTTGATCGGGTAAGCCAGCTGACGGCGGCCCCAGTCTTCCAGACGGTGGATCTTGCCTTCTGCACCAGTGATGGCAGCAGTGTAGCGCTCGATCATGCCCGGAACCTGTTCGCTCTGGTCAGGATGGACCATAAAAACGATTTCGTAATGACGCATCGAATTGCTCCTTACGGATTATTCAGCCTCCTGTCTGGGTCAGCCGAATCCCGGGGAGGCAAGGAACGTGTTAAAGGTCGGCTGAAAAATGACGCGTTATAGTACTTGTATGCCCCGCTAAACTCAAGGCCAGCCGACAAATAAATCACATCTTTCGCGCAAAAGAACTAACTCGCTGATTTGAAGTTCATCACATTCCGTCACAGTGTTTTTTCGAACAACTGCATCAGAAATGGTCACCATCAACTTCTTTATCATTGATTAAAATTAAATCAGAAGATCATCACAGAGGAGAGCACACAAAGTCAGCCGTCGAGGAGGTATCTATGTTCAGTCGTGTTTTAGCCCTTCTGGCTGTGCTTTTGCTAAGTGCAAATACATGGGCAGCCATTGAAATTAATAACCACCAGGCCAGAAATATGGACGACGTACAGAGCTTAGGTGTGATTTATATCAACCATAACTTCGCCACTGAAAGTGAAGCTCGCCAGGCACTGAATGAAGAGACAGATGCGCAAGGCGCAACGTACTACCACGTGATTCTGATGCGAGAACCGGGGAGTAACGGCAATATGCACGCCAGCGCGGATATTTATCGCTAGCACCAGGTATAACCAACGAAACATTGCCATAGTTTGCTTTGCCCCCTTCTCCGGGGGCATTTTTTTGAAAAACGGCTGCGGAATCAGACCAGTTATCTCCCGAAGAAGGAAATTTCCGCAGCGCGTGTTTTACTTCTGCCCGTAATAGGCGTTGGGACCGTGCTTACGCATGAAGTGTTTATTCATCAGGAAGCTGTCGATGTGATTGAGTTGTGGATTAATACTGCGCGCAATCCACGCCATTTTCGCCACTTCTTCCATCACTACCGCGTTATGCACCGCGTCGTGGGCATCTTTCCCCCAGGCGAACGGTCCGTGCTGATACACCACAATTCCCGGCGTATGCAGCGGCTCAGCGTCACCCAGCGTTTCGATAATCACTTTGCCAGTGTTCAGTTCGTACTCGCCCTGCACCTCTTCTTCGCTTAACCCGCGCGTACACGGGATATCACCAAAGAAGTAGTCAGCGTGCGTGGTGCCTAACGCCGGGATCGCCAGCCCCGCCTGCGCCCATGCGGTGGCATGAGTGGAGTGGGTATGGACAATGCCGCCCAACGACGGATAACGGCGGTAGAGTTCGAGATGCGTCGCGGTGTCGGAAGATGGGCGATACGCCCCTTCCACCACCTTACCGCTCATATCGACCACTACCATATCGTCTGCTTTCATGGTTTCGTAGGCGACGCCGCTGGGCTTGATCACCACCAGCCCGCGTTCGCGGTCAATGGCGCTGACGTTGCCCCAGGTAAAGGTCACCAGCCCGTAGCGCGGCAGATCCATATTGGCTTCAAACACCTGCTGTTTCAGCTTTTGCATTATGCCGCCTCCACCATGCCTGCTTTGGCCATGCGCGCTTTCACCCAATCGCGCGCTTTCGCCACTTCTGCCGCCGGGTCTTCCGCCGTTTCGCTCCACATCTCAATCAGGTACGGCCCGCAATAGCCACTCTGTTTGAGCGTTTCGAAGCAACGTTCGAAATCCACTACGCCTTCGCCAAAAGGCACGTTTTTGAAGACGCCTGGTTTGGTGTCTTTCACATGCACCGCGACGATATGCCCGATTCCGGCCTGCAATTCCATCTGCACATCGTTGTCCCACGCCGACAGGTTGCCGATATCCGGGTAGAGCTGGAACCACGGGTTGTTGAGATAGTGCGCGTAGCCCAGCGCCTTGCTGATGGAGTTCATCAATGGGTAATCCATGATCTCCATTGCCAGCGTCACCTGCGCGCGGCTCGCCATCTCAACACTCTCTTTCAGCCCGTCACGAAAACGACGACGCGTTTCGTTATTGGCTTCCTGATAGTAAACGTCATAGCCCGCCAGTTGGATCACGCGAATGCCGACGTCCTGGGCGAACTGGATAGCTTTACGCATAATCTCCAGCCCCTGCGCCCGCACTGCATCATCTTCGCTACCCAGAGGGAAACGACGATGGGCAGAAAGGCACATGGACGGTACACGTACGCCAGTTTCAACAATCGCGTTGACCAGCGCCAGACGCTGCTCGCGGCTCCAGTCGAGGCGCGACAGGCGATCGTCCGTTTCATCCACCGACATCTCGACAAAATCGAAGCCTAACGTTTTTGCCACTTGCAGCCGTTCCAGCCAGCACTCCCCGCCGGGGAGCGCTTTTTCATAGATGCCAAGCGGGATTTGTTTGGACAACATATCCGCTCCTTAGCCCCACAGCTGGGCGATGGAACGTTTGAACTGACGCGCAGCTTCAACCGGAGAAGCGGCATCACGGATGCTGCGACCCGCGATAAACACATGAATCGGAATACCTTTGAACAGCGGCAGATCTTCCAGCGCCAGGCCACCGGTGACGGTGACTTTGAAGCCCATATCGGAAAGACGTTTGATCGCGGTGATATCTGCTTCGCCCCATGCCACGCCTGCGGCCTGCGCGTCACGGCTGCGGTGATAAACCACCTGCCCAATGCCTGCGTCGCGCCACTGCTGCGCCTGTTCCCAGGTCCAGTAACCGGTCAGTTCGATCTGCACGTCGCCGTTAAACTCTTTTGCCACGTCCAGCGCGCCTTTGGCGGTGTTGATATCCGCACAGCAAATTACGGTCACCCAGTCAGCGTTGGCTTCGAAGCACATGCGAGAAAGGATTTTGCCTGCATCGGCAATTTTGGCGTCAGCCAGTACGATTTTGTGCGGGTAGAGTGCTTTCAGGTCACGAACCGCACGCACGCCTTCGCCCACGCACAGAATGGTGCCCACTTCGATAATGTCGACTTCTTCGGCAATCAGGCGAGTGGTTTCGTAGGCGCTATCCATAGTTTGGTTGTCCAGCGCGACTTGCAACATCGGTAATGACATCTTCAATTCCTTCTTAAGCTGCCGCGTTGGTGCGGTCAATGAGATCCAGTACTTCCTGCTCAGTACGGCAGGCACGTAAACGGTCGAAATTCTCTTCATCTTCAAACAGGTTGACGATCTGCATGATGCCCACTTCCTGGTGAGTGTTGGCATCAACCGCCGCCATGGTGATGAGGATATCCACCGGGTCGTTATCTTCGTGGTTGAACTCCAGCGGCTTTTTCAGCGTCACCAGCGCAAAACCGGTTTTCTTAACGCCCTCTTCCGGGCGACCATGCGGCATTGCCAGGCCTGGAGCGAGCACAAAGTATGGGCCGTGCTGTTCAACCGCATCCAGAATCGCCTGGTAGTAACGCGGCTCGACAACATCGGCCGCCACCAGCAGGTCAACGCCGATTTTCACTGCGTCCTGCCAGGTTTCAGCTTCAGCCTGCAAACGGATGGATTTATTTTCAGCCAGCGAATCACGTAATTTCATGGCGCGCCCTTACTTCACGTCCTGCGGGAAATGTTCTTTGATCACTTCCAGCAGTTTCGGGCCAAAGTCAGCCGGAGAGAGCATGTTGCGCACGCCAACCACGTATTTGTTGCCGGTCACGGTGATTTCGCCCGCAATGTGCGTAGAAGCGATGATGATATCCGCGCCGCTCAACTCGCTTTTGTATTCGCCAACCGCGCAGCTATTTACCGTGTGGTCAATATTTGATTGGGTTAAAAACTGGTCCACTTTCATTTTCATGATCATGGAACTGCCTTGTCCGTTGCCACACACAGCCAGAATACGTACGGTCATAATCAAAACTCCTTATTAAGCAGACTGTTCTGCCAGTTGTTTTTCTGCATCTTCTTCTGCGCGCAGCGCGCGGCCAGCGAAGAACATATAAGCCAGTGCAATGACGATGATGACGGTCATAAAGGCGATACCGATGGAGAAGAAACCCTGCATCATCGGCGGTGCCAGAATCGACCAGTCCGCCATACCCATCCAGGCACTCATACCGGTGAGTTTCACCGCCCAGACGCAACCAAAGATTTCGATCATCCCCATCACCAGACAAATCTTCAGCGCCGCACGCCAGCCGCCGAAGTGGTTAGCGAACACGCCGATGGTGGCGTTGGAGAAGAACATCGGGATAAAGCCAGGAATAATCAGGATCGAGGAACCGCAGGCGACCAGGATACCAACCGCAATCAGCTGACCGATGGTGCCCCACATAAAGCCCCAGACCACGGCGTTCGGCGCGAAGCTATAGATAGCCGCACAGTCAATCGCCAGAACCGCACCTGGGATCAGACGCTGGGAGATACCGTTAAATGCTTCAGAGAGTTCCGCCACAAACATGCGCACGCCCTGAGTGATGATGAAGATCGCCACCGCAAAGGAGAAACCGGTTTGCAGGATGTAGACCGTCCAGTGCACTTTGCCTGCCATCGCCTGCACGGTGTCGATACCGAAGGAGAGCAGAATGGCGCCAAAGAAGATGGTCATGACAATCGCCGTGGAGACGATGTTGTCGTGGAAAATGTTCAGCCAGCCAGGCAGTTTGAGGTCTTCAACGCTCTCCTCTTTTTTGCCCAGGAACGGCGCGACTTTATAAGCAATCCATGATGCAAACTGCTGCTGGTGACCGATGGAGAAACCGCAGCCATCCGTCACTTCCTGAGTCGGCTTGTACATCATGTTGGAGGTAATGCCCCAGTAGAGCGAAACCAGAATCGCCGTGCAGATAATGGTGGTCCACATGGAGTAGCCAAAGATGAACAGCGTGACGGCAATCAGCCCAGCCTGCTGGAACATGATGTGGCCGGTCAGCATGATGGTGCGAATACCGGTAATACGACGCAGCAGCACGTAACAAATGTTCAGCGCCAGTGCCAGCAGCACTGCGTACCCTACCCAGCTATAGGCATCGCCCATGCGCTCGATAGTGGCCATCATCGAAGCGTAAGTATCTGAAATCGCACCGTTGATACCGTAGACTTCCGACATTTTCGCCACCACCGGTTTGAAGGTGCTGGTCAGGATGCCGGACCCTGCCTGCAACAACATGAAACCAATTATGGTTTTAATCGTACCTTTAATAATAACGCTGACACTTTTGCGCAGTAGGATGTAACCCAGACAGGTCACAATACCCAGCAACAACGGGGCATTGGTCATGACCTGGTTAAAAAACACGGTAAAGATGTTGTAGAGGATCTCCATAACGATCTCCTGAAGAAGAGGTAACCGGGTATTCCGCACACCCGGAATGTTGTGCATTCACTCTAATTTTCAAAAGTAATCACAACAAGATTATTTATGATTAAATGTGACGCGGCACGCAAATAATTCCACATGGATAGAGTGGGATTCATGCAACGAAACAATTATTCATTTAAATTCATTTAGTTAAATTAATTACACATTCCGTTAAATCTTTCCACACTCAAAATCCGCAACAACTCCCCCGGCAAAAAGTCAAAAAATGGTCATTGTCTTCCTGAAAAAATAGTGTCAGGATTAATCAAAACCAATCACATATTGATTCAAATTGAACATCATGAAGGTAAATGGCGATGAGTAAAGTGAAAAGTATCACCCGTGAATCCTGGATCCTGAGCACTTTCCCGGAGTGGGGTAGCTGGCTGAATGAAGAAATTGAACAAGAGCAGGTCGCTCCTGGTACATTCGCGATGTGGTGGCTCGGTTGTACTGGGATCTGGCTGAAATCGGAAGGTGGCACCAACGTTTGCGTTGATTTCTGGTGCGGTACTGGCAAACAAAGTCACGGTAACCCACTGATGAAACAGGGTCACCAGATGCAGCGCATGGCTGGTGTGAAAAAACTGCAGCCGAACCTGCGTACTACCCCGTTTGTTCTTGATCCGTTTGCGATTCGCCAGATCGACGCGGTACTGGCAACTCACGATCACAACGATCATATCGACGTCAACGTCGCTGCTGCCGTGATGCAGAACTGTGCTGATGACGTACCGTTTATCGGACCGAAAACCTGCGTGGATTTATGGATTGGCTGGGGAGTACCGAAAGAGCGTTGCATCGTGGTCAAACCAGGCGATGTGGTAAAAGTGAAAGACATTGAAATTCATGCCCTTGACGCGTTCGACCGTACTGCACTGATCACCCTACCAGCGGATCAAAAAGCGGCTGGCGTGCTGCCAGACGGCATGGACGATCGCGCAGTAAACTATCTGTTCAAAACACCGGGCGGTTCTCTGTATCACAGCGGCGATTCCCACTACTCTAACTACTATGCAAAACATGGCAACGAGCATCAGATCGACGTGGCGTTAGGATCGTATGGTGAGAACCCACGCGGTATTACCGACAAAATGACCAGCGCCGATATGCTGCGTATGGGCGAAGCGTTGAATGCGAAAGTAGTTATCCCGTTCCACCATGATATCTGGTCAAACTTCCAGGCCGATCCGCAGGAAATCCGCGTACTGTGGGAGATGAAAAAAGATCGTCTGAAGTATGGCTTTAAGCCGTTTATCTGGCAGGTCGGTGGCAAGTTTACCTGGCCGTTGGATAAAGATAACTTCGAGTATCACTATCCGCGTGGTTTTGACGATTGCTTCACCATTGAACCGGATCTGCCGTTCAAATCGTTCCTGTAATCTGTCGTTTATACCGGGTAGCGTGGATCTGTTCGCGCTATCCGGCGTAGTATTTCCTGGCTATTTCAAATATCATCTAAAAAAATCAAATTTTATCGGAATAGCTCATGACTGAAGCACAAAGACATCAAATCCTCCTGGAAATGCTCGCACAATTGGGCTTTGTGACCGTGGAGAAAGTCGTTGAGCGTCTGGGAATTTCGCCTGCCACTGCGCGACGCGATATCAATAAACTCGACGAAAGCGGCAAACTGAAGAAAGTGCGCAACGGCGCCGAAGCGATTACCCAGCAGCGCCCGCGATGGACGCCGATGAATCTGCATCAGGCGCAGAATCACGATGAAAAAGTACGTATCGCTAAAGCGGCCTCGCAGTTGGTTAATCCGGGCGAAAGTGTAGTCATCAACTGCGGCTCTACCGCGTTTCTGCTCGGCCGGGAAATGTGTGGCAAACCGGTGCAAATCATCACTAATTATCTCCCGCTGGCAAACTATCTGATCGATCAGGAACATGACAGCGTGATCATCATGGGCGGGCAGTACAACAAAAGTCAGTCCATCACCTTAAGCCCACAGGGCAGCGAAAACAGTCTCTATGCCGGGCACTGGATGTTTACCAGCGGCAAAGGGCTGACCGCAGAAGGGTTATATAAAACCGATATGCTGACAGCAATGGCAGAACAGAAGATGTTGAGTGTGGTAGGGAAACTAGTGGTATTGGTCGATAGCAGTAAGATTGGTGAACGCGCGGGAATGCTTTTTAGCCGCGCCGATCAAATCGATATGCTGATCACCGGCAAAAATGCTAACCCAGAGATCCTGCAACAGCTGGAAGCGCAAGGGGTCAGCATTCTGCGTGTTTAAAGATGCTGGTGGAAAAACGTCACTGCAGCATCTAACGCCTCGGGTGTAATACGGTGGCGCACGCCAGGCTGCCATGAACAGGTTAACTGTTTATCTCGTCCCGTTTCTCTTAATGCCTGCTGCAAACGTAGTGATTCCTCGGCAGGCACAACATCATCGTCAAGGCCATGCCACAACAGCAGTGGCCTGCTTCCCAGTTCGTCCAGGTGGTTTGTCGCTTCCCACTCTGCCAGTGGAGCAATAATGTTATTAAATTCGTTTTGCTGTGCTGGCGTTTCAGGCTTCAACGGTGGAAACAGTGAACGGGCAAGCGATGTAAAATAGCCAGACCCCATCATGCTAGCGGTACATTTCACCGTGGGGTGGCGAGCGGTAATCCCCAGCGCGGTCATTGCGCCCATTGACGCACCACCAACCGCCAGGCGTTCATCAAGCAGCCAGTTTTCTTCGGCTATTGCCGCACGTAAAGTAGTGAATTCCTGCATACTTTGTAGCAAGATTTGCCAGAATTGATTTAAACGCCGCGCTGCGTCGCCACTAAAACGGCTACCGTGATTGGGCGCATCCGGCATGATCACCCGGAAACCAGCCTGCGCCAGCGCGACGGCAAAATAGCTATAAACCAGGCTGGATGAAGTAAATCCGTGATAAAAAATCACACACGGTAACGGGATTTCTTTTTGCCCTACGGGATAAGCGTGAAGAACGGGAATATCAGCCAGCACGCGTGATTCTAATTCAATCATCTTTTTCTCCTTTGAGTCTGGTATGACATGAAGAAATCCTTAGCACAAGTTTCTGCTGACCGTATTAGTTCATAATGTTGAGATGTGGATTACGCTTTCACAACGTTTTCATTCGAAAATCGCGTACCAGGTAACAATTCGGGAACATTCCCCTCAAGTTAAATAAATAAGGCACTACACTATGGTTAGCAGGAAACGTAATAGCGTTATTTATCGGTTTGCCAGTTTATTATTGGTGTTGATGCTAAGCGCCTGTAGCGCACTGCAAGGTACGCCACAGCCAGCACCGCCAGTAACGGACCATCCGCAAGAGATTCGCCGCGACCAGACACAAGGGTTACAGCGAATAGGTAGCGTAAGCACGATGGTACGGGGCTCTCCGGATGACGCATTAGCAGAAATCAGAGCGAAAGCTGTCGCTGCAAAAGCTGATTATTACGTTGTCGTAATGGTGGATGAAACCATCGTGACAGGACAGTGGTATTCACAAGCCATTTTATACTCTAAATAATTCGAGTTGCAGGAAGGCGACAAGCGAGTGAATCCCCAGGAGCTTACATAAGTAAGTGACTGGGGTGAGTGAACGCAGACGCAGCACATGCAACTTGAAGTATGACGAGTATATACCGTAAATAAATCAGACAACTTATACAGCCAGCTTTACATTGCTTTGCGTCCCTATGCGTTTACCTGTGCACAATAAATTACCGGCGGGAAGCTCGGGCGTTTATTACCGCGATGGAATGCCCTGCCACATGTGGGGAAACGAAAAATGGAGCTGACGATGAAACAATTACTTGCCTCACCCTCGCTGCAATTAGTAACTTGCCCTGCGAGCGCCACGGCACAGTCTGCAGAATTCGCCAGTGCTGACTGCGTGACGGGCCTGAATGAAATAGGTCAGATCTCGGTTAGCAATATTTCAGGGGATCCGCAGGACGTGGAACGTATCGTGGCGTTAAAGGCCGATGAACAAGGTGCGTCATGGTACCGCATTATTACCATGTACGAAGACCAACAGCCTGATAACTGGCGTGTACAGGCGATACTGTATGCGTGAGTGTCATCTGCAGCGAATGAACAATGCCGGATACGGCGCGAGCGCCTTGTCCGGCCTACAATTTTCACATATTTCATTTAGTTAATCGAAACCAGCGTCGCATCCGTCGTATACGCTTACAAACACACTCCCCCCGTCGCCCGCAGCAATAAATCATTCTGGATCTGCTCTGACAACCGCACGCCACCGCGCGTATTTAACATCACCTGACACCACGCCTGCGCCATTGGCGGAGAAGCATATTTCAACATTTGCGCACCGCAGCCCAGCAGGAATAGCTGATGAGTAATCTCTCGCCCCAATTCTTCAGCTGGCTTACGCAACTGCTGCTGTAAACGACGAACCGCGCGATCAAAATAACGATCTTGCCCTTTCACTTCCATAAACGCTTCCGACAGCAAATCGTAGACGCCCGCTTGCTTATTAAGAACGCGCAGCACATCGAGGCACATAATATTGCCAGAGCCTTCCCAGATGCTGTTCACTGGCATCTCCCGATAAAGTCGCGGTAGTTCGCTCTCTTCGCAATAGCCAATACCGCCCAGCACCTCCATCGCTTCAGCCACAAACGGAATGCCACGTTTGCAGATCACAAATTTCGCCGCAGGCGTAAATAAGCGCGCCCACAGGGCTTCTTTGGCATCGGCACGCCGATCCCACGCTCGCGCAAGACGAAACAGCAACGCCGTTTGCCCTTCAAGCTGAAGCGCCATGCGACTTAAGACATGGCGCATAAGGGGCTGTTCGATTAACGGATTACCAAATACATGGCGTTGATGAGCGTGATAAATCGCCAGCGAGAACGCACGACGCATCATGGAGTGGCTACCCAGAGCACAATCAAAACGCGTCATCCCGCCCATTTTCAGAATCAGGCGAATCCCTTCCCCTTCCTGACCCAACAACCAGCCAATGGCATCCTGAAACTCCACTTCGCAACTGGCATTGGAACGATTACCCAGCTTATCTTTCAGGCGCTCCAGGCGAATCGCGTTGCGTTGCCCGTCAGGCAAAAATCGCGGCACAAAAAAGCAGGACAAACCGCCCGTGGTCTGCGCCAGCACCAGATGCGCGTCGCTTTGTGGCACCGAGAAAAACCATTTATGCCCCACCAGCCGATAAGACCCATCGTCCAGACGTTCGGCGCGAGTGGTGTTGCTCATCACATCGGAACCGCCCTGCTTTTCCGTCATTCCCATGCCAATCAACAAGCCGCGTTTTTGCCCGCCGGGCAATAAGTGGGAGTCGTAGCGATCGCTCAACAGCGGCGTGGTCCAGTCCTGAAACGGCGCCGGTAGCATCTGTAACAGCAATGGCGTAGCGGCGAAGGTCATCGTTATCGGGCATAACGACCCGGCCTCAACCTGCGCGTGCAACATAAAACGCGCCGCCCGCGCCACAAATGCGCCAGAACGAGCATCTTCTTCCCAGGCCAGGTTATGTACCCGATTGGTACATAACGCCTGCATCAGCAGGTGCCATGCGGGATGGAAACGGACATCGTCCAGACGTCGCCCCTGGGCATCGTAGCGCAACAGTTCAGGTGGGTTTACATTCGCCAGCCGCCCCAGTTCAAGGGATTCTGCCGTTCCGAGTTGTTGACCAATACTGGCGAGAAAATCGCTATCCCAACCAGCGCCTTCGCGCGTTACCGCTTCGCAGAGCGCGCCATCAGACAGGTATAAATTGCTGTTATTTAAGGGTATAGGTTGATTAAAAACAGTGTGAGTTTGCCAGTGCACTGTGTCTCCCTCCATCAATGGCAGTCACCATTAGTATGGTCACTGCCACGGATTCCTGACAGAAAGAGATTGCTAAAACATTCTTAACCCGCAATGTAGTGCGGAACAAAACGCGAAGTGTCTTTAGTGATCAGCGTGTTATCTTCGCGGATACCCATACCGCACGCTTCATCATCGACAATCCAGCTACCAATCAGCGTGTAACTATCGCCAAATCGCGGTAGCGGTTGAAACGCCTGATAGATCATCGGTTCATCGGCGTAATCACCATCAGCGTGGTCAACGACGTTATTCTGGCCGTCGAAAATGGTGACGTTACCGCCCTCGCGTGAGTAGATCGGTTTACGCACATAGCTTCCGCCAGCGGCGATCTGCGGTTTTTCGCCCTCAAACCAGGACGCCAGAAGATTAGGATGACCAGGAAAGAAGCGCCAAAGCAGCGGCATTAGCCCTTTGTTACTCAAGATACTTTTCCATAACGGCTCCACCCACTGCTCACGACGCTTGCGCAGCAGCGGACCGTTATCGTCACGCATCATCCACTCCAGCGGGTACAACTTAAATGCACGCTGGATGACATTATCATCAAGATCGGTCAGTACACCGCCGACGCCCAAACCGAGATCTTCAATGTAGATAAACCGCGACTCCTGCCCTGCCTGCTGGGCGCAGTCCTGCAAGTACAGCACGGTACTCCTGTCTTCGTCGGTGTCCTGACAGCAGCAAAAATAAAACGGCTCCCGGCTATAAAGCTCGCTAAAGCGTGAAATCAGGCGCTCCTGAATGGCATTGTACTGATCGGCATCGCGCGGAATAACGCCGCTGCGCCGGGCATCTTCCAGCCACAACCACTGGAAATAAGCCGACTCGTACAATGAAGTTGGCGTATCGGCGTTGTACTCCAGCAACTTAACCGGCGCATTACCACACCAGGCAAAATCCATACGGCCATACAGCGAAGGATCGCGTGCGCGCCAGCTTTCGGCGATCACATCCCAGTACAACGGCGGGATCGCCAGTTGCGTCAGGATCTCTTCATCTTTAACCGCACGATCCACCACCTCAAGGCACATCTGATGCAGTTCCGCAGTCGGTTTTTCGATCTGCTCTTCAATCTGGCGCAGGGTAAAGCGGTAAGCCCGACTCTCATCCCAATAGATTTCATTGTCGATGATATGAAAGTCAAATCCGTTATCGGCGGCAATCCGGTCCAGATCCCGCCGCACAGGAACGTTGTGTCTCAGCATGATTAGCCTCCCCAATGCCCACGGGCGCTGGAAGAACGACCATAGCCGCCGCGAGAAACGGTAGACGCTTTTTTGGTGGTAAAGCCGCCCGTGGAATAAGACTCTTTTTTGCCAGAACCGGAGCGCCAGGAGTAATCACCGGAAGTGTTGCGCCAGACGGGGCGGGAAGCAAATGAGGATCCACCGCTGTTATAAACAAACTGCTCATCGCGATCTTTACGAATAACCCGGCTTAACAAAAATCCAGATATTACCGGGATCCAACTCTGTTCAACATTGTCGTAGTAGCAATTTTCGTACTTAGACTGACAATTCTGCTGAGTCATATTCTTCGGAACATCGGCATAAAATGCCGCTTTGGCGTTATTCCAGCCACGCGCGCAAATGTCTGCATTATTACCGTCATCAATACAATCCTGCACAGTCGAGTAAAACGTTCCATCACCGTCGTTATCAACATCGCCACTATCGCCACAACTTTTCAATACGAAAAAAGCGGCTCCCCCCATTAGCGCCAACGTTAAGTATTTATGTGCGTAGCGATTTCGCTGCGGCGCGAAGGGATTATTCGGTCGATTAATACGGCTGATGGCTCCGTGAGCTGGTTTACTGCTATTTCTTGATTTGCGTTTTCTGGCCATGATCGTCCATTACCATGTCATACAAGCTGCGTTAAAAATACCGCCAGCCAGCGCGGCGGTTCCCATAAACATTCCTGCGGCGGTATTGTGATTAATAATTTTTTCGCTTAATGCGGGCATATAAAGTCTGACACCAGCAAAAACGAGTAACTGAATCACCAGTGCAATCCCGCCCCAGGCGAAATAATCCGGAATGCTCACCGCATTGATTGCCGCACTGGATAACGGGATCACGTAACCCAACAATGTACCGCTGAACGCCAGTGACGCCGCGGTATTATTGTTTTTAATTAACTGCCATTCGTTGTGCGGTGTAATTTTAGAATAGATAAAAAGAAAAATAATTACCATCGCCACGCCAATAAAAAAATAGGCGCTAAAAGCAAGAAGTGAATCCAGTATATGCATCGTAAACGTCCCTGTAATTAACCAATAATATTAAGTGATGTCAGCGGGATATCGACGCCCAGCGCGCGAGAAAATAACCACTCCGGCTCGCCGAGATCGTTAAAAGATTCCTCACCATTTAACAGCAAATATTCGTAAGTATCTTCGGTCACTTGCCGTTGGTAGCCCATGGTAAAATTATGGACCTCCCATTTGGCATGGTTTTGATTTTCTACTTTTTCCAGCATGTAGACGGGTTCGATATTTCCCGGTTCTTCGCTGTTAAAAAATCGCTGCCAGCGTTTTTCCTGCCAGTTTAAGGTTATTGCCCCCATCGCTTTGGCGTTGATCGCCTCGCGCCAGTGACTCTCTTTACTGATACCGTAGCTCTCTTCATAGACAAAGAGCTTGATATCATCAATGTCATCAATATCTACGCCGCCGGTGGTATTGATTTGCAGAAATTCATCGCCCGAAGTGTAGTAGCGGAAAATCTGGCTACCGCCGCCCAGATCGATGTGGCTGACAGCGGCTACCGTGTATTCTTCACCCGGCAGCGCAATTAGCAATTCATCTTCCAGCAAACGAAACGCTAACGAGTCGAGCGTAAAGCCACTATTGAGATGAAGTCCCAGCGGACCGCGAACGATAACAGGCTTATCATCCTGACCAAACAGGCGCTGGAAAAAACCAGACATATTTTATCCTTAAATTAGCAGCCAGCCTTTTAGTGAGGCTGGCAAAAAATTACTCGCCCTGTTGGCGTTGCAGCCTTGCCAGCACATCCTGGGCATTGCTTTTGTTAACACCACCAATCCCCACTTCTGCCAGTTTTTCGTCGAGATCGCGACCGTCTGCCACTTTTTCCAGCTGCGCGGCGGCATCCAGCCGGGCCTGGCGCTCAGCCTGACGCGTTTGCAGGCGTTTTAATGACTCTGCAGCTGTCGAAACGCTGGAAGAGGCGCCAACGGTCGAGGTCGTTACGGCCTGCTGCGCACGCTGCATGGCTTCAGTAGCTTTAACGACTTCCATTTGTTGCTCAAACTGGGAAATACGCTGTGCCGTTGCCGTAACGGCTTTTTCCACACCATCGCGAGAGACTTCCAGATTCGACAACACCTGTTCTTCAGCGGTAATAAGATTCTCAAGGCGCGCAATTTCTTCGGCGACTTCGTTAATTAATGATGGGTTAACGTTCTTGCTTAATGCTTCCAGCGCACGGGCTTCCAGACTGGTTTTACGCTCGCGTAAATCTTTCAGCTTATCGTTACTTAATTTCACCCGCGCCAGCAGATCGACGCGAGATTTTCCGGCTTTATCCAGTTCAGCTTTGGCGTCGCGAATATGTTGTTCCAGCATGCGCACGCCCTGAGTTTCTTCAATGGATTCTTCCGCCTGGGAGATAAACGATTTCCCCAGCGTAAATAAACTTTTTAAAATTCCCATAAATACCCGTCCTTGTAATTAGTGTGAATATTCTTCTGTAATTTCAGCCAGATCCAATGCGTTATCTACCAGCGAGGTTATTTCAAGCAGGATATCTTCAAGAGAAGATTTAAGCGATAATGCCCCGAAAACAATGTAATACTCTTCCTGTTGCACGCTGGAGATCCCCACCGATGATAGCGGCATAATTTTCTGATTTCTTAAAAGGAATGTATTAAATTCATTTGGATTATTGATATAGCTTACCGGACAAATAAATGTTTCGATAATCATCTGGCGAGAAGTAAAAAGAACATTGATTTGCAAATCGCCGTAATCATTCATTTTAATAATTAATGCATTTTCACTATTTGTTACATCAATATTTTGTTTAGGTACAGCTTGTAACGCTATCGCCAGCGCCAACGGATTCCATATCATATATTATTCCATATATATTAAATTTAATTATTAATAAGGTGAATATTTATAGAGCGTAATTATCTTACCAGCTATAGATAAAAAAAAACCATCCAAATCTGGATGGTTTTTCTTAAATCAGAGGGATTAGCTACGCTGGCGAACCGCTTCAAATAAGCAAATTCCGGTCGCAACCGAAACGTTCAGCGAAGAAACACTTCCTGCCATTGGGATGCTGATCAACTCGTCGCAATGTTCACGAGTCAGGCGACGCATACCTTCACCTTCCGCGCCCATCACCAGCGCCAGTCGTCCGGTCATTTTGCTCTGATAGAGCGTATGATCCGCCTCACCTGCCGTACCGACAATCCAGATGTTCTCTTCCTGCAACATACGCATGGTGCGCGCAAGGTTAGTCACCCGAATCAGCGGAACGCTTTCTGCCGCGCCGCAGGCTACTTTTTTCGCCGTGGCGTTGAGCTGTGCGGAGCGATCTTTCGGCACAATCACCGCATGAACGCCAGCGGCGTCCGCGCTACGCAGGCACGCGCCGAGGTTGTGCGGATCGGTTACACCGTCGAGGATCAGCAGGAACGGTTGATCGAGCGAAGCGATCAGATCCGGCAGATCGTTTTCCTGATACTGCCGTCCTGGTTTCACACGGGCGATAATGCCCTGATGCACGGCACCGTCGCTTTTCTCGTCGAGATATTGGCGGTTTGCCAACTGGATAACCACGCCCTGGGACTCAAGGGCGTGGATCAGCGGTAACAGACGTTTATCTTCACGGCCTTTTAAAATAAAGACTTCCTGAAAACGTTCAGGGGCGCGCTCCAGCAGGGCCTGCACTGCGTGGATGCCGTAAATCATTTCGCTCATTAATGTACTCGTTGTTTACGTTTTGCCTGATGCACTACGTTTATCCGGCCTACATGATCTCTGCAATATATTGAATTTGCGTGATTATGTAGGCCGGATAAGGCGTTCACGCCGCATCCGGCATGAACAAAGCGCATTTTGTCAGCAATCTAACCCTCTTCTGTTTGAAGAGGGTAATGATCACTCTGCCACTTTTTTCTTCGCCGCACGCTTCGCTTTGGTCGCTGCGGCTATTTTCTGCGTTTTCGCCGATGGCTTTTTCGCTTTTCTCGCGTCTTTCTTCGCCGCTTTCGGCTTCGGTTTTTTCTCGCCGCGGAAGGCACTGTCTGGCTCAAAGTTTACCTTTTTACCGACCTGACGACGCTTGCCGCCTTTTTTGCCTGCATCGCCTTTTTTCGCTTTCTCGCGCGCCGTTTTACCGACGTTGCGCGGAGCGCGTTCGCTGGAGATCAGGCTAAAGTCGATTTTACGCTCGTCCATATTAACCGCTTCGACGCGAACTTCCACGCGATCGCCCAGGCGATAAGTCTGGCCGCTGGATTCACCCATCAGGCGTTGCCCTACCTGGTCAAAGCGATAGTAGTCATTGTCCAGCGAAGAGACGTGGACCAGACCATCAATGAACAGGTCGTCGAGACGAACAAAGAAGCCAAAGCCGGTGACGCTGGCAATAACGCCTTTAAAAACGTTGCCCACCTGGTCGAGCATGAAGTCACACTTCAGCCAGTCAGCCACATCGCGCGTTGCTTCGTCGGCACGACGTTCCGCCATCGAACAGTGCTGACCCAGTTGCAGCATCTCTTCCATCGAATAATGGTAGCCGCCGGTTTCAGTGGTGTTGCCCTGATGCCCCTGCTCTTTCGCCAGCAGATACTTAATGGCGCGGTGCAGCGTCAGGTCAGGATAACGACGAATCGGCGAAGTGAAGTGCGCATAGGACTGCAATGCCAGACCAAAGTGACCACGGTTTTCCGGATCGTAAATCGCCTGTTTCATCGAGCGTAGCAGCATGGTTTGCAGCATTTCTGCATCAGGACGATCGGCAACCGACTCCAGCAGTTCCGCGTAGTCACGCGGTTCCGGCTTGTTACCGCCCGGCAGTTCCAGCCCCAGCTCCGCCAGCACTGAACGGAAAGAGGTAATCGCTTCGGTGCTCGGCTTGTCGTGAATACGGAACAGTGCCGGTTCTTTGGCTTTCTCAACGAAACGCGCCGCCGAGATATTCGCCAGAATCATACACTCTTCAATTAACTTGTGTGCGTCGTTACGTTGGGTCTGTTCGATACGCTCAATACGGCGTTCAGCGTTGAAAATGAACTTCGCTTCTTCGCTCTCAAATGAGATCCCACCGCGTTCTTCACGGGCTTTATCCAGCACTTTATAGAGGTTATGCAACTCTTCGAGATGCTTAACCAGCGGGGCGTACTGCTCGCGAAGATCCTGATCGCCCTGCAGAATATGCCAGACTTTGGTGTAGGTCAGACGCGCGTGAGAGCTCATCACCGCTTCATAGAATTTGTAGCCAGTCAGGCGGCCTTTCGACGAAATGGTCATCTCGCACACCATACACAGGCGGTCTACCTGCGGATTGAGCGAGCACAGGCCGTTAGAGAGCACTTCCGGCAGCATCGGGATAACCTGCGAAGGGAAGTACACCGACGTACCACGGTTACGCGCTTCGCTGTCCAGCGGTGTTGGCGGACGCACATAGTAGCTGACGTCGGCAATCGCGACCCATAAACGCCAACCGCCGCCACGTTTTTTCTCGCAGTAAACTGCATCGTCAAAGTCACGGGCGTCTTCGCCATCAATGGTGACCAGCGGTAAATCGCGCAGATCGACACGACCCGCTTTTGCTTCTTCCGGCACTTCTTCTTTCAGCCCGGCAACCTGTTGCTCAACAGCCTGCGGCCAGATGTACGGAATTTCATGAGTACGCAGAGCGATATCAACCGCCATGCCGGTGCCCATATTGTCGCCAAGGACTTCGACGATTTTACCCACCGCTTTGGTACGACGAGTCGGGCGTTGGGTCAGTTCAACAACCACCACAAAGCCCATCCGCGCGCCCATGATCTGATCGGGCGGGATTAAGATATCGAAGCTCAGACGGCTGTCGTCAGGAACCACAAAGCCGACGCCCGCTTCGGTAAAGTAGCGACCAACAATCTGGCTGGTTTTTGGCACCAGTACGCGAACAATACGCGCTTCACGACGACCTTTACGGTCAGCGCCCAGCGGCTGCGCCAGCACCTGATCGCCATGAATGCAGGTTTTCATCTGCTCACTGGAGAGATACAAATCATCTTTACGTCCTTCAACCCGCAGAAAGCCGTAGCCATCACGGTGGCCAATAACGGTACCTTTCACCAGGTCGAGGCGTTCCGGCAGCGCATAGCACTGACGGCGAGTGAAGACCAGTTGACCATCGCGCTCCATCGCACGCAGGCGGCGACGCAGGCCTTCAAGCTGCTCTTCGCCTTCAATGTGCAGCTCTACCGCCAGCTCATCACGGCTGGCCGGTTTTTCACGTTTGGTTAAATGTTCGAGGATAAATTCCCGACTAGGGATGGGATTCGCGTATTTTTCAGCTTCGCGTTCCTGGAAAGGATCTTGTGACATCTCGGTTCCTCCGTTGTCATCTCTGATGAAGATTTTCGTCACTCCACCAGCAATAATTTATAAAGCGGTTGATTCTCTTCAACCAAATCGGCAAGCGTGTAGTTATCCAGTTCCGTAAGAAAACTTTGCACGGCCTTAGAAAGTGCCTGTTTCAACCGACAGGCAGGTGTAATGTGGCAAAACTCACTACTGCAATTCACCAGCGATAAAGGTTCCAGCTCGCGCACCACATCACCAATACGTATCGCACTCGCCGGTTTACCCAGGCGAATGCCGCCATTTTTTCCACGAACAGCAGTCACGTAGCCGGCACGACTAAGTTGATTGATTATTTTGACCATATGATTACGGGAGACGCCGTAGACGTCAGTCACTTCAGAAATACTGGTCATCCGCCCTTCTGGCAATGATGCCATGTAGATCAGCGCACGTAATCCGTAATCAGTGAAACTCGTTAACTGCACATCAACCTCAAAAAAGGGAAATCGGGAAAAAATACATTTATATTGATGATAAACCAGCCACAAGCTGTGTCGCTAATTTATTTCAGTTTGGGGAAGGAAAAAAGCGAGGATTTAACACTGTGTCGGATAGCGTAATGGCTTACCCGACACAGCAATGTATCACACTGTTAGCCCAGCAGGCAAAATATCTGCCGGGCGTCCCAGAATTACGCGTCGAACGGGTCGCGCAGAATCATGGTTTCAGTACGATCCGGGCCAGTAGAGATGATATCGATCGGTACACCGGTCAGCTCTTCAATGCGCTTGATGTAGTTCAGCGCCGCCTGCGGCAGGCCGCTACGATCTTTCACGCCGAAGGTGGATTCAGACCAGCCCGGCATGGTTTCGTAAATCGGCTCTACACCTTTCCAGTCGTCAGCTGCCAGCGGAGTGGTATTCACTTCGCGACCATCCGGCATACGGTAAGCCACGCAGAGTTTCACCTCTTTCAGGCCATCCAGAACGTCCAGTTTGGTCAGGCAGAAGCCAGACAGGGAGTTCAGCTGTACCGCACGACGAACGGCAACAGTATCCAGCCAGCCGGTACGACGACGACGACCCGTAGTTGCGCCGAATTCGTTACCCTGCTTGCAGAGGAACTCGCCAGTTTCATCAAACAGTTCGGTCGGGAACGGACCTGCACCTACACGAGTGGAGTAAGCTTTGAGGATACCCAGAACGTAATCAACATAACGCGGGCCCAGGCCGGAACCGGTCGCCACGCCACCAGCAGTGGTGTTGGAAGAAGTTACGTACGGATAAGTACCGTGGTCGATATCCAGCAGCGTACCCTGCGCACCTTCGAACATGACGAAATCGCCACGCTGACGCGCCTGATCGAGCAGGTCAGAAACGTCAACCACCATAGAAGTCAGGATGTCGGCAACAGCCATCGTATCATCCAGAACTTTCTGGTAATCAACCGCTTCAACTTTGTAGTAGTTAACCAACTGGAAGTTGTGATATTCCATCACTTCTTTCAGTTTTTCAGCGAAGGTTTCTTTGTCGAAAAGGTCGCCAACACGCAGACCGCGACGTGCCACTTTATCTTCATAAGCAGGCCCGATACCACGACCGGTGGTGCCGATCGCTTTCGCGCCACGCGCTTTCTCACGCGCGTTATCCAGCGCAACGTGATAATCAAGGATCAGCGGACATGCTTCAGACAGCAGCAGACGCTCACGAACGGGGATGCCACGGTCTTCCAGTTCTTTCATCTCTTTCATCAGCGCAGCCGGAGACAGCACAACACCGTTACCGATGATGCTGGTTACATTCTCGCGGAGAATACCTGATGGAATAAGATGAAGAACGGTTTTTTCACCGTTGATTACGAGAGTATGGCCTGCGTTGTGACCGCCCTGGTAGCGTACAACATATTTAGCCCGTTCAGTCAGAAGATCGACGATCTTACCTTTACCTTCGTCACCCCATTGGGTGCCCAGTACGACGACGTTGTTACCCATTTTTCAAAATCACCGTTTGCTTAAAAATGGATTCTACCATCGCTTTTTCAGAGTTACAGCACTTTTTGCATCCAAAAATGACCTTAGTCAGCCTATTTTTTGCTCAGCCAATCGTTTTCCTCAACATGTAGTAGACCACAACGCCCGCAACCACAAGTCCACCGCCAAAACGACGTAAAATATTATCGGGTAAATTAGTCATTGCGGAGATCATCTTCTTCCATGCCTTCGGGTAAAGCATCGGCCCTAAACCTTCCAACACTAAAACCAGGGCAAGCGCCAGCCAGATAGTCGAATTCATTCATTATCCTTATAGAAAAAGAAAACCACCGACATCCCTGAGGATGCGGTGGCTTTATTGACCTGTACCGCGGTCGTTATATTAACGCGTCGCGGAGCTCGGCGTCTTCATATAGCGGAAGAAATCGCTGTCCGGGCTCATGACCATCACGTCCTGATTGCCAGAGAAGCTGTTCTCATAAGCACGCAGGCTACGAATGAACGCGTAGAAGTCTGGATCCTTGCTGAATGCGTCTGCAAACAGCTTGGCAGCTTCGGCATCACCTTCACCGCGCATGATACGGCCCTGACGTTCGGCTTCTGCCAGCGTTCTGGTGACTTCATAGTCAGCAGTCGCACGCAGTTTTTCCGCTTCTTCCTGACCTTGTGAACGATGACGACGCGCTACCGCTTCACGCTCGGCGCGCATACGGTTGTAGATCGCTTCAGACACTTCGGTCGGCAGGTTGATCTGCTTGATACGCACATCGACAACTTCAATACCCAGCGCCGCCATACTGTTCGGGTTGATGACCGGAACTTTGCCCTTCGTCTCAGCAGTTACGCGCTCTGCCGCTTCGGCAATGGCGTTATCTGCTGCCGGGGTAGTAACTTCATCTTCTGTACCCGCAGAACCAGAGTTCAGCGCGTCACGCACTTCCAGGGTCAGACGACCACGGGAATCGGTGACGATGTCTTTCACGTCCAGGCGACCAATTTCAGAACGCAGACGGTCAGAGAACTTACGTTTCAACAGCACTTCCGCTTGCGAAATGTCGCCACCGCCCGTTGCCAGGTAGTAACGGCTGAAATCGCTGATGCGCCATTTGATGTAAGAGTCGACGATCAGGTCTTTCTTCTCTTTGGTCACAAAGCGGTCGGCCTGGTTGTCCATGGTCTGAATACGTGCGTCGAGCATTTTCACCGTTTCAATGAACGGTATCTTGAAATGCAGACCCGGCTCATAAACCAGAGGTTTGTTGTCATCGTCACGCAGTACCTTACCAAAACGCAGCGTAATACCGCGCTCACCTTCTTTGACGACAAAGACAGACATGTAAAGCACTACCAGCACGATGATGATAATCGCGATAACTGACTTACGCATCGTTATTCCCCCTGACGCTGGTAGTCGTTACGCTGCGCGTTGGCGCGGCGTTGGTCCATAATATCGCCCTGACTGGTGGACGACGTGTTGCTTGCTCCACTGGTTGTGGAGGAAGAGGCTGGCGGCAGACGCAGCAGATTGCTGGCACCGTTATCGCTCTTCGCCGCAGGGGCGTTACCACCTTTCAGCATCTGGTCTAACGGCAGAACCATCAGGTTGCCACCTTTATCGTTAACCAGCACTTTGCGGGTGTTACCCAACACTTTTTCCATCGTCTCGATATACAGACGCTCGCGAGTAATTTCCGGCGCGGCTTTATATTCCGGCAGAAGTTTAGCAAAGCGCGCCACTTCACCCTGAGCTTCCAGGATGGTCTGGGCCTTGTACGCACGCGCCTCTTCGAGGATACGTTGCGCCTGACCGTTCGCACGCGGCTGAACTTCGTTGGTATACGCTTCTGCTTCACGAATGTATTGCTGTTCGTTTTCACGCGCGGCAATCGCATCATCAAACGCCGCTTTTACTTCTTCCGGCGGACGAGCAGCCTGGAAGTTGACGTCCAGCAGCGTGATACCCATGTCATACGGGCGGATAGTCTCTTCCAGTTCGCGCTGAGTATCGCTACGAATCACGGTACGACCTTCCGTCAGAATGCGGTCCATAGTGTATTTACCGATAACCCCACGCAGGGCGCTGTCGGTAGCCTGACGCAGGCTGTCATCCGGGCTGGTCACGCTATACAGGTATTTTTCCGGATTAGTGACGCGGTACTGCACGTTCATCTCAACGCGCACCACGTTCTCGTCCGACGTCAGCATCACACCAGAAGCGGCCAGTTCACGCACGGCTTCCACGTTCACCGGTTTGACTTCGTCGATAAACGTCGGTTTCCAGTTCAGACCCGGCTCAACCAGATGGCTGAATTTGCCAAAGCGTGTTACCACGCCGCGTTCGGCTTCTTTAATGGTGTAGAAACCACTGGCCGCCCAGATAATGACAATCGCTGCCGCTGCGATGGTAACGACACGACCGCCAAGCTGCGGGCGCGGGCCTTGCGATGAACTGCCACCGCCAGATCCGGTGCCTTTACCGCCGCCCAGACCACCGAGCTTTTTGCTCAGTTTGCGGAAGATATCATCTAAATCAGGTGGCCCTTGATCGCGACCGCCTTTGTTTCCATTTCCCTCAGAGTTGCCGCCAGGTTTGCTGCTTCCCCACGGGTCGCGGTCTTGTCCGTTATTACCGGGCTGATTCCACGCCATGTTTGTGCTCCATATTTGTTATGCGGTGATCCCTGTTGTCTTTCGACGCCAGAGGATATGACTCCACGCTTCAGACGCTACGCCGTTAGATCAGGTAATCGATCAACGTCGGTTCTTGTTTACAGAGGCGACGCCAGTCAACGATCGGCATACGAACTTGCAGACTTACGCTGCCGTCTTCCTCCATCCACTCTTTTTCTATTGCCTGAAGCTGATAAAAACGACTTCTCAGACGCCCTTCCTGCGGTGGCAGACGCAATGTATGCTGCGCCACCTCGCCGGAAAGCCGCTCCGTCAAAGCCTGAAAAAGCTGTGGTATCCCCGCTCCGGTCTGTGCGGAAAGCCAGACACGGATCGGTTTGTTCTCTTCGTCCCGATCAATACGCGGTTCGAAATCTTCCAGCATATCGATCTTGTTCATCACCAGCAGAGTTGGGATCTCGTGAGCATCGATCTCTTCAAGAACCGTATTCACCGCTTCGATGTTTTCTTGTACACGCACATCCGCCGCATCAATCACATGCAGCAGCAATGTGGCTTGCCGCGTCTCTTGCAACGTGGCTTTAAACGCCGCCACCAGATCGTGCGGCAGATGGCGAATAAACCCTACGGTATCTGCCAGCACGGTTTCACCGACATCCGCGACGTCAATACGCCGCAACGTCGGGTCGAGGGTGGCAAACAACTGGTCTGCCGCGTAGACCCGCGCTTCGGTGATGCGATTGAAAAGGGTAGATTTACCGGCGTTGGTATATCCCACCAGCGAAACAGTAGGGACGTCGGCTTTGATACGTGATTGCCGCCCCTGCTCACGCTGCTTTTCAACTCTTTCCAGGCGCGACTGTATCTGTACAATGCGATTACGCAACAAACGACGGTCGGTTTCGAGCTGGGTTTCACCCGGACCACGCAAACCGATCCCGCCTTTCTGTCTTTCAAGGTGGGTCCAGCCACGCACCAGGCGCGTAGCCAGATGGCGCAGCTGCGCCAGCTCAACCTGCAACTTACCCTCATGGGTACGCGCACGTTGGGCGAAAATATCTAAAATAAGGCCGGTGCGGTCGATAACACGACACTCGCACAAACGCTCCAGGTTACGCTCCTGCGCCGGGCTCAGGGCATGGTCAAAAAGAACGACCGAAGCACCCGTCGCTTTTACGGCTTCCGCAATTTCAACTGCTTTACCTTCACCTACAAAATACTTTGGGTGCGGCGCTTTACGGCTACCGGTAATCACCTGCAATGCTTCGACACCGGCGGAAGAAACCAGAGATTCAAACTCCTGGAGGTCTTCCATATCTTTGTCTTGCGTAAAATAGATGTGTACCAGTACCGCCTGCTCACCAGCATCATAACGGTCAAACAAGCGTATAACCCTCTAAATAGATCAGCGGGGAACGCAGGATCGCTGGCTCCCCGTGTAAAAAAAACAGCCCGAAACCTTATTCGGTTTCTTCGCTGTCCTGTTGCGCGGAAGTATTCTGCGCGCTGCTACCATGATGGTAGTTACTGCTGGTACCGCCACCGGCGTTGTTACTGTGATGAGAAACCGGGCGAGACGGGACAACAGTAGAAATCGCGTGCTTATAAACCATCTGGCTGACCGTGTTTTTCAACAGGATCACGAACTGATCAAAAGACTCGATTTGTCCTTGCAGCTTAATACCATTCACCAAATAAATAGAAACTGGAACACGTTCCCGACGCAGTGCGTTCAGGAACGGATCTTGTAAAGATTGCCCCTTAGCCATTCTCTCTTTTCCTTATATGCTTATTTGTACTTTGAACCTTTCGATTCTGAAAAAATTGCGCACGATACGTCTCAATTGTACACATTCAGCCTGCGATAGCACCAACAACCTGTAATACTTCGTCACGCGCCTGTTCTGGTTTTTCACTGTCAAGCCAGTGAACCCCTTCCCAACCACGCAGCCAGGTTATCTGCCGCTTCGCCAACTGTCTCGTGGCGCAAACACCTCGATAAACCATTTCATCGTATGAGATTTCGCCTTCAAGGTAAGACCACATCTGGCGATAACCCACGCAACGAATGGAAGGCAAATCCGTATGCAAATCTCCTCGGGCAAAAAGCGCCCGGACTTCTGCTTCAAAACCTGAAGCCAACATCTGATGAAAACGCTGCTCAATTCGTTGATGGAGCAGTTCACGGCTCGCCGGGGCGATGGCGAACTGATGCACCTGATACGGTAGAGCGTCTCCTGACGTTTGCGTCAGTTCCGTTAAAGTTTTACCCGAAATGAAAAAAACTTCCAGTGCTCGGGAAAGCCTTTGTGGATCATTTGGATGAATCCTTGCTGCCGCAACCGGATCGATCTCCTGAAGTTGACGATGCAATGACTCCCAACCTTGCTCTGCCGCCTGTTGCTCAATTCTGGCCCGTACTTCCGGGTCCGCCGACGGTAGCGGCGACAACCCTTCCAGCAATGCCTTGAAATACAACATCGTACCGCCCACTAACAGTGGGATCCGCCCCGCCGCCGTGATATCGGCCATCTCCGCCAGCGCATCGCGGCGAAAATCAGCGGCCGAATAAGCCTGCGACGGATCGCGAATATCCAGCAATCGGTGCGGCGCAGCGAGTAATTCTTCAGCGTTCGGCTTCGCCGTCCCGATATCCATCCCTTTGTAAATAAGGGCAGAATCAACGCTTATCAACTCTACTGGTAAAATTTTACGCAGCTCAATAGCTAACGCCGTTTTACCGGAGGCCGTCGGCCCCATTAAAAAAATCGCCTTAGGCAGGCTCGCCTTACTGATATCACTCATCTTTCAGGGCTTTTATCGCCGGATGTAAATCAACAGATTGTAACAGACCACCCGGCGGCGTTTTCACAAGCTGCGGACATAACCGTTCTACATCCGTCAGCAGGGTAATGGCCTGTGCCATTGACCACTGCGCATGTTCGCTCATCAGATTTCGTGCAATCCACTGCGCAATATTGCCAGGTTCGAATACGGACTGCTTCGCCAGGTAGCCTATCAGTTCAGGAATCAAGATTTGTAAATTTTGTTGGCGTAAGGGTAAAGGCACGGCCCTGATGGTCACATGCTGCGCATCGGACTGAAATTCAATACCCAATTCCGCCAGTGCTGACTGCGCTTTTTCTAAGGCCGATCTTTCTTCACCAGAGACTTTTAGCCGCAGCGGAATAAGCAGCGGCTGAGCGCAGACCGGCGCATCTCCCGGCGTTAACTGCGCCTGACGTAACCAGCGTTCCGCCACCGGCAGGGCTAAAAGTGAAATATTGCCGTCACGTTCCAGTAGCGCACAGTCCGAATGGACGATAGTCAGCACCCGACCAAAGCTTTGACCATTCGCAGCCAGCGTAAGTTCCTGCGATTCTTGCACTTTTGGTTTGTGCATCGCTGCAGGCGTTTGCAACAGCTGGCGATACACTTCGCCTTGCTGTTTCTGGTAGCCCGGTTGCGCGTTCGGCCACGGGGCAGCCTGACGGCTACCGCTACTTGTTGCAGGCGCAGGAGATGAAGACGGAGAGTAACGCGGAGCCACTGGCTCACGAACTGCCGGTTCAGCAAAGTGATTACGCCCTGCTGCCACGCGGTTTTCGGGTATATGGCGCGGTGCTGACTGGGCGTTATCTTCCAACGGCAAAGGCGTCTCCAGCTGCTGTTGCAGCACGCTCAGCACGCCCTGATAGATAAAGTCATGCACCAGACGCGACTGATGAAAGCGCACTTCGTGCTTTGCCGGATGGACGTTGACGTCCACCTGATGCGGGTCGATCTCCAGATATAGCACAAACGCCGGTTGCTGATCGGCGCCCAGTTTGTCTTCGCAGGCCTGGCGGATCGCGTGATTAATCAGGCGATCGCGCATCATGCGCCCATTTACGTAGCAATACTGAATTTCCGCCAGTGCGGGCGTGATGTGATTCGGATCAGCCACCCAGCCACGCAGCGTGAGATCGCCGTGTTGCCATTCGATCGCCAGCGCATGTTCGAGAAAAGCGGTGCCGCAAATCGCGCCTAAGCGCCGCTCTTTTTGCCCGCCTTCCGGCACTGCGCGGTACTGACGTACGATTTTTCCGTTATGCGACAAGTTGATAGTGACGTCGAAACGCGCCAGCGCAATGCGGCGGATGATTTCATCGATATGGTTAAATTCGGTTTTCTCGGTGCGCAAGAATTTGCGCCGCGCCGGGGTGTTGTAGAACAGGTCCAGCACTTCCAGCGTCGTACCCACCGGATGCGCCGCCGGTTTAACCGTCACGTCCATATCGCGGCCTTCGGCATAAGCCTGCCAGGCCTCCTGCTGCTCCGCAGTACGCGAAGTGAGCGTCAGACGGGAAACCGAACTGATACTCGCCAGCGCCTCACCGCGAAAGCCCAGGCTGATAATAGCTTCGAGATCGTCCAGAGAGGCGATTTTACTGGTGGCATGACGCGCGAGTGCCAGCGCCAGCTCATCTTTTTTGATACCGCAGCCGTTATCACGAATGCGGATAAGTTTCGCCCCACCGCGTTCGATATCAATATCGATACGCGTCGCCCCCGCATCGAGGCTGTTTTCCACCAGTTCTTTGACTACCGACGCAGGTCGCTCGACCACCTCACCTGCGGCAATCTGGTTCGCCAGTTGTGGCGGTAAGACCTGAATTGGCATCAATAATCCTTAGTTTGGCAGCGTGCGATCTGGCGTCGTCACCGTACTGGCAGTTTGTGCCGTTGCACCCTGCGGCGCAGACTGCATTGGATGCGCAAGGAAGTAATTGCGCAGGCCGTTGTAAATGGCTTCTGCCAGTTGTTGTTGGTAATCGTCGCTCGCCAGCAAACGTTCTTCGCTGTTATTGCTGATAAAACCAGTTTCGACCAGTACTGACGGGATATCCGGCGAACGCAGAACGCCGAGACTGGCGTGTTCTGGTCGGCGTTTATGAATTTCGCCAATGCGTTGCAACTGACTGATCATATTGGTCGCCACATCATACCCTACCCGCTGGGAATGACCGAATTGTAAATCCAGCACCGCCTGGCTTAGGTACGGGTCGGCCTGACTGTTCGCCAGCACATCACCCGCCCCGCCCAGCAGCTCCGACTGCTTCTCATGCTGTTCCAGCCAGCTTGCCATTTCGCTGTTGGCGCGACGGTTTGAGAGCACCCATACAGAGGCACCGGTGGCACTACGGTTTGGTGCGGCATCGGCATGAATCGACACAAGGAAATTGGCGTTTTGCTTACGTGCCACATCACTGCGCCCCATCACCGAGATAAAGTAATCCCCGTCACGGGTTAAAACGCCCTTAAACATCGGATCGTTATTGAGCAAGGTACGTAATTTACGCGCAATGGCGATGGTGACATTTTTCTCCCGTGTACCACCAGGGCCGATAGCGCCAGGGTCCTGACCGCCGTGTCCAGCATCAATAGCGATGACAATTTTATCGCCAGTGTTAGCCGTCGCGCGCGCTGCCGGACGCGTTACCGTATTGCTGCTGATAACACCCGTGGTACGGTTGCTTTCTGTTTTAAACGGATTGCGCGCCGGTTCGCTAACGCGCGGTGCGACAACCGCAGGCGTTTCAACGCGTTTCGCAACCACTGGCGGTGGAGGAGGCGGTGGCGGCACATCGGCGTTAATCGTAAAGACGACGGTGTAATTGCTGCCATTCTGCCGCTTCACCGCTTCGGTTTTACCGTTTTCGGTAAGATCGACCACCAGCCGCAACGTTTGTGCATCTTTAGGCGTT
Organism: Escherichia sp. E3659; assembly: GCF_005781135.1. Lineage (NCBI taxonomy): Bacteria > Pseudomonadati > Pseudomonadota > Gammaproteobacteria > Enterobacterales > Enterobacteriaceae > Escherichia > Escherichia sp. E3659. The sequence goes on along the minus strand of NZ_VATQ01000025.1, from coordinate 3,688 downwards.
CCAGAGCGAATTGCCTTCACCAGATTATTACCGCTGAACAACAACGGCAGCCCCTGAATCACGCCCGTTTGTTTGATATCGAGCGCCACGGTGCGTTTGCTTTGATGGCTAAACGCATAGTCAGGCTCGCCAATAAAACTCAACGTTATCCGCGCCTGTTGGTTGCCGTTAGAAACCTGAATATCAGAGAGCGTCGCGGCGCCAGCCTGCGCGCACAGCAGCACCAACGTCGCAACCAACCAATTTCTGATGCGATACATCATCCCGCCACCTTTCAAAGGTTAACCGGCTAAACGCGCCAGCAACAATTCACCCGCAGAGGAAACCGCACTCACGCGCGCCTCACGGCCTTGTGCCTGATAATCAATGTGTATTTCGACATCCGGGTCAGGAAGAACACCTGTACCTTGTTGTGGCCACTCCACCAGGCAGATGGCATCGTTGGCAAAATAATCGCGGATCCCCATAAACTCCAGTTCCTCGGGATCGGCAAGGCGGTACAAATCAAAGTGATAAACCATTATGTTGTCGAGCGTATAGGGTTCGACCAGCGTATAAGTGGGGCTTTTGACATTACCCTGATGACCCAGAGCCTGTAAAAAGCCCCGGCTAAAGGTGGTTTTACCTGCGCCTAAATCGCCATACAGATAGATTACGGTTGCGCCATCGCAGGCTTTCGCTACCCGCTCGCCCAGGTCTAATGTTGCCTGCTCATCAGGGAGCGGAATTACTCGATTCATCATGGTTTTTATCAGTCACTTCCGGGTTAACAATACGCTGTAGCGTGGAAAAGAGATCGGTTGCCAGCATCCCGCGCGTACCAAAACGCGCCGCCAGTACGTCAGCTGCCGCGCCGTGTGCGACACAGCCTGCACAGGCTGCATCATACGGCGACAGTTTTTGCCCAAGCAATGCGCCAATAATACCAGAGAGCACATCGCCCATGCCGCCGCTCGCCATGCCTGCATTTCCGACATCAATAATGCCTAAAGCGTCAGGATGGGCGGCGACCACGGTTCCGGCACCTTTCAGCACCGCTACGCCGCCATAACGTTGTACCAGACGTTGGGCGCAATGTAAGCGGTCACTTTCAATTTCTGCTACGGAACAGCCCAACAACCGCGCGGCCTCGCCAGGATGCGGCGTGATCACGCGATTGTGACGCTTATCGGGATTGATTGCCAGCAGGTTCAATGCATCGGCATCCCACAACATCGGTTTGCGAAAATTCTCAACTTTTTGCAGGGCTTTTTTCCCCCACTCTTGCTGGCCCAGACCGGGACCAATCACCACCACATCGGCCCATTCCAGGCTTTCGGTAAGAGAGTCCATAGTCAGTTCATGCACCATCAATTCCGGTCGTGCAGTCAGCAGCGGCGCAATGTTTTCACTGCGGGTCAGCACTCTGACCAAACCAGCGCCAGCACGCAGCGCCGCTTCCCCCGTCATACGAATCGCCCCCGCCGTGCCGTGATCGCCACCAATAATCACCAGCCGCCCGTGATCGCCTTTATGCGAAGTCGGCCGACGCGGTTTCAGCCAGTAAGAAAGTTGTTCAGCAGAAAACCGCTGAATTTTCGTCTCCTGACCTGCCAGCCAGCTATCCAGCCCCAGCGAGTCAAAATGCAGTTGCCCGGTAACATCCCGCGCTTTCCCGGTGAGCAAACCAGGTTTCAGCGCAATAAAGGTGATGGTGTGATCGGCGTTGATCACCGCACCTGGCGTGGCGCCGGTTTCCGCCAACAGGCCGGAAGGGATATCAACCGCCACAATTGGCGCAGGATGGGAATTAGCGTGGTCGATTAACAGGCTAATGGATTCGCGCGGCGCTTGCTGCATTCCGGTGCCGAGCAGTGCATCAACAATCAGATCTACCGATTCGGGCCAGACAATATTCGAAGCATGGATCTCGCCTCCCGCGTTTAACCATGCTTCGCGTGCCAGCGCGGCCTCTTCCGGTAACGGTTTGTTACTTTCCTGAGCCAGCAACGTGACCTCAATGCCGACCGCTTTGGCCAGCCGCGCGACCACGTAGCCATCGCCGCCGTTATTACCATGACCGCACAGCACCAGCCAGTGGTGGGCGTCAGGATAAGCCGAACGACACACCTGGAATGCGGCTTCGCCAGCGCGAAGCATCAGCTCATAGAGAGTGAGCCCCAGCGCATCTGCCGCCTCACGTTCTCCGCGGCGGATATCGTCGGCGTGCCAGACGGTGTGTGGTATACTTACGGGGTTTTTCTTCATTGTATGGTCCGTCATGTCAGAGCCCCTCGATCTCAATCAGTTAGCGCAAAAAATTAAACAGTGGGGGCTGGAACTGGGCTTCCAGCAGGTGGGTATTACCGATACCGATCTCAGCGAGTCCGAGCCCAAACTGCAAGCATGGCTGGACAAACAATACCACGGCGAAATGGACTGGATGGCGCGTCACGGTATGCTGCGCGCCCGCCCCCACGAGTTATTGCCCGGTACGCTGCGCGTGATCAGCGTGCGGATGAATTATCTTCCTGCCAACGCCGCATTTGCCAGCACGCTGAAAAATCCCAAACTCGGCTATGTTAGCCGTTATGCGCTGGGCCGTGACTATCACAAGCTTCTGCGCAACAGACTCAAAAAGCTGGGCGAGATGATTCAGCAACATTGTGTTTCGCTGAATTTTAGACCGTTTGTCGATTCTGCGCCTATTCTCGAGCGCCCGTTAGCTGAAAAAGCTGGACTTGGCTGGACAGGTAAGCACTCACTTATCCTCAATCGCGAGGCCGGTTCGTTCTTCTTTTTAGGTGAATTGCTGGTCGATATTCCTCTGCCCGTGGATCAACCGGTCGAGGAAGGATGCGGTAAATGCGTGGCCTGTATGACGATTTGCCCGACCGGCGCCATCGTCGAGCCATATACCGTCGATGCTCGCCGTTGTATTTCTTATCTGACGATTGAGCTGGAAGGGGCTATCCCGGAAGAGTTGCGACCGTTAATGGGAAACCGTATTTACGGCTGTGATGACTGTCAGCTTATTTGTCCGTGGAATCGCTATTCACAACTGACAACTGAAGACGATTTCAGCCCGCGCAAATCACTACACGCACCGGAACTCATTGAGCTTTTTGCATGGAGCGAAGAGAAATTCTTAAAAGTCACGGAAGGATCGGCGATTCGCCGTATAGGCCACCTGCGTTGGCTGCGTAATATCGCCGTAGCATTAGGCAATGCGCCCTGGGATGAAGCGATTCTGACGGCGCTGGAAAGTCGTAAAGGTGAGCACCCACTTCTTGATGAGCATATAGCGTGGGCGATTGCGCAGCAAATCGAGAGACGAAATGCGTGCGTGGTCGAAGTGCAATTGCCGAAAAAACAGCGTCTGGTTCGTGTAATTGAAAAGGGACTACCACGTGACGCCTGATTCATCCACAGCTTGTGAATAAAAATAAAAACGCATTGCAATTCAAGACGAATATCATCGTCAAGTGATCGATACGACAAAATACAATCTTAATTTTCAACTTATATATCAACAGGTTAAAAAATTACTATTCACCGTGCGAAGTTTTTCTGAAATTAAGATTACAACCCGGACCTGTGGATAACTCTGTTTACAAGAGTTTGTCAGAGGCAACAAAAACCAGCAATAACGCATCGCGTCGCTGTGGATATTTTATTGGGAGAAGAATTTGGAGCGGGAAACGAGACT
>NZ_VATQ01000024.1:0-51577 GCF_005781135.1 Escherichia sp. E3659 | reverse complement strand
AACGCATATTCAGTTTAAATTCTATTCCGGGCGGATCGCACCGCCAGGTTTTCATTGAGGATATATCATGTCACAGGTCATTAATACCAACGCGCTGAGCCTGGTTGCACAGAACAACCTGAACAAATCTCAGTCCACTCTCGGCACTGCGATCCAACGCCTGTCTTCTGGTCTGCGTATTAACAGCGCAAAAGACGATGCTGCTGGTCAGGCTATCAGCAACCGTTTCACCGCCAGCATCTCTGGTCTGACTCAGGCTTCCCGCAACGCTAACGACGGTATCTCCATCGCTCAGACCACTGAAGGTGCGCTGAACGAAGTTAACGATAACCTGCAGAATATCCGTCGCCTGACTGTTCAGGCACAGAACGGCACTAACTCCGAGTCTGACCGTCAGTCCATCCAGGACGAAATCGATGCCCGTCTGTCTGAAATCAACCGTATCTCCGATCAGACTGAATTTAACGGCGTTAAAGTTCTCAGCCAGGATCAGTCTCTGTCTATTCAGGTAGGTTCTAACGATAAAGAAACTATCGACATCGATCTGACCCAGATGGATGCCAACACTCTCAATATGACTAATTTCAACGTTGCCGGTCCAGACGTTGCGACTCTTCATAACTCCGAAGATGCCAACGGCAAAATAACCGTTGACGAAGGCTATAAGTATGATGTGGCAAAAGCTACGGATGGTAACGGTGGTACAGTTACAGCAACTGATATTGTTAAAGGTGATAACGGGAAAATATACGTAACAAATGGGACTGACTACTTTGAAGCCACTGATGACGGTAAAGGTGGTTTTACCTTCAACAGTGCGACCAAGGACACCGTTGCTGCACAAGCAGATAATGTAAAAACAATACAAGGTCAGGAAGCAACTCAGCTGGTTGCGCCGGTAGGCGTACCGGCCGGCTCTACCCTGAAAGACGATGGTAAAGGTAACTACTATCTTGATGACGGTAAAGGTGGTTTAACTAAGGCTGATGTCACCATTGACAAAGCTGTACTGCCAACATACAAGGCTACAGTAACCGATACCGGCGTAAGCGCAGCCAATACCACCGATCCGCTGAAAGCTATCGATGCTGCGCTGTCTCAGGTTGACAAACTGCGTTCTGGCCTCGGTGCCGTACAGAACCGTTTCGATTCTGTTATCAGCAACCTGAACAACACCGTTAACAACCTGTCCGAGTCTCGTTCTCGCATTCTGGACGCTGACTTCGCATCTGAAGTGTCTGAAATGAGCCGTGCGAACATCCTGCAATCTGCGGGTACTTCTGTGCTGGCACAGGCTAACCAGGTTCCGCAGAACGTTCTGCAGCTTCTGCGTTAATAGGCCCCCCCTGGCAGAATGATTCTGCCAGCGTGCCCCCCGACCAGCCCGGATCTTCCTCCTGGGCTGGTTTTTTATCATTAAGTACCCGCCATCATCTTAACGACTGGAAATAAAACGCATTAATACTCGGAATAGTCATTTTCTTGATAAGAATATTTATCGTAAGTAATAATAAAAATGATTACACCTGGCCATTTTGAAAAAAATGCAGGATCGAACACATCGACATTGCCGCCAGCTTATCTCTATTACGAATAATTATTACGTCTTAGTATTAAACTCTGAATATATTTCATATCGAAGTTTCTCAATCAGGATTTCCTTAATATAGTGTATTATACTGGCCACTAAGGATGTTAGATCCCAACAGTACCTTTACTACTGATGAACAACACCAGTCAGGTAATCAGGAATATACGCGAGGACCGCGCACTAATGGAAATCTGTACTCATTCTACACCACCTGTATTTGTCATGGCCCTGTGTGAGTATTTCACATTTGGGATGAAGCATCTTTTCTCCGACAACAACATTAACTTGTCGTTTATTCATCGAATTGATCAAGTCACTATCGGTATGGATGATACGCTGACCATTATGCTAGTGCTTGATATGTCAGGGACCGAATCGCTGCGTATCTTCAAAGACGCCGTCGACTTTCTTATCCAGATTAATAGCCGTAAACGCGTTGGCGTGCTGGTCAGCCGCTATAACTCCTATCTGACGTATTACATCTCGCGCAAGTTTGCCGGTAAGGTGACTTTTTTTAACTCTCATAACCTGCGCTCCGGTCTTTTTCAGCGTAACTTCCAGACCTGGCTACGGGGTAAAACATTCCGTCCGATGCATACGATTAATCGCTACCGGGACGAACGTTATGGTTTTTCCCTGAAAGAATGGATTTGTCTGGTGCTTCCCCTTGCCGGGGAATCAATAAGCGAAATGTCCCGCTGCATGAAAATACCGGAACCGACGCTGTATCAGATCAGACGCGGCGCGCTAAAAAAATTAGGTCTGAGTTCATACAGGCAATTTTGCGAACTGTATATCAGCGGGGAGATCCGCACAGAAAACGACAAAATTTTAAGACAAAAATACTGAGGCTTCCGGGTTCACAACGGCTGTGAGGCTGGGCTATCTCATCGCAGTCATAATTTGTAGAAGATTATCAAAGATGGTAGCCATCAGGCTTTCAAAAAGCGGACCAAAAGAGTACATCATCAGCGATAACGCCAGTAAGCCAACGCTGAGTGAAATAGGAAAACCGATCACAAAAACTGAAAGTTGCGGCGTCAGACGGTTAATAATGCCAAGTGTCAGGTTAATGCAGAGCAGTAACGCCACAATAGGTAACGCCAGTATCAAGCCGCTACTAAAAATAAGCCCCGCCAGTTTTACAAAAGCCAGATAAGCAGACGCATTGGGTAACGAGGCCGCAACGGGCAAAATATCAAAGCTTCGGGCGATAATCTCCAGAAGGTAAAGATGTCCGTTGGCGATTAAAAAGATCAGCGTAGCCAGTAAATTAAGAAAGCGGGCAATAACGGGCATATTCTGCCCACCGGCACGGTCATAGAAGGTGGCAAATGAAAGTCCCATCTGCAGGCCAATAAGTTCGCCCGCGTGGCGGACAGCCACAAAAATCAACTGAATGATTAAGCCGGTGATAAGGCCAATAATGAGCTGCCCCGCCCCTGTCAGAAATCCCTCATACGAAACAATACGAATATTGCTCTCAGGTAATATGGGGGCTATCTGAAAGGCTATGAGTGCCGACAGCGCAATTTTGACCTTTTTATTGATCGATTTGTCATTAAAGATCGGCGCTGACGTAAAAAGAGCCAGGATACGCAAAAACGGGAAGAAATACTGACCGATATGCAGGTAAAGATCAGCCAGAGAGAGTGTGAGCATAACTAACGAATCAGATAAGGCAGGCTGTTAAATAGCCCGTGCATATAATCAAGCATGACGCTTAACATCCAGGGGCCAAGGGCAATAATGACCACCACGAGCAGCAATATTTTGGGAATAAACGATAATGTCATCTCGTTTATTTGCGTGGACGCCTGGAGAATACTGATAACCAACCCGGCAACCAACGACGCCAGTAATAACGGGGCAGCAATCATCAGACCGACTTTAATGGCCTGGAATCCCATCGCCATAACTTGTTCTTCTGTCATCTCTTCTCCTCGTCAGCTAAAAAAACTTTGAGCCAGTGAACCAATCAGCAACTGCCAGCCGTCGACCAGAACAAACAACATCAATTTAAAAGGTAATGAGATTGTCGCAGGCGGCACCATCATCATCCCCAGCGCCATCAACACACTGGCGACCACAAGGTCGATAATCAAAAACGGAATAAAGATGGTAAAGCCAATCTGGAAACCTGTTTTCAATTCACTGGTGACAAACGCCGGAACCAGCAGACTTAGCGGCACATCTTCCGGTCCGGCGAAGTTTTGCTGATGAGCGATGCGGGTATACAAAGCCAGATCATCCTGACGCGTTTGTTGCAGCATAAATTCCCGCAGCGGCTGAATGCCTTTATCGATGGCGACCTGAGCGGTGATTTTATCCTGACTTAAAGGCATCCACGCGTCGTCATAGATTTTATTAAACACGGGCGACATAACATAAAAAGTGAGGAACAGCGCCAGACCTAACAGCACCTGGTTTGGTGGTGTTGATGACGTTCCCAACGCGTTACGCAGCAATCCCAGTACAATGATGATGCGCGTAAAACCGGTCATCATCAGCAAAATAGCGGGCAGAAAGGTTAGCGACGTCAGCAGGACCAGCGTCTGTACCGGTAAAGACCAGCCTTCCCCACCTGCAGGGCGAGTTAACAGAATGTCGCTATTAGCAGCGAATGCGCTATGTACAGGAAACCCGATGCCAAACACCATGACCAACAGGCCACAGATAATCGACATTACCCGCCATGACGGTTTTATTTTATTGCTGATTGCCATAACGCCCTCGCAGACTGTTTGCCAGCACTGTCTGAAAACAGTCAACCAGCGAGCTACGGGACTGCGGTTGATCAACAGCCGCAAAATTTTCTTCGACTGTTTTTTTGTCGATGGCGCTCAGACAGGAGATATTTTCTGCCGTCACGCCAAGCAGTAACCATTGATTTCCCACTTCCACAAGAACCAGGCGTTCACGCGGCCCCAGAGACTGGCTGAATTTAATATTTAACAGCGCATTGCGGCCATTTTTTTTCCCTGAGATACCGCCAGAACGACGTAAATACCAGAGTAAAAGAAGTAACCCGAATATTATCAGGCAGAGGATACCGCCGGTATGCATCCATACCGACGACATGCTGGTTGTTGAAGCGGTGGGTAAAACTGTATGGGTACTATTGATCATTATCTGCTCAGGCGATAAATACGTTCAGATGGCGTAATAATATCGGTAATACGAATACCGAATTTATCCGACACCACAACCACTTCTCCCTGTGCAATAAGATAACCATTAATCAAAATATCCAGAGGTTCACCCGCCAGACCTTCCAGCGCAACCACAGACCCCTGGCTCAGTGCCAGAAGTTCCTTGATGGTCATACGGGTTCTGCCAAGTTCTACCGTCATTCTGACCGGAATATCCATAACCAGATTCAGGTCAGAGGCAATAGCTTTCGCCCCGTCCATCACGCCCGTCGTTCCTGCGGATTCGCGCTGTTCTTCCAGTGCGTCTGCCCAGGCCGTATCTGCGGGAGTAGAGGTAGTGCCCGCCTGTTCATTCTTGCTCATGCGAGCTCTCCTTAGAAAAAGGTGCTAATGCTGTATTAAAAAGTTCTTCTACCTGCAAGGCGTACTGATTGCTTGCGCTGCCATATTTCCCGGACAGTACCCGCACGCCATCAACATAAGCTTCAGCGATTTCAGGTTTATCTAACGGTAAAATATCGTGTTGCTTGAGGCTCATAATTTGTGACAGTCGCATCTGTACGTCGGATAAATTCACCACCAGTTCCAGTTCCGTATTTCTGACCTGTGAAGCCAGCGTATTACGCCAGTTTTGATCTTCCTGCCAGGCGTTTTCCTGTGGTGGACTGGTAAGCAAAGAACGTATTGGCTCAATAACGTTGAACGGGATGCAGATATCCATCTGGACACACTCGGAACCCAGTTCGATATAAAACGGTGTAGTAATCACAATATCATTCGGTGACGACGTAATATTGGTGAATTTCACCTGCATTTCTGAGCGAATATATTCTGTTTTAAGGCCATAAACCGTACTCCAGGCAAAGTCATAAGACTCCAGAGCAATTGACAAAATACGCTGAATAATACGTTGTTCAGTGGGGGTAAACTCCCGCCCATCCGCTTTTGTTTTAAAACGTCCGTCACCGCCAAATAAATTTTCCACCAACATAAACACCATATTGGGAGAAAAGACGAACAGCGCCGTCCCGCGCAAAGGTGACAGATGAATCAAATTAAGATTGGTCATCACAGGTAAGTTACGCGCAAATTCATGATAAGGCTGCACCCGAATATTACCGGTAGTGACGTCCAGACTGCGGTGCAACACGTTGAACGCTCCGACACGAAACTGACGTGCAAAACGTTCATTAATGAATTCCAGCGTGCTGAGTCGTTCATGAACAACGCGTCGTTGTGTCACTGGATCGTAAGGACGTATATCATCCTCAGGAGCCATGGCAGATAGAGTGTTTTCAGATGCGCCGTTACCATCGCCATTCAGAAGACTATCCACCTCATCCTGTGACAAAATATTGTCAGACATAGCGATTACCGTAAAATAAAGATGTTAAATAAAACATCGGTAACTTTAACCGTCTGTTTCCCGGATAGTGGATTTGCCAGTTCTTGTTCAATTTCATGAACCAGTTGCTGTTTACCTTCGCGTGTGCTCAACTCATCCATCGTCTGCTGTGAAAATAGCATAACAAGGCGGCTACGAATTTCTGGCAGGTAACGTTTTAACAATTCCTGGGAGCGAGGATCTTTCAGACGCAGCGTCAATCCAACATACAGAACATGTTCTGTTCCATCGACACCAGGCTTCAGGCTGACAGTAAACGTATCCAAAGGTGTATAAATAGGTACTTCAAACGTTTCCTCTATTTCTTCAATTTCCTGCTCTATTGTGCCTTTTTTAACATTGTTCTTTAAACTCTCCAGTTCTGTCCAGGTATAACCAAAACATGCGCTGGCAAAAACAAATGCCAGGACGGTCAGCACTATGCGACTCTTGCTTTTTTTGCCACTCTGAGTGGTATCCAGGTTTTTTTTTGACATCACAAAAATATACTCAGTAATTTGTACCCCGTTACACCCGGGACAGGAACTGTATTCTATTACATAACCAGGTATTAATAATCCGGCAAAAAAATGTCGCTGCTGGCATTAAATTGATAGATAGATTTGACTTCAGACAACATTGTAAACGTTTGCCTGCATCCTTAATAAAAATCAATGTTGCATAAATGATAAAAAACACACCATCTGAGTGAGATTTATAACTATTTGAAATTTAATGAAATTAAAGACCAGGATCGCTATCAACAGCCAGCAAAGAAGCATGTTTAAACCCGGCAGAAATACCACCAGAATAAAACAACAAAGCCCGGAAACCGGGCTTTCAGATAAATAACAAAATTAAAGTATCAGACAAAAGTATTTATTCCGCCGGAACGACTGAGCGTATGCAGAATTACGCCTGGTTCATCCGGTACGCTTTCCGCACCATCATCGGATTGCATATCCTGTTCTGCTGCCTGATTTTGCGAACCGTTCTCCCACGAAGGTCTGGAGTCCGCAGCAACATTGGTTTGCCCAAGAGAGATCCCTGATTCTGCAAGGGAGTTTCGCAAATGCGGCATCGCCGTTTCAAGCGCATTGCGAACCTGGTGGTCGGCTGCGGCAAAATGAAGCTGCACCTGATCGTTATTTATCCGCAGGCTAATGTGCAGACTACCAAGATCTTCAGGGTGCAATCTCAGTTCCGCATGATGAATCCCTTCACGAGTAAAGCAGGCCAACTGCTGACTCAAATTCTGCTGCCATTCCGTAGTCCCCACAGACGCGGTCAATACCGAGGGTTGCGCAGATGGGGATACACCCACGGGCTCACGGATTTGAATACTCATATCCCCAATGGTTGGGATATGTAGAGCATCAGCCATATGGCTATCCTGATGCTGTACAGGCATCTGTGCCGCCGATTTATCTGCTATTGCTGAATCAAGAGACGTTGCCAACTGTTCTGATGACTGAGGCAGTGCCTTATCGGTATTTGTTGCCGACTCGAGATGCAAGGAGCCCTGATTTTGCGGGAGCGATGAAGGTAGATGCGCAATCGGCTTGCCTACTTTCCCCGCCAACGCAGAATATGCAACGACTTTGTTCAGCTTTTGAGAGCGACTATCGAAAGTGCCAGTTTGTAACTCATCCCCATTCGGAGTCGGTAAAAGTTCAGTGTCAGCCACACTCACGCCTGAATCCGCTTTTTCTGTTTGGGATGCCACATTTTCTGGCGACACCACCGGGTTTTTCACGGCAGAAACCAGTCCCGCGCCCTCAAAAAACGGTGATTGTGTCATTTCCTGATTTATCCCCGCCCCCGGTAATGGAGCACTTTGCGCCGGGAGCATGTAAAACAAACCATCCACTATACCTGGCTGTTCCACATCAGAGGATTCCTTTCCTTTTTCTTCTTCAGTCGGTAACAGATTTACCGTTCCTCCCGGCGGAAGATGAAGCTTCGTACTGGAATCAGGAGGCAATTTACTGCCGAGTTCGTCTGCAAATGATGGCGCATCTGTATCATTCTGGGGTGCAGAGGGTCCATGCCCCAAATGGCCAGTATTCATAGGTAAAGAAATTACCTGCATTTTATTTTCCCCTCTGGCTGGCGCGGCGGGCAAATTCATCCATCATTTTTTGTTCCTGTCGGTTTTCTTTCAATAGACGCTGAGCTTCGGCCCGGCTTTTTAATGTTTCAAATGCGTTTAACCGCTGACGATCTTTTTGCCAGTCGTTGAGCGAGGCATCGACAATCTGTTGGCTGTTATTCACCTGATGTACCTGCTGCAAAACGACCTTTTCCAGCGCACCAATAAAACTTTGCCATGACTGGAGCGTAGACACTGACATACCCTTATCGGCAATGGTGTTTTGCAGTTGTCGGCGATATTCAGATTCATATGTCTGTAATTGTTGTAAACGGGAGATTTCATTCTCATGCGACTGGCGCGCACGCCCCAGTCGCACCGTAGTGTCATTGAGTTTCTTTTCGGCCAGATCCCGCAAAACATCCATTGGTGCTGATGTTGCCATGATTATTCACCTGCTTCAGGGCCTCTATTCTCCGGGAATAACGCATCGAGCTGGCGACATGAAACATCATATTCCTGGCGTTCATGGATGCCCTGTTGCAGATAGCGCTCCATTTCTGGATATAAGGTGATCGCCTGATCCAGTAAAGGATCGCTGCCTCTGGCATACGCCCCTACGCTGACCAAATCCCGGTTCCGCTGCCACGAGGACAGAAGTTGTTTAAAACGCTGTACCTTTTGAAATTGCGCTGGTTGCGTAATTTCCGTCATCACACGGCTGATAGAAGCTTCAATATCAATGGCCGGATAGTGGCCTGACTCCGCCAGTCGGCGTGACAGAACAATATGTCCGTCGAGAATGGCGCGAGCGGAGTCCGCAATCGGGTCCTGCTGATCGTCGCCTTCCGTCAATACGGTATAGAATGCAGTGATTGATCCACCGCCACGGATACCATTCCCGGCTCTCTCCACCAGGGCCGGTAAACGGGCGAAAACAGAAGGCGGATAGCCTTTGGTTGCTGGCGGTTCGCCAATGGCTAATGCTATCTCACGTTGTGCCATCGCATAACGCGTCAGCGAATCCATGATCAGCAACACATTTAATCCACGGTCACGGAAATCTTCCGCAATACGGGTTGCATATACCGCCCCCTGCATACGCAGTACCGGCGATACATCGGCAGGCGCAGCAATAACCACCGACCGCTGTAAGCCATCCTGTCCGAGGATATTTTCAATAAAATCTTTAACTTCACGGCCTCGCTCGCCGATGAGTCCCACAACCACCACATCTGCGGTGGTATAGCGCGCCATCATGCCTAACAGGACACTTTTGCCAACCCCGGAACCTGCAAACAGCCCCATGCGCTGACCTCGCCCCACGGTCAGTAATCCATTGATCGCCCGAACGCCGACATCAAGCACATTGCGAATGGGGTCGCGTTGTAACGGGTTAAACGGAGCGGTAAATAATGTTGCCCGATCACTATTACTGGGAGGAGGAAGGCCATCCAGTGGTCGAGCGCTGGCATCCAGCACACGCCCCAATAATCCAGGCCCAACAGGAAGCTGCTTGCCTTGCGTTAACTTATCACCGCTATCCGGCGCCCAGACCCTGGCGCCAGGCAAGATGCCGTCCACATGTTCCAGCGGCATCAGATACAGCGTTTGTCCACTGAAACCAACAACCTCACTTTCTACACAACGAATACCCTCCGGGCCGTCACGTTCAACAATGCACAGCGTTCCGATGGGTAATTTTAGTCCGGTGGCTTCCATCACCAGTCCAGTCGCGCGGATCAGCCTGCCGTACTGACGAAAAGCGGGTAACGTCGTCATCCGCGTTTCTTGCTGTTCCAGAGCACCCAGCCAGTTTTTGAGATGCGAAGTCATACACCTTCCCTGTTGCGAACCAGTTGACACAACGACTGCCAGCGGGTTTCCAGCGATGCGTCCAGTTCCCCTTCTTCCGTACTGATCCGACAACCACCGGGGAGAAGATGGGGATCAGCACACAATTCCCAGTCATAGGATGAGAGCAACGTCTCAAGCTGTTGGCGAACCTCTTCTGGTTCTTCCGCGCTAATGGTCAGGCGAAATTTACCTTTCAGTAAGCGGTCTTCATTGAGTAGCGTGCGAATGTGATTCATCAGTCCGGTATGCATTTTATCCGTAACGCCCTGCTCGCCTAGCAGAGTTCGCACCGCCATCAGCGCCAGTTGCACCAGGCGGGCAGGGATGACGCTGTCCATGTTTTCAACCGAGATCTGAAAACTTTCCATAACGCGGGAAAACTGCGAAGTTAACAAAGCCTGTTGAGCATGAACCTCCACTAATCCCTGGTTAATGCCTTCCGTTTTTCCCTGCTGTAATCCTTCTTCATAGCCGCGACGACGCCCCTCTTCCTCGCCTTTTACCAGCCCCTGCGTAAAGCCTTTTTGCCCTTCCTGTTGGCGAACACGGGCAAGCTCGGCCTGCCGGTCCGGGTCAGACATGGGATCTACATCTGCGTGGTTTTCAGACTCCAGATTTGGCCATGAAGAACTGCCCTGCCCGAGCAGATCATCAGGCCGCCAGGGTTTCCAGGTTGTCTCAGACGTAGACATCCTCACCTCCCCCAATCACCATCTCTCCGGCTTCCACCAGACGACGTACCACCAACAGAATGGATTTCTGTTCTGCTTCGACCTGGGTCATACGTACCGGACCACGTGAATTGAGATCATCACGCATAATTTCGGCCTGACGTTTGGACATGTTGCTGAAGAATTTCTCACGCAGTACTTGATCGGATCCTTTCAACGCAACCAACAGAGACTCGCCATCGACATCCTGCAACAGGCGCTGGATGCTGCGGTCGTCCATATCCACCAGATTTTCGAACAGGAACATCTCATCAATGATTTTTTGCGCCAGTTCAGGATCAAATTCGCGGAATGCAGTAAGCGCCGCTTCTTCCTGCTGAGTTTTCATCAGGTTGAGAATTTCAGCCGCCGGACGAACACCGCCCATATTGTTGCGCTTCAGTGACTGACCGTGGAGCAGATTGTTCAGTACATCCGTCAGTTCTTGCAGTGCCACCGGCTGGACGCCGTTAAAGGTGGCAATACGCAACATAATGTCGTTACGTTCGCGTTCTTCAAATTTCGCCAGCACATTTGCTGCCTGAGCACGTTTCAGATGCACCAGAATCGTCGCAATAATCTGCGGATGCTCTTCCCGAATCAGGTCATAAACCATATACGGTTCCATCAGCCCCAACGTTTCAATACCGTTGTTTTCACCACGGGCATCCAGCAGATTATCTAATAATGCTTCAGCCTGGGATTCTCCCAATGCTTTAACCAGCACATTGCGTAAATATTCATCCGTATTGATGCTAATAGATGCGTACTCTTCGGAGTCGCGTTTAAATTCGCTCAACACCTGAGCAATCTGCTCATGGGTATAAGTATTAATGCTGACAATGGCACTGCTTATCTGTGCCACCTCCTGAGGACTGAGATGGCGGAAGACATCGGCTGCCCGGTCATCGCCGAGCGTTAGCATAACAATGGCGCTTCGCATGGCGGCATTCATGATGGTTTCTGCTCCTTATTCATCCACTGGCGGATCACCAGTGCAATAATCTGCGGTGCCTCATCGGCCATTTCACGCAGTTGCTGAGTAGTCAGTTCTGTATCCATGCGCTGTTGCGCTTTGGCACGTTCGCAGTGTTCTTTTTTCTGTCGCTGCGCCGTTGCTTCAGCCTGACGTGCTTCTTTTTCCATTTCGAGTCGCTGGAGCAGCATTTCCTGATGTTTCACCCAGAATGGCCATACGGCTTTACGCCACAGCACCCAGGCAACCAGAGCGACTAAAAGATAACGCAGTACGGAAAGAACTAACTGAATAACATCCTGCTGTTGCCACAGTGGAAGAGCGATGTCTTTATCTGCCTGGCTAAATGGCGTGTTAACCACATTTACCGAATCCCCACGGGAAGCGGTATAGCCCATTGCCTCTTTAACCAGATCGTTAATTTGCTTCATCTGCGCTGGCGTCAGAGCCGCCGGTTCTCCGGCCTTTCCTGGCAGATAATTAATAACAACCGCGACCGACAAACGTTCCACATTACCTGTGTTACGGGTGATATGTTTTAGCGTTCTATCCAGCTCGTAATTGGTAATGTCGTCATGGTTCTGACTGTAGGGCTGTAGCTTTTGAGTTGTCGTCTGAGAAACCGGGCGGGCTGCGCTATCTTTAGCGCTGCGCGCTGGCGTTGAGGTGGTAACCGGAGCGCTGGCTGCCGTAGGCGGTAGATTACTTAACGCGCCAGGTACGCCGCCAACGCTGCTTTTCCCGCCTTGCTCATCATGAACAACGTGGCGACTGCGGATGGACATCTTGTCTGGCGACGTGTTGGGAGCATATTCCTCAACAGTTTGCTCATTCTGGGTGAAATCAACTTGTGCCGTAACTTGTGTGCGAACGTTGGCGCTACCGACAACGGGCGTCAGAATGGCCTGAATACGGTTTTGATAGTCATCTTCAACTTCGCGGATATATTTAAGCTGTGTTGTCTGGGTATTGTGAGTGTCACTGCCGGAAAGCAAATGGCCAGACTGATCCACAATGGTGACATGAGCGGCATCAAGGCCAGAAACCGCGCTGGCTATCATGTAACTGATGGCGTTAACCTGGCCATCATCTAGTGTTCTGCCATTTTGTAAAGTCAGGGTCACTGAGGCGGTAGGCGCTTTTTGTTCGCGGACAAACAGTGACGGTTTCGGTATTGCCAGGTGGATACGGGCGCTCTGTACTGGACCTAACGTCTCAATAGTGCGAGCCAGTTCTCCTTCAAGCGCACGCTGGAAATTAAC
This sequence comes from Escherichia sp. E3659, assembly GCF_005781135.1. Classification (NCBI taxonomy): domain Bacteria; kingdom Pseudomonadati; phylum Pseudomonadota; class Gammaproteobacteria; order Enterobacterales; family Enterobacteriaceae; genus Escherichia; species Escherichia sp. E3659. The sequence continues at coordinate 38,553 of NZ_VATQ01000024.1, read as the reverse complement.
CTGCTCGTTAAACTGGCTAATACCAAATTTTTCCTGGTCGAGCAGTTCAAATCCTACAGAGCCACCTTTCGGCAACCCCTGCTGCGCGAGTTTAAGTCGGACCTCATAAACCTGGTCTTCCGGGATCATGATGGCGCCGTTATGATCGGCAAAGCGATAAGGAACCTGCATCTGGCTAAGCTGAGTAACAATCGCTCCGCCGTCCTGTTCGCTAATATTACTGTAGAGAACGCGATAAACTGGCCCTTGCATCCAGAATAGCAAGGCGACAACAATTGAAATTGCCGCCGCCGCTGCGATCATAAAAATAATTCTGGGATTTGCCCGAATTCGTTCCAGTAGTGCCTTAAAATCAAAGGGACTATTTTTTTTATTACCCTGGGTTGTGGCATTCATGCCATATTCCTGTAAAGTTAAATGGTACGACTTCAACGCAGGTGTCATATTGCAGATGCAGATGAACAAACTGGTGATGAGTATTATTCGCGACAATTTTTCATTTCAGAAAATTTGCCAGATAAGAATTATCGCCTGAAACTGCCCTAAACCTAATCTGCAATAAGAACAGGTTTGTGCTGACTTTTCCCACAATGCTGCTGAACTTCCGCCATGATAAAGTACGCCTAAATTAAACAGAACTGATAAGACATTAGTATCAACTATCTGTTGTTAAGCGTCAGTAAGGTGAAATAACGATATGTCCCTAAATACAATCAATGGGGTAGTAAATCAGATTCAGCGTCAGGCAGGCCAGGTTTCTGCAATGCAGAATCAGTTTGCTCCGACAGGAACAAATGACACAGAAAATAAAACACAATTTTCTGATGTGTTATTTAACAGCCTCAATAATATCAGCCAGCTCCAGAATCAGGCCAAACAAGGCTCTGAAGACTATCTGGCAGGCGTGCCGGGGGTTGGCTTAAATGATGTTATGGTTTCGATGCAGAAGTCATCTGTAGCACTTAACCTTGGTGTTCAGGTACGCAATAAAATGGTTAGCGCGTATCAGGACATCATGAATATGGGTGTCTGATTGTCGATTTTTCGGTTTAGTCACTCCGTTAATCCTGATTGTTATTTTCTGTTTTCCCGTATCACCTGATCACCGCCTGGCGGTGTTTATGATCGGGTGATATGCATTGAAATCCTGAGCGCATGTTGAAAATAACTTTCAATTCCCCGCTAAAGGCGGAAACACTGAGAAATAAAATTCCGCAATATGGCTAATCACACTGAATTCCCCGCGCAAGGTCTGAACACTCTCACGGATAAGGATTTAACACGCGTCAGCGAGTTAATTTACCGTAGGGCAGGTATTGTCCTGAATGGCCAAAAGAAAGATATGGTTTATAATCGTTTATCCCGCCGAATCACTCAGCTAGGGATGAACAGTTTCAGCGAGTATATGGCGCTGCTTGAAAGCAGTTCAGAGGCGCCGGAATGGCAGGCATTTGTCAACTCGCTGACCACTAACCTGACCTCTTTTTTTCGTGAAGCGTACCATTTCCCTATTCTTGCAGAACATGCGCGGAGTCGACGCGGTATGTATAACGTCTGGTGCGCTGCGGCATCCACCGGCGAAGAGCCGCTGTCAATTGCAATGACGCTGGAAGAAACGTTGGGTCGTAGTATTACGGGGCCTCGTATACTGGCAACCGATATTGATACCGATGTTCTGCGTCATGCCAAAAAAGGAATTTATCAATTATCCGATTTAGCTAGTCTGAATGAAAAACAGAAAAAAGACTGGTTTTTACGGGGAACCGGAAATCACGGGGATAAAGTAAAAGTAAAAAGAGAGCTGTTGTCTTCGATTCATTACCAACAGCTTAATCTCGTGGATCCGCAGTGGGATATTCCTGCACCTTTTGATGCTATTTTTTGTCGCAACGTAATGATTTATTTTGACAGGAATACACAGAATATTCTTATGCGCCGTTTTGCAGAAATACTGAAACCAGGTGGAATACTGTTTGCTGGCCATTCAGAACATTTTAATACCACAAATAGTCATTTCCGCCTGCGCGGGCAATCTGTTTACTGCCTGGCAAAGGAGTAACAAATGAAAAAGATAAAAGTGTTGTGCGTGGACGATTCGGCGTTAATCCGCAACATCATGACGCGAATTGTTAATCAACAACCGGATATGGAAATGGTCGCCACGGCGCATGACCCCATCATGGCCCGTGATTTGATTAAACAACATAACCCGGATGTGCTGACGCTGGATGTTGAAATGCCACGCATGGATGGTCTGGATTTTCTTGAGCGCTTAATGCGTCTGCGTCCAATGCCGGTATTAATGCTTTCATCACTGACCAGCAAAGGATCAGATATCACCCTCGCCGCGCTGGAACTGGGAGCGGTAGATTTTATTACTAAACCTCAGCAAGGCCTTCAGGAAGGTATGGAAAAATACAGCGATATGATCGCTGACAAAATTCGTATCGCGGCGAGCGTGCGGAGTTTCCAGAAAAGAACGGTTCCCCCAGTAATTCGCGCACCGCTTATTGGCAGTGAAAAAATTATTGCCATTGGCGCATCGACCGGTGGTACGGAAGCATTAAGCCATGTCCTGTTGCCAATGCCTCCGACATGTCCGGGGATCGTCATTGCACAACATATGCCGCCAGGTTTTACCCGTTCTTTTGCCCAACGTCTGGATAAGTCCTGTCTGCTGTCAGTAAAGGAAGCAGAGCATGATGACCGCGTGCTGCCGGGTCATGCTTATATTGCACCAGGTGGCAGACATATGGAGTTGGTACGTAGCGGGGCTAACTACCATATCAAACTTAGCGACACACCGCCTGTTAACCGCCATCGTCCGTCAGTAGATACGCTGTTTGAATCCGTTGCCCGCGTCGCAGGACGAAATGCCGTCGGGGTGATCCTGACCGGGATGGGTAACGATGGTGCGAAAGGCCTGCTGGCGATGCGTAACGCAGGCGCCCGAACCCTCGCCCAGAGCGAACGCTCATGTGTGGTATTCGGTATGCCCCGTGAAGCACTGGCATTAGAGGCAGTAACAGAAGTCGCCGACCTGGATGAAATGAGCCAACAAATTCTCAATAACATAACCGGGCAGTCTCGCCGTATTTAACAGCCTGTTTCGTACTTAGAAACATTTCAGGATATACCATGACAGATAAGAATTTACGTTTCCTCGTTGTTGATGACTTTGCCACCATGCGTCGCATTGTCCGCAATCTCCTTAAAGATCTCGGCTTCAACAATGTTGACGAAGCGGAAGATGGTCATGACGCACTGACACGTCTGAAAAAAGAACCATTCGATTTTGTCATTAGTGACTGGAACATGCCGAACATGGACGGTTTGCAGCTATTGAATGAAATTCGCCAGGATAGCGCGCTTAAAGCGCTGCCTGTGCTGATGGTTACCGCAGAAGCGAAGAAAGAAAACATTATCGCGGCAGCGCAGGCCGGCGCCAGCGGTTATGTGGTTAAACCTTTTACCGCAGCCACTCTTGAAGAAAAGCTGAACAAAATCTTTGAGAAGCTCGGGGGATAATCATGACCGCGTCTGCGCAACTGCCACCAAAGAATCACGATCCAGACGTCTTTACCCGTATTGGTAATATCACACGGATGCTAAGGGATAGTCTGGTCAGTCTTGGCCTTGAGCGAACCATCATGGATGCGGCTGAAGCGATCCCTGATGCCCGCGAACGCCTGAATTATGTGGCAAAGAAAACATCGCAGGCTGCGGAGCGTGTTCTGAGCTGTGTAGAAGAAACAAGACCAATGCAGGACTATATCACCAGCGAAGCTGAGCAGTTAACGCAACGCTGGGATGCCTGGTTTGATGCGCCTGTTGAACTGCCTGAAGCGCGTGAGTTGGTAAAGGATACCCGACATTACCTGAAACAGGCGACCAGTCTGGCGGGCAAAACTAATAATCAACTCATGGAAATCATGATGGCGCAGGACTTTCAGGATCTGACCGGTCAGGTTATCCAGCGCATGATGACCATTATTGAAGTTGTTGAAAAAGAGTTGATCCGGGTTCTCGTAGAGAACATTCCTGAAGAGACTGTACCGACGAAAGAAGTCGCTAATTCATTAATCAATGGTCCGCAAATCGATAACACCCAGGCAGGTGTGATGACATCCCAGGGCCAGGTTGATGACCTTCTCCAGAGTCTCGGCTTTTAATCTATGTAATGTCATTTCCTCTGATAACCAGGGCTTTAATGGCTATCAGAGGAAATAAATCCAGGCAGGCGTATGTCAGAAGAAAGCGATCAGGAAAAAACAGAAGAACCCACAGCTCACCGAAAAGAAGAAGCTCGGAAAAAAGGGCAGATTCCTCGTTCCAGAGAACTCACCTCTCTGCTGATCCTGCTAGCAGGCTGGTCGCTGATGACGGGTAGCGGAGAAAACCTTGCCCGCACGTTATTACAGTTATTGCATTCCGGGTTAACCCTCAACAGAAATCAAATTGAGGACCCGTTAAGTATGATTCACCAGCTTTACGACATGCTGGTAATGATGATTCAGGCATTGATGCCCTTTCTGCTTGGGCTGTTTGTCGTGGGGATTGCCGCGCCATTACTGATTGGTGGGCTTCACCTGGGCGGTGGCCTGAAAGTAGATTTAAAACGCTTAAATCCACTTTCAGGAATGAAACGGATGGTTTCAGGACAAATGGTCGCTGAATTATTAAAAGGATGTCTGAAAGTTACTTTAGTAGGAACAGGCTGCACTTTGTATCTTATTAATAATAAAGAGCATTTCATCCAGTTAGTGAGTGCTCCACTGCCTGAAGCGATTGGCCGCGCGATGGACCTGATTCTGCACTGCCTGATGATGGTACTACTGTGCATTATCCCGATGGTTGGCTATGACATTTTTAACCAGATCTTCAGCAACCTGAAAAAGCTGCGTATGACCCGCCAAGAAATACGCGATGAATTTAAGCAGCAGGAAGGCGATCCGCACATCAAGAACAGAATCAAGCAGATGCAGCGCGCTATCGCCAGAAACCGCATGATGTCCGATGTGCCTGAAGCTGATGTGATTGTCAATAACCCAACGCACTACTCCGTCGCCCTGTCATACAAAGAAAACAGTATGAGCGCACCCATCGTGCTGGCCAAAGGCGCAGGGGAAGTCGCGCTGCGCATCAGAGAGCTGGGGAAAGAACATAAGATCCCGATGCTGGAAGCGCCACCGCTGGCGCGTGCGCTTTACCGACACAGCGAGATTGGCAGACCGATCCCGACAGAACTTTATAGCGCGGTGGCAGAAGTGCTCGCGTGGGTCTACAGCCTGCGTCGCTGGCGCCACACCGGCGAAACCAAACCCGTCCCCCCCCGGAACCTTCCTGTACCGGAAAAACTGGATTTTAACTACGAGATGAATACCGATGTCTGATATCGCCACTAAATTACGTTTACCACAGTTGAAAGATACCCAGTGGCGAATACTGGCCGGCCCGGTGCTGATCATGATGATCCTCGCCATGATGGTCCTGCCGCTCCCGGCGTTTCTTCTGGACACCCTGTTTACGTTCAATATCGTCCTTTCATTGATGATCCTGCTCGTATCCATGTTCACCAAAAACACGCTGGAGTTCTCGGCATTCCCGACGGTCCTCCTGTTTGCCACCCTGCTTCGACTGGCGCTGAACATTGCCTCGACGCGTATTATCCTGATGGAAGGCCACACCGGCGCTGCGGCGGCGGGTCGCGTCGTGGAAGCGTTTGGTCATTTTCTGGTAGGCGGTAACTTTGCTATCGGCATCGTGGTGTTTGCGATTCTGATCATCATTAACTTTATGGTTATTACCAAAGGTGCCGGACGTATTGCCGAAGTGGGCGCTCGCTTCGTTCTCGACGGGATGCCTGGTAAGCAGATGGCCATTGACGCCGACCTTAACGCCGGTCTGATCGGTGAAGCCGAAGCCAAGCGCCGTCGTAACGAAGTGACCCAGGAATCCGACTTTTACGGCTCAATGGACGGTGCCAGTAAGTTCGTGCGCGGCGATGCCATCGCGGGCCTGATGATTATGGCCATTAACATCATCGGCGGCCTCGCTATCGGTGTTCTGCAACACGGCATGGCGATCGGACAAGCCGGTGAAACGTATACCCTGTTAACCATCGGCGACGGTCTGGTTTCCCAGATCCCTGCCCTGATAATCTCCACCGCTGCCGGTGTTATTGTGACGCGCGTAGCGACCGAACAGGATGTCGGGGAGCAAATGGTGGGGCAGTTGTTCCACAATCCTCAGGTGATGCTGCTGGCGGCTGGCGTAATCGGTCTGCTTGGGTTGATCCCGGGTATGCCTAATCTGGTATTTCTGCTCTTTACCACTGCACTGCTGGGGTTAGCCTGGTGGTTACGCGGTCGTCAGGAGAATAACCAGTCGGCCAGCAAAGAAGATAAAACGCGTGACGAAATCCACGCTGAAGCCGCTCACGCTACAGCCGAAGCCTCCTGGGCAGACGTACAGATTGAAGACGTACTGGGGCTGGAAGTGGGCTACCGTTTAATTCCGCTGGTTGATAGCGATCAAAACGGTCAGCTACTGACGCGTATCCGTGGCCTGCGTAAAAACTTTGCGCATGAAATGGGTTTTCTCCCGCCGTCGGTGCACATCTGTGACAACCTGAGTCTCGAACCAGGCAGTTACCGGATCCTGCTGAAAGGCGTGGAAATTGGTCATGGCACGATTCATCCTGAACGCTGGATGGCGATTAACCCTGGCTGCGCCGAAGGAGAGCTGGACGGTACGCCGTGTAAAGATCCGGCATTTGGTTTCCCGGCATGGTGGATTGATGAAGTGCAGCGTGAGCAAGCTCAGGTGCAGGGTTATACCGTGGTTGACCCGGCCTCCGTGGTGGCAACGCATCTGAACCATCTGATTACCCAGCACACTGGCGAACTGTTTGGCCGCAATGAAGCCCAACTGCTGCTCGATCGCCTTGAAAAAGATATGCCACGACTGGTAGATGGCTTGATCCCAGGCGTAATCTCTTTAACGCTGTTCCATAAAGTGCTGCAAAATCTCCTGGTGGAACAAGTTTCTATCCGTGATATGCGCACTATTATCGATACGATGGCTGAATTTGCGCCGACAATCACCGATCCTGATGATTTAACCGCTCAAATCCGTAGCCGCCTCGGTCGGGCAATTACCCAACATTGGTTCCGTAATAATAAAGATATCGACGTGATTGGCCTCGACAGCAACCTTGAGAAGATTCTCCTGCAGGCAATCCAGAATAACAGCATTATTGAACCGGGTATTGCCGACAACCTGATCCGCCAGACAGAACAGGCAATCCTTGAGCAAAACGCGCGTAATATTCCGCCGGTACTGCTTGTCGCGCCGCCGCTCAGAACCATGCTTTCCCGTTTTCTGCGCCGGATTTACTCGCAGTTGGTGGTGCTGTCCACGCAGGAGATTGCACACGACCGAATTTTACATATGTCGACCTGTATCGGCGGACAAAAATAATGAAAGCCATTAAGACAGCACTTCTGTTGCTGACGCTCCATTCATCATTGTGCCTGGCTTCCGCAGGAAGCTGGAGCCAACAGAGCAGCGGCGGCACGCTGACGACTGGGGAAGAATTACTGGTTGGGCGTGTTCTTCACGCCCCCATTACCGTACCGCATAACGCGCCCGTGAAATATATTACGTGGAAAATAAACCTACTCACTCCAGCGCCGCAGGGACTGGAGATAAATTTATGCAGTACGACCTGGTGTCAACCTCTGCCTGCTCTCGCCGGTCATTTAGCACCTGCCCGCCATTTATCGGCGGGAGGCGTTTTTCACTTTATTTACAACGTGCGCTATAAAGGGCAGTTAATACCAGCCATGACGGTGGTGAAAAACCAATTAACAATTGGCTACGGCTCACAATCATGAGGGCGGGGATGTAAATTTTCGTGGCAATAATCCACCGTCAAACACATCGATGGGTATGCATAGCCACATTATCCTCTCAGCGGAAAATCATTATTAAGCGCAGAGATTAACTCTTTCAGAAAATCACATTGGTTGCAGTTGCGTTTTGTTTTCGACGCTGCGTAATAGACAGCGTCTGACGCCGCAAATTCATAACCGGCTAACGTGCGTTTTTCTTCCATTAACTGTACAGCGCGGCAGGATGCATAATATTCGCTATTTTTAGTGGTATCAGATACTGTAGCGTTAACGTCTATGACGAATCTGTATCCTTTGCCGTAAACGGTTTCAATAAAGATATTTTCTTTGTTCTGACCAAGAGCATTACGAATACGATAAATGCTTCTGGTCAGGGACTCGTCACTCACCGCAGAAGACCAGACATCATTAATAATTTTATGTTTACTGACTACACGTTTTGCATTCGCTAATAAAACCTTAAGCACGCCAGCTTCTTTAGGCGGCAGATAGACTTCCTCCGCTCCGCAACACAAAAAACCATCATCTGTAAAAGAGAAATCACCAAACTGAAAAGTGGTATGACGTTCTTGTGTATTAATCATATTCACCATAGCTCCCTTATGTGAATCATTATGGTAGGGACATCATCCCCACTGTTAGCACTGTTCTACGCTTTCACAACCGGGCTGAAATAGTGATCGATAATTCTTTGTGTTCCGGTTAGTGAACGTTGTCACACCTCACTTGCATCACTAAACTTTATGACAGAATTATCCAATTTTGATGTGATATTATTTTAAATCGCCAGATTAAGATGTAATTGATTGTTTTAAAACGATTATTTGTTTTTCATGTAGCAGGATATTGCAATTTAAGATGTGAATTATGGATTCAAAGAGATACGGCAGTCTGCAGTCTGGCCTCGCTACAGCAAATGATGAAATACATGAGAGGAAAAAGAAGAGACTGTAACACGGTTACGGTTTAGTATTAACCGGAATGTTGATTTTATACTGACAAACTTATTGAAAGAAATGACCGCATAAGCGGCCACTCAAAATAGAACGATTAATATTAACGACATAAAACATCAGTTGGCGAAGGCACACTAGCTGTTCGTATAAATGTGGATTCTGCATATTTTCCGTTAATTTTATTAACAAATGAATACTTACCGGAACCAGTTGGGTAACCATAAGCACCATCGAGCGTATTAACCTCATAGAAAATCCCTGCCCAAAGGGCCCCTTCATGTAACCCATTATAATCCCAATTTAAAAAAGCATTTCTTGCCAGGCCGTCGTGAGAACCTGCTGCTATTGCTGCTGCTGAAGATTTACAGACATTTTCAATACCGCCATAGGGTGATACATTTACATTAGAAAATTTAATATAACTCACAAAATGAAATGATTGAGACGTTTGTACAATACCCGTCATGGTATCAGTAAATTTCATTAAACCTTCCATACCGACACCGGGTTTATTAGTAACCTGAATTTCCGTATTTGTTGCATCTAATATGATTTTTTGTTCGCCTACGGGAGTTACTCCTTCAACTTTCCAGCGATGACTATCCAGTTTTTTCCCATTTGCGCTTGCGAAACCCACGGTACTGTTAATCGGCAAATAAGCACCATGTGCAATAAGCCCGCTCCAGTCTCTTGCTGTATTATTCACTTTATCGTACAGGTCGACTATCGGTGTAACCTTGACTTTTATCCTGGGTAAGACCTCAACATTATTCACGGTTATCACAGATTCTGCGTCTTTATCCTCCGCAGCATCAACGACTTTATCCGGGTGTACAATAACGGTCGTTTGACCGCTACTGTCTGTGGTCCCCGGCACTGTTTTTGCAGAATATCCCGGCTGAATATCAATAATCGCACCACTGACAGGTTCGCCGAGGCTATTGATCAACGTCACGCTGCATTTAATATCTGTATCGGCCAGCCCAACACAATCTGGCAATGATGACTTTGTACTGCTGATTACGCTGTAGGTATCAACAGACGCGGAGGCAACCTCATCGCCCTCAAAGGGAATGGTATTATTACTGTCTGTCCGCGCTATGACTTGCGCGCGTAGTACGTGGCCTTTATTTGTTGAAAAAGGTGTGTATTGAGTCGTAGTCTGTCCTGGAATATCCTCCCACTGCCCGGGGGTCGTTTCCACCTGCCACTGATACGTCGTTCCTGACGGTGAATTATCTTCAGTATCCCCATCGGGATCGCTGAATTTGGGATCCAACGTTAATGTATCCCCCAAGGTAAGCACAGGTGTAGACACGGGTTTATGTCCAGTAATAATCGCCAGTGTTTGCGCTTGTACTGTTGCCGCATAAACGGATATTGAGGTTGTCAGGGCAACCGCGGCAAGCACCGACAGTGCCAATATTTGCCGTGTATTAATAATCATCGATAATCTTTTCATTGCGCTACATCAACGTAGAAAAGGTGTATGAACATTACTGTCCACATCTCTTGTAGCAGAGTAGTTTCGGATAATCCCAGGTGATTACTTAACTTCTCTTGATACTTTACAAAGCCAGGTCAGGCACAAAATAAGTTATCGTATTGTACAACAGGTGAGAATAAAGCTAATTCTGCGATATGAGCACATAAAGAAATGCTACTCCCTGTTTAGGGATTATCAATAACAGCAAATTCGTTTAATTGCCCTGGCGTAAGAAACCATTCGTTTTACGACAGAAACAATAGAAGTTGAAGAATAAAAAGGAGATAATAACAAATCTAACAACCAGGATATTTATCAAGCCAATGAAAATTATGTTGATAAAACAACTCATTATAAAAAGGATATATCAGCATTCCTGGATTGATTGCCAGAAGAAAACATAAAACACAACCTACAAATATATTAACTTCAGACATAAAAGCTAAAAATGTACCACATGAAGCATTATCGCAATTATGTCTGTTCCATCGCGAGAAAGCGTATGATATGCAAACCAGACATTTTGACGAACAAAATGTGATGTAGCTCTATTTCATAGCAGGTCTTTTAAAGTGAATGTCTATGTCTGAAATTTCATCTATATTTATTAAAATGTGCTTATCGTCGTTGCTCCTGATAGTCACTCTGGTCTGGACTCTCGTTTCGGCTCCGGCATGAAACGAGACGATTTGCTGAATCTCTTTCATCATATTCTCTAGTGCTTCATGATCGTTCATAGCATCACCTCACAGATTACATAGGTTGTTTAATAAAATATCGGCCCAAAGAAGATTTAGATAAGCCAGAAAGTGCTGACATATCCAAAACGTGTTGGCGTTAATCCATAGGTTAGCTTTCCCTGTCGCACAGGATAAATGGTGATATAGCAGGTGATTTAATAGGATTTTAACCAAACATTCTGTTATCAGAGAATATTCGCTTTTTGGTCATCGTTATAAAAAACCCTTGCGAGCATTATTTTTCTTCTCTCTAAAAAAAATAACACATCATATTATCTCCTCCTTCAACTGAATCTGCACGCGCATACTGATTTATAACTCCCGGATGAATCCTTAAGTTATACAACACCCAAAATACACCACTGTACTAATTACAGAACTAACGTCCCTTTAACAAAAAGTTACATCAATGCAAGAATAACCTTCTATTCATAGCATTTATTCAGGATTTAACTTAATGAGTTTCGCCTATAAAATAATAAATATATCTATTCTATTATCCCTAATCCCCAAACCAAAATCATTTATTAACTTAAAACGACTGACCTCGAGAATATGTACAACACCAACAAAATTATAAACCCCAGTTTTGTTATTAAAAGTCTAACGGTCGTGCTCACCTCGATTTGCCAGGTCATGTTTCCGGCGATAGCCGGAGACGATATCGCTTCGCTCGCAGATCAAAAAAGCACGCCTTACGAGACACAACGAGACAGTTCTCGAGTGGATTCAGACGCTGAAAATAGTGATGAAAAACAACAAGAAAATGCTGAACTAACTCAGTTAGCCGCTTTCGCTTCTCAGACTGGAGATTTGCTTTCTGGCCATACCAATAGCGACATGGCAAAAGCGATGGCCAAAGGCTTTGTACTGGGTAAGGCAAATCAAAGCGCCGCTGAATGGCTGCAACATTACGGAACAGCACAAATAGAAATCAACGCCGACGATAACTTATTGCTAAAAGACTCTTCTTTTATATTGCTTCATCCGTGGTACGACGTACCTAACAATCTGCTGTTTTCTCAAAGCGGCGTCCACCGTGTGGACGGACGCGGTATTGTGAATCAGGGCATTGGTTATCGCCACTTCAACCAGCAAACGATGTATGGCCTCAATACCTTTATCGATTACGATTTATCTGGTGATCATGCCCGGGCGGGGATTGGCGCCGAATACTGGCGTAATTTTGTTAAATTTTCTGCCAATGGCTACATCGGGCTAACCGGATGGAAAGCATCCCCGGATGTTGAAGATTATGAAGAGCGGCCTGCCAATGGTTGGGATTTACGTCTGGAAGGATATCTTCCCGCTCTCCCGCAACTGGGTACCAGGCTAACGTATGAGCAGTATTTCGGTCGGGAAGTCGCGCTGTTTGGCAAAGAAAACCGGCAGAAAAACCCCCGAGCTCTGACTGTCGGCGTGAATTTCACACCATTTCCGTTGCTGACATTAAGCGCGGAGCATCGCACTGGCGAGAGTGGGAAACATGACACTCAGCTAAAAGCGGATGTGAACTGGCGCATTGGCACCCCGCTTCGCCAGCAATTAAATACCGATGCGGTAGAAGGCATCCGTACTCTGAATGGCAGTCGCTATGATCTTGTTAATCGTAATAACGACATCGTTCTTGAGTATCGGAAACAGAACGTTATCAAATTACATATCCCTGAACGAGTAACAGGAAAATCAAAACAGGTCATTCCATTATTACTTGAGGTGAAGGCGAAACATGGTTTGCAAGATGTTGAATGGGATGACGCCTCATTTTTAGCCGCTGGCGGTAAGTTGGTCGGTCAGGGAATCCACTGGCAGATGGTGTTGCCGGAATGGAAAGATGACGAAATCAATGCCTGGGGAATCTCTGCGATTGCACATGATACCCGTGGTAATGCATCGCAACCCACCGAAATGCAGGTGGTTCTGACACCACCGATAATAAGTAAGAAATATTCCAACCTTAGCATCGCCGTTTCGCATCTGCTGGCAGATACAAAAACACAAACCACGTTGACAATTACTCTACTTGATGATGAGAAAAAACCGATAAGCGGTAAAGTAGATCAGATAGTCCTCAATGGTGCATTTACACCAATCAACTCGCTGGTAGACAGTATGACTTTGGCGAAAGGAACCGCCACATTAAAGCCTCAGGCTCCGGTTTTGCCGCAACTGGGAAAACTCACAGAGTCTGGTAATGGCATTTACACAACAACGGTAACTGCCGGTGAAAGCGCAGGAAAATTTACTATTACTGCGAGTCTGGAAGATACAACGCTGGCCTCCGCTGACATCATTTTTACGGATACATCAGCCGCACTTGAGCAAAGTACGCTTACTGCTGATAAGACAACGTTTTCTGTCGGAGGCACTGACAAGTCGACTCTGACCCTTACCTTGCAAGACAGCAAGGGCCAGCCAATTAGCAACGAAAAAGAACGCATAACATTCTTTATTGCTGACAGTACTGTAGATACATCGAAATATTCCTTCGATACCGTTCAGGAAAGCAGCCCTGGACATTACACCACAACATTTAGTGGTCTTTTGGAAAACCCGAAGTTACCTGTTGGGGTCAACATTAATGGCAAGGATACAGGCAAACGCCTTATCTTTAACCTTATAGCGGCTCCTGTCGCAACGGTTACTGGTGCGCCTGTAGTGGGAAATACGCTGTCAATAACAATGCCTTGTAGTACGGACTGCAACTCGTTGACTTACCAATGGCAGAGAGAGGATCAGGTAGGTAGTAATCATTATGTCGATATATCTGGTGCCACGACGATGACATATATTCCTTCCGCCGCAGATCAAAAACGAAAAGTACGGGTACAAATTAGCAAATGACTTACTCCTGAATCAGAAAGTCGTTACCCCATATCTTTATTGGGTGTTTGTTATTAAATGATAAGACAAGAGAATATGAAACTAAGCTTGAAAAAAAAGACTGCCGCCAGCATTACAATGGGCTTTTTACTCAGTATGAGTGTTAATGCCGTCGCAGCAATAATCACCTCTTCCGCAACAGTACCCATTACAGGTCATGAGCCAACCCTGACTGCAGGTGATATTACTTTTGAGGATAAAAATGCAAATGGTATTCTTGACCACGGCGATGTCGTAAAAATCGATCCCGCTCATGACTTTGCATTTGCCGATGTTGATGGAGATAAACCCGATACAACGACGCCTCGGCTCTATAGCTGGAAGATTGGCTCTACGGAAGTGGCAACAACTGAAACTTATACCATTCAGGAAAATGATTTAGGCCAGACGATAACGCTCTTTGTTACTCCACAAACTGACAAAAATATTACTGAACCATTCCAGGGAAAACCTGTTCAGGCTATGGGAAACGGAACCGCAGGTGGTCTGCAAATTTCTGGAAGTGACGACGTTAATAGCGTTGCGATAAGCGGTGGTACCGGAGCTTCTGGCGCGCCAGTCGTTAATGACACTCTGACAGCAACACCAACCTGTACAAAAGCGTGCGGCGTATTGAACTACCAGTGGCAGGAAGAGGCCCCAGTTAATAGCGGTAAATATATTGATATAGCAGGGGCAACAAACAGTACCTGGAAAGTAACTAAAGAGACTCAGAAACGAAAAGTTCAGGTAGTTGTATCTAATCCTTAATTCCCTTGTAAAGCCAGAAAACCACCATACCACTCGGTATTGGTGGTTTTCTGACAAACTTAGGCTATTTCCCTATGGAGTGTAAAATAATAATGAATAGACTGCCTTATGATTCATCATAACTGTTATTTTGCTACATTTATCGCTTGTACTGTACACGCTGAATTACCACATTTATCCCAGTGTGGATGCACAACATAAGCACACCCTGCCAATGAGGATAATATGCCACCAATGATTAATAATTTATACTTTGACATATTAATACCAAAACACTATTGCAATAAAATATAAATATGGGTACCAGCATTATTACTGGTATCCATTTTGGACTTACATTACTGTATCGATATAAAGAATTAGCGTAGAAGACACAGTTTTAATACTCCCCTCAGTCTCATACCAGATAATTAAATTGCTACTGACTTGGCCTAAAGGATCACTGTTGCAATTACAAAGATCTTCATACATAACCTCAACCCGTAGGTAACCTAGCGTAACATCTGCTGGCGTAATTTCGTAGGAATGAAGTAACCGACCAGGTAAATTTGAATAAACATAATTATCATCATCGTAATACGATAACTCAATTTTAGAATTAATAACATCTCCCGCAGTAAGGTTTCCAGTAACCGGGATCCGATAGTACATATGCTCGCCAGGCAGGCCGTTGCCAATACGATGCTTATTAATTATCCTTCCTGATACCATTTCCGTGCCACTAACATCAATAAAGGTTGGTGATTTTAACGTCCCTTTTTTCGGCGGCGTCACTGGAGTTGCCTGCGTGACAATAAGTCTTTTATGTTCAGAAATCCCTACGTTGCCGCTACGTTCAGCAACAATGTATGAAATCCTGTTTTTGGCTTTATTTACGTTATCCTGCACCATTAACTCTGTAGTATCAAATTCAAAGGGATAAATCGTTTTCTGCGGTTGTGAAGGAACCTCGTAACGTCCCAAAAAGGCTTGAGTACCCATAACTTGTGTTCCCATAAGGTCAACATAAGTTGGATCGTTAAATACAAGAACAGTATCATTTATAAAGCCGCCATAATTTGGCTCAGATTCCGCATCCTCCAGAGATTTGAAATGCATATTCACTGTCTGTTGACCTTCTTCGAGAACATCGCCCTCAGTATTTTCAAAGTACATAGAATACCCCATATACTCTGGTGCAATACCTTCAATAAACAGCCCATTAGAGTCAGAAGTATCAGTATCTGATGAACCAGAACTGACGGTTATCACCAGGAAACCAGCATCTTTAGCACAGGGGTAAATACGGAACTTTGCTACACCAGTTTTCGATACAGGATCATTTTCAAGATTAATGACAAAGCCATCAATATTACTTGTAGTTAAATGATTAACATAATTATATTGCATATCAGGATATAATTTAGCGCCCCCCTGATTAGTATCAGACATCATAAAAAACACGTCCTCGCATACCGCCTGGAGCATATTCGCAGGTCGCAAATACAGTTGGATATCCTGGTGATTTTCATCACCAGGATATTTCGTCAAATTACGTTTAAATGTTACCGTACCAGTAAGATAGGTGACGCCAGACAGATTTGAATAACTATCATTAAGAGTTTCCGGGGCATTCAAATCAATAACCTGAGAGTTATCGAAAGAGATGGTAACCTCATCATCGAAATCAGTATTTGACTCCAACACATAATATTGGCAGTTACATGTTACTGGCGTAGCTGCTCCCAGGGCTTGTACAGTCAATGTCAAGTCGATCGCTTTATCGCCCGGAGCAACCTTGTTAGTTACCTTGAACGAATACTTGTACATATACACTTTATTGCCATCAGTATCCGTAAATTCCCCCTCACCTTGTAGTTCTGGAGAAATATTTTTGCTCGTCACATCCATTTTTATTGCGTTAGGATCCATGGCAATTTCCGCATTCTGGTATTTATAATAAAATTCCAGATAAACAGTCTGCCCTCGCACTATCCCTTTCTGGGAAGGGAAGCTGCATGTTAATGCCCCTGGAGTGAGGGCGTTAACATGAGAACTCACCGGATGAACATCTCTGAGATGTTGTTCAGATTTAAACTTCTCTACAGCTTTAATTTTACGCATATTTAACATGACATCACCTTTAACTTTATTAATTACATTGTTATATCAATAAATACTTCACGCAGATAAGAGTATTCCTGTTTATTCTGGCAGAAGTATTCCACTCTCAGCGTGCTCTGATCCACGCCCTGCGGCGGCATATCACAGCCCGCCAGATCATCTGCGGAAATAATATCCGTCAGATAGCCCCGGTTGATATCAGCCTCTGTCACTGTGTAGAGCTGATTTAATTTCAACGGCGGATTACTGTTTTCCATTTCCTGCGTCTGTTTATTCCACGTGTGCAGATATGCTGTGGCCATTATCTGGTCGCCCGCCACCAGGTGTTTTTGCCCGCCAGATAACGGAATGCGGTATTCCAGCCCCTGATAACCGATTTCATTGCGCCCGAGCAGGACGTCATCTTCATCAATCACCGCGCCGTCTTTACAGACAAATTCCGGCGCCCGGTACGTCCGCTTCACCCCTTCCGGCACGGCAGGCTGATCCTGCGGAATATCGAACCTGATGTCCTGCAGACGGAGATAATTCACCCCCTTGTGCAGATAAGCGTTTTCAACAAGACAGGCGTGGATGTAATAGGTCTTTCCGGCCTCAAAATTAGATTCGGTAAAATACAGGGCGATATCGGGCGCGCCACCATCGGCTTTAAGCGGGATCTGCGTTTTTTCCAGTAACATCAACGGGGTGTAGTGGTTCTTTTTCTGTATCTCTTTTCCGGCAAACAGATAGACTGCGCCACCCAGCAGATCGTGCGCCTTCACCGCCTCCCAGTTAGAAAGCAGCGGAAATGTTGCCAGAGCATAACTGTCGTCACCGGGGCGCGCCTGAGGGTTCTGTCCTTCCGTCACGCTGACAGCAGGAACACTCGCGGTTTCCCAGGCACTGTTGATAAAAAAGTTCGCGGTGTTAATCATCGTCCCTACACCGTAAATCCCGGCGCTGAACGCGGTAAGCAGCGTGCGGTTTTCCCGGGGCTGCACATTAATGACAGCGCTCCCCAGGTCGTCCAGCATGACGTAAAAATAATCACCACTGATTCTGTCCACCACACAGGGGACAAATTCACTGAACGACTCGTCGCTGATGATGGCGTCTTCGGTAATGCGGGTCACGAGGGGATAAAAACAGGCCTGGGTGTTTCTCAGTCCCGGTACGGTCAGCCGCCAGGTCATGGTGGGACGTGAGGATAACGGTCGCGTACTGTCATTACTGTAATCAATTAACGCGGGTATATCGGCGGCAAAAGTGACGTCAACATCGATATCGGCATCCCAGGCCACATTCCAAGTCACGGTTTCAGAGGCAACCGGAACTCCTGTATTATCAAGGCAGCAGGAAACCGTCCACGACAACCGATCACCTTTCTTCAGGCTGTCATCCACAGTCAGTAAGCAGCCGCCATATAAGGTATTCCCGTCCTGCCACCAGGAAATATCAGGAGGATAAAATGCCCCCCGGTTTAATTTAAATGGACATTCCGTTCCGGAAAAAACTTCACCGGTTTTCAGTGCATACTGGAAAGTGGCATAAACCGTCTGCCCCGGAAAAATATTGCTGTTGTTTTCAGGACTGACGATGATTACGGGTTTGAACTGCGAATTAGCTTCGCGACAACGCAACGGGGAGGATAGCCAACCTGATCTATTAACACCGTAAGCCCACACGGCTCTATTATTAATCTCTTTCTCAGTAAATGGTATTTGAGCTAGATTATTTTTATCTATTGAAACCCCGACGAGATCAGATTCCATAGGCAGGTAAACCGCATCCTCACGAAAACCAAAATACACTTGTTTTCGTGACGGAGGCTGCGCAAAATCAAAAACTGATGGATAATAGATTACTGTATCAGTAATATCTCTGTAGTCACCTGTAGAATTAGTAACCACTGGATATGATTCCAACATCCCCATATGTAACTGGTCAAATTTGTTATTAATATTAATAACAGCTCGAACATCAACATCATTAACAAGAAAAATTAATTCAACGACTGCGTAAATAAGCGGCCCACCGGCATCCTTTTTGAATTGGCCTGCCCCCTTTTCTATCAGAGAGGGGAGTAACCCAGCGAGATATTCACCATTGCTATCAAGGTTTACATCAGTCCAGGCACTAACTATTGGATTATCTCTCTTTAAATCCCCTGAGTAACACATTACGGGTTCATAATCTTTATAATCACTGGTAGTAGGAAATGCAATGGTGTTGACATTCACTGTAATTCGTTTCCCAGAGACAGGATTACCATATCTGTCACTTACCTTCAAAAGATAATAAATATGATATTTTTCAAAGTCCCCCAGGTATTCCCAGCTACTATTCCGGATGTAAACATCTCCATCGTAATTACCTTTACGCATGCTTAATGTGACTGTTAACCCATCATACGTAGTTTTTTTTTCATATACTGTTGAAGTCATATCAAAACCTTGAACATTTACTCTCTGATTAGATTCAATAAGGCTAATAAAAATCAAAACAAATAAAAAATCATAAAACAGTCATAATTAACAGCAATAATTATTACAGACTATCATTTAAATTAATTATCAAAAATATAATAAAAATCACATCCATATAAACTGGTTAGACATAGAGCTGAAAAGGGGGATGTGTCTTGGATTGAAATAATGGATGTATAATGATATAAAATATAGTATCAGCCGTGCTATGCATAATGCTATGCATTTAATCTTGAAAATGGTGGTGATATAAAATTAACTAAAGCCTAATAATAATATATCCCCACATATGCTTTAGCAGTAATATCTCTGGGATTTCCGCTGTTATCCTTGATTTTCCATCGCGTAGTGTAGTTTTTTGTATTCTCAGTCTGTCCCTTTTTAAACCACATAACATCACTCATAGTAAAACCGGTTTGCGGGTCATCGCCGGGATCAGCAACACCACCAGGATAAGAATCATATTCACCCAGTAACGAACAATCAGTAGAACAATTGAATTGACTAAATCGCACAGAATAGCCCAGTACAGCTTCCTTCGTACTGGTGGCTGCCCCAGAACAACTAACCCCAATATTAATGCTCACCTGTTTCGACTCACTATTTGGTTTTATAATCCCCATATCAGTGGTGTCTGGAGGAGTAATAAGATAACAGAAAACAGAACCAGTCTCTGCTGGTACGGTCTTATAATTGATTGCGACATAACCAGGCAATTCCCATACATCTGGCTGGTTTTTAAAATTACTGAATAATCCAGCAATGTATAACCCGGGTTTTAACATTAGGCTGGAATTATTAAAAGATATCTGACATACAGCTTGCCCAGCCCCCACATTAAACAGATATCCCGAAGAGTATAGAGCGCTCACATCCTGTTCTGCAGGGGGGGACGTAGTGTTAATCACTGTTCCCAATGGTGAAGATTGCACATTCTGGGATCCATTACAGTTCACAGAAACAGCACCAGGAGCAGACCACCCCAGAGTCAGGGCAAATATTCGATTATTTTGTGTGTGGTAACTACAGAGAACACCAAGTTCAGCAGGAGAAGTAGCACCTTGGGTATGACTTATACCAGTAATTTCGCATTGTGCCTGACTTCCATCAGAGACAGATTTTGCTAAGAATGATGATGCATGGGAACAAGAACAGACTATAAGGAACAGCAGAAGCATAAATCTGAACATAAGTTTATCTCGAGGAAAGAGGGTGTTGATGACAAGTCAGGGTTAATTCATCTAAATAACGCCCAGAATCATGCGGGAGCTTGAAAGAGGTACTGCACTGTTTATTTATTTCATTACCCCATATAACCTTTAAGTCTCCTTCATCAGTTAATCCGGATAAGTAAACTTCACCATTTTCGCCGACAATCCCCGCATTCCCTTTATTATGATCCGTCGCTAAACTTACCATCGCACCAAACGGAACAACACCTCGCTGATAATGCAACGTTATAATGGCCTGCCTTCCGGTGCGTACGGGATATTCTGCAACAACAACAGCCCCTTTTGTCGGTACAACTCGTCTTCCGGTTTCCGTTAACATAACATGGCTATCAAGACCATCAGGATCGAGATTAATCGCGTTATAACGATAATTTGTGAGTGAGGGAACCACGGCATAACCTCGCCAATCAGTATTTTCGTGAGTATTAACGATATGAACCCCGGAAGCGCCGGGGGCGCGGATCAGAGCAATACTTTCCCCTAAGACAGGTGCAAGCGTCACTCCCCAGGGATGGATGACAACGCCGCCAGTAGCACTGGCGCTCGCCGTCTTCTGATGATGACTCCAGTCATAGGCAAATTGCGCATTACCCGTACTTCCGTCATATCCCATGTTTAACATTGTCATCGCATACTGGCCTTGTGACGATGACTGTCCAAACTCATAATTCCAGTTGTCATTTAACATTCCGGAAAGGCTGGCCATTTGACTGAAATCCCCACGAGAGTCGCGAATTGCCTGGTAACTGAGATCACCATAACGGGAATTTGAATTGGATGAGAAGGTATCAAGCGGTACTGAAAGATTAAAAGAAACCTCACAATTCTTTTTCTGCCCTGGCATGGTGAGCTGATTTTTATTAACGGAAACGTTAATCGACATAGAAACTGCACTAACAGACAATCCATATCCAAAACTAAAACGGTTATCAGTTTCGCTTGAATTCCAGTAATCCTCATGAATTGCGCTAAGATTCATATTTCCCCAGTGACCAAAATTTTGTCGCAAAATAATCTGTTGTGAATTTCGGTGACGTCTACTGTTTCTGTATAATGCACCTAAAACCGGGCGACCCATTAAAGAGCTCATAACAGGTAAAGTCTGACTATCCATAAAGGATATATAACCACGAGACGCATAACGAAAATCATAGATATCAATCGTTGTACCCGTAGTAAGAAGATTTTTTGAGTACTTAAGTCGCCATGCATTACCCGATATCGTAGAACTCTGAGGCTGGCTTGCATGCGACCAGGTATTATCAATCGATACAGCACCCAACTCTCCCAGTGAAACGCCAGCACCTGCCGTCATGGCTATATATTTTCGAGAAAGCAAAAAACCGCCATAGCCAGTGGTGTTTGCAGGTAAACCATAAATAAGAGTTCCCTGGCCAAATGTAGGTTGAACATCCTTATGATAAGAGTTAAATATTGCCTTCCCTATCTCAAACTCATATTCAGCATGGCCATTTCGCTGCATGATGGGGAGTCCGGTATAGGGCTGGACCCACTGCTGAGTATTACCATTCGCTTCTCTGACAATTACCGTCAACTCACCGCTATTCATTGTCTGTGGAATATCTGTTAAGCGGAAATCTCCAGCGGCAACGGATGTCTGATAGATGAGATTATGATTCTGATAGATACTAACCTGCGCACGCGAGCTGGCAATACCAGAAATAACAGGAGCAAAACCACGTAGATTGTCAGGTTTCATGCCATCACTGGATTTCAACTTAAGACCTGTAAAATTAATACTGTCCAGTATGTCATTTTGTGTCCATGTTTCACCCAGAGTAAGTTCACTCTTTATTTTTTTTAGATCTCTCGCAATATATCGGTTAGAGAATATCGGTGAATTTGCCTGTTGCGACCATGTAATGGAACTGCGTAACCGCCATGGCCCCCAGTTTGCACCGCCTTGCGATGAAAGAAAAAGTGAACGCATTCTTGCATGTCTGTTGGATAAATCAGCATCACTTTGCATACCACTGAACATATAATTAAACATCAGAGCGGGTATGCCGTCATCCCATTTGTCGACTGCAGGAAGCTGAGAAGATACGGATGGTTTCATTACTATTTGTGGAATCTCAACATTAAGTTTTAGTTTCTGCTGTTCAAAACGAATCGTTGCGCCGGGAATAACACGTGACAAATCATCAACATATTCACCGTTTTTTAAACCTGCAAGGGCATCGTTACTATTAGTATTAACTCCCCAACGGCTAAGTTGTTCGCGGTTTAACTGTGCGGTCAGTTTTCCTCCGTGAGGAGATACTTTAAACTTAACCATTTCTGAGGATATCCATACAGTATTAACAATAACATCAACAAGATATGTTCCTTCAGCAAGTGATGATTCCTTTTCAAACTGACTAAGATCTATTTTTTCTGTGCTTCCCTGCTGGTCGGTCATCAGCAGGTCAGGATCGAAATAATCTTCAGCATGGCTCGATTTCTGGAAAAGAAAAGGCCCAACAATCATTAATATTAATGATAATCTGAGAAGGTTTATTTCGACTCTGAATAAGAGCTGATCAATAATTTTCTTATGATTCATGATTAGATGAAGAATAATGTGATATCTAATGCAGCGTGAAATTGACCATTTCCTGAATCACCATCAAGAGGAATACAAATACCTGTGAATAGTTTTGCCTTACTATTATTCAATGAGTGGAGTTCACCTGAAGGCGCAGGCTTTACAGGCCAGGGAAGTAAATTTGCAGTAAGATTATTATAATTAATTACATTAGCCTGACTGCAATGTGCAATGTTGGGTACCGTTAATTGATCGGTAAAATTAAAAACAGCGGATAGCTTAACATTTTTCGAATCTGCTGCACGGAAAGTATAATCGGTATCGGCCTCCTGCCCACTAAAACCAACCATCACATTCTTTCCCGCATCAATAAGGCCTGTGCAGTTATTCAACGTTAGTTCAAGAATCTCAAGTGGATAAACATTATTAGGACCTACAGCAGTCAGTATCGATTTGTTTATCGACGCTTCAACCTCCGTTTTATCCAAAGAGATATCGCATGTTGTGGCTTCAACAACTGCATGAAAATTTAAATATGCGTATTCCTGCAAAGGAGTAGATGCCAGAGTTGCCTGCGAAAAAACAGAGACAACAAACAACAGAATGCCACAAAATTTTCTTATCAAAACATTCATACCATGACTCGCTAAAAATCCATTTGATATAAATCAGATGGCACACCAGAATCATCACGAAAACGCCATGAAACCTGATGCATACCTGATGAGCAATGTTGAACAGAAGTATTTATTCCCAATTTGCCATAAGGTGGTACGGGTCTAATAAGTATTGACTTTTTGATCTTAAACTTATCAATAAATAGCTGTGTCACTTCTCTGTAATAACCTGAGCGATTGAAAATATTCAACTCACCATTATTGCAAGAGAAGTAAATTTCTTTTCCATTAATTGGTTCAAGCATCGGGCGCCAGTAGACCCTGATGTTATAGGCAGTGACTAAATGTAATTTAACTGAGTTGTACACTTTAATTTCAGATGGTATTAACCTTAGCGTCAAATAGTATAAACTCTCTCTATCTGATGGTAAGAGCGTTGCGCGTGATGGCACGACAAGTAAAGACAAAAAAATATTATCACCGGCACGTAGTTCGTGAAGTGGAGGCGAAACCATAAAGGGTGTGACTTGATTATCATTAACTGCCATCCCCGTTTTAGGATCGTAATTTTGAATTACTGCCTGTAATAAATAATGTTCGGCAGTATTGTTAACCATCCTGAGAACAATTTTATTTAAATGTGAAGAGAAGACCAGTTTTGTTTTATTAATGAAAATACCCTGCGAACCCTCATCACACAGCCCTTTGTTTGTTATTACTATTAACAGAAACATAACTATCTGGCGCAAAAAGGGCATAGATATCCTTCGTTATAATAAATTGCAAGTCATCATCCTGGTTTCGCCGCCCTGATCGTTGACGATAGTCCATTTTATTTCATCCCCTGGCGATGTTATTACCTTATCGAGAATAGTTTTACTAAAAGGGGTAATCATTCTCTGTTTTCCTTCTAATGCTATTTCTGTTCCATTGACAAAAACTCTGCTAAGCGTCAGAAAGTAAGGACTGGCATTGCTGATCGTCAATGCATGAACATTTTTCGTAAATGATAATAATGAAACAGACTTCTCCCACGATACATTAATGTCAGCGGGACGTGAAAGAAGCTTAATAATCAAACTCAGTGATACCGATAGCTGCTGTTTGACCTTGTTCAGTTCAAAAAACGTTTTATCAATTGCCGGTATACTCTTGAAAACAATATACTGTAATGTTTCTTGATTATGTTGTTCTACAGGCTGTCGACGAATTATCCGTACTGTTTGCGACTGACCTGATGGTAATTTGAAAATTGGCGGTAAAATGTAAAAATTTGCCGATGGCGTTAGTTTCTCTGCACTGCCAGGAGAATTAACAATTCTACTCTGCACAAGCCATGTATATTTACTGGTATTGCTAATTACTATCTCTGTGCTGTGCAATGCAGAGCTCATAATAACTCTGGTATGATCAACACTTAACCCATCAGCATGACTTATCACAGGTAACCATAAGATAATTAACAAAAAGTAAAAGGCGCGCATATTAATGAATTTTTCGCTCATGCATTTCTGCCATACCAAGATCGTTAAGAGTCACCCATGACACCTGTCTGCTATTCGCTATTTTTGTGGAAGTCAACTCTATAGACTCAAAGGGGGAGATCATCCCCATATTTTTCAGACCAAGAGTCGCTATACTATTGTGATCAAAAAAAAGGTCATGAAGCGAAACGTAATACGGACTATTATTCATGATTTTGACGCCCGCAGCAGTTCGATTAAATACGATTTCTTTGGCTGCTTGATCAGCCCCCTCTTCCGTTAATCCAGCTGGGCGGTAAAACATTTTTATTTGTGAGGATAAGGAAAATATAATTCCAGCCTGAGTTTTCGTAGAGATTTCTACTTCTAATGGGTTTGATGCGACAATGCCTCGAGAAATAAAGTAGAATACTGATTCTTTATCGCCAGGAAGTTTATCAGTTTCCTCTGTCGCAATAACCCTGATCGCTGCGGCATTTCTGGGGGAAATTTTTTCAATTCCAGGAAGTACCTTAAAATACTGCCCGTCTGGTTTGCCAGCACTCACTCTAGTAATATAACTCTGCATCAACCAGGTACTGTCAGTATTATTTCTCAAGCTTACTGAAACTGACTTCTTTTCTGCTGGATAAATTATTCTTAGCGCATTAATCCCAATACCATCTGCCCATGCAGATGGCAACAGGAACAAAAACAATAATAAATACCTTTGCAAAAAATTAAACACTTTAGCCTCTTACCTCGTGCTTATTGGTAGACCATCATGAAATCTACAGGTACTTTAATGTGCTGCGCAGCAGCAGTATAAGCAGTTATCGCCTGCAATGATGCGGTTATAATTGCTTGTTTTCCATCAATTGTACTTACTTTTGTTCCTGCAGGGACATCTGCTAACTGAATATAATCATTGTTTTTAATTTCTGCAGCAGTTGGTGTTTTTGTAGCAAAGTCATACACATTGCCTCTAAGAACGACACCTACATCATTCTTCCCTGTGTTACTCCATAATGTTGTTTCACCGGGAATAGCCATTCCTGGACTAAATAAAACTTCTGCATAAACACCGCCTGCACTATTGGTTGCCCCCGTAGGACTACCAGACTCGGCACAATTAGAGGCACTCAAGGAAAAAGATTTTGCGCCAACATCCGTTTTCGCGGTTGCAAAATCTTTTGCAGAGAAAGTGCCTAATATTATGTTCTCATCTGATACATTTATATCACATGTTGTTTCCGAAATTTCTGCATAAACGTCAATATGCGCTGGCTTGCCGATTGCAACAGCATTATTCCACACACCCATAGTAGCTATAGCCATCAGAATATTAACTGAATACCAATATTTCACAATAATTACCTTACTCATTATTCACAACGATATCTAAATTCTCCTGCCATTCCAGAATCCAGTTACAAAACTAAACTCATTTTCAGGAAAATATATCGTTCACAAGCAAAAAATCTTGTAATTGAGTATATACAGCTCTGTAAATCAGAAATAGTATCGGAAACAAGATAAAAAAAGAAAAAAAGAAGATATATATCAAAACAATAATTGTGTCTTTTATCTAAATTCCTGGAATAAAATTATTCACTAAAAAAAACAAAATACTGTACCTGTACTCATTGGAGCTATTTGATTTTATCATTTCTGCGGATCATGCTACGCAACATGAAGTTTTCATCATCCATCAACGATAAGTCGAGCCTGGAACACCTGAACATCAGGAGGTGTGTCCAATGTGCTAGCGATTGTATTGACGACTTCTGAACGATGAAGCTCCATTATGATTGCCCAGGCTCAGCGCCAGATCAAACCACCGCTGATTGGTCACCTTATCCACGAGTTGATGAATTCCGGCTGTAAATGGTGGTTCTGCCGTAGATTCGGTTATGGCGAGGGACGAACTCTGAAGCATCCAGAACAGCGGGTCATTTGTTGGTATGCACCATCAATGTGTTTCGTATCCCTGCTTTATCAATGAGGTAAAAAAGATCTGACTGACATTATCAATATCAGACCATGTCTTATCACTGTACAGTCTTCACCTGAATCCGATACGGTGAATATGGAAATTAATGAATGGGCATACTTGCAACAATCTGCATTTTGCCAGTGTGCAAGAATTCAGGGATTCGATGTCGTTTTTTACCCCCTTTCTGGAAATAGCGATGCTGATAGCATCCAGAATTATTGCTAATTTTAAAATAGTGAAAAAATTACCTTAGGTTCTTTGTGTATACTTCATTTCGTCAAGTAACTTTTATCTTGCTTATTAAACTTTTGATTTACATAAGTGCCTGCCAAAATTCACAAAAAAATCACCAGGGACATAAAAATAATTATGACAGTATCAGAATTCTGTTATCAGGTGGTTATTAATTATTTTGTTTTAACCAGTTTCACGTATTGATAATAGATTAATGTTTATATGGTAATACATATTTGGCAAGGAGATATAATATGAACACTGAATTGAATTTTGATGATGAAACCGGTGTACTTATGTTTGGTAAAAAGTCGACCCGATTAAGCCCAAAAGAAGCGGCATTGTTTTCGTCGCTGATGCACAAGCAGCAGTCAGATAGTATTCTACCACGAAATGAACTTGCTCAATCTGTTTGGGGAGAACGATGGGAGGTAATCAGTAATAATAACATTCAACAGCTTATTCTTCAGCTTCGTAGAAAAATTGATGCTGTAGGTGGACCAGTGATAATCGAAAATATTTACAAGCGAGGTTATAAAATGACCATTCATGCACAAGGAGCTGGAAATGCGATAAGACGTAATTTAATTACTCGCTTTGTTTCACTAATATTAAATTTTATTTGAGTTCAATCCACACACCCTATACCTATAATTATTTATTTAGCCTAATAGTTTAGGCCCTTATTAATGATATTCAAACAATTAAATTTCAATATTAAGCAATACTTCAGCTATTGTTCCTCTGTGCATTCGGATGGCAGGGGAATATTTTTATTAGCACTACAATATAGCAACCACAGTATCATTCCTGACAAAACATTTACAGGCAATATAATTAACACGTAAATTATTTTCTAACTAATTTCTTAGCAGAAAATGCAACTCTATTGCATCTTTCATCTTCTTTAATGGCAAGGTTGTATCACGACCTTACCTTTGACTGTTAACAAGTTCGGGTTACTGACGAGGCGCACCTTGCATGATTCCTCAGTTCCTCCGGTATCTTTGGTTACGTCCAGAGTTACATGGTGAATTTTAAACATGTTCCTTGATATCGTTTGTCTCCGATCATAATGTGCATTTCATTACGTTATAACCAAAACAATATTCCCCAGCAACTTGTTATTCTTCATTGATGTAATCAAATGACAGGTAATGCCAGATTTCATAATTATCATCAAGATTTTATTATTTTTCGTGTAAAAATGAATGTATCTGGTAGTTCAATAATTATGGATTATATTGTTTTTAATGGAGAATTACATGATAACAGCTAGATTGCTTTTTACCGGTGCACTAATTCTTCCCACAATTTCCTTTTCTTCAGTTCTTACTACACAGCAAAAAAATTATCTTGAAGAAATCATGACAACACAAATCAGTAATGAACAAGATAGAACGGTGATCAAGAACGAGTGGACTGAAGCACATCAAATAGCAGAATTCTTATGCCGCCCCGTTGCAACGACTGTTATACAAAGACAGGAATCTCTCGTCGAGAAAGTCATTCTCAGTGACGGGGAACAAAACACTTTAATATTACATAGTCCTATCAGACTAACTGGCAATGGCCAATACCTTATTTCCGGGGAGAAATGGATTCCATTTTATTTCCGCTGCGATTTATCTTCTATAACCGGTAAAGTTACCCGTTTTGTTATTGATCACCATACCCCATTTCCTCATAGAAATGCCGTTTTACAATAAAGCTAACCCGCCAGCTTAACATTTATCATTGATAATGCATTCCTGTCACCAGACGGGAATGACTATTACTGCTGTTCTTCACTAAGAAGATATCCTTATTTTTGTTACGGTAACTTCATGCTTCCCGCATCCACGATTTTCCGCCGTATATGCCCCTGTTGTTTCTCTTATTTTTCTATGACCATTCCATACTCAACCATAACTGAGTTTACGTTCTGAACTATCGTATCCTGGTTTTCGTCATCATTTCGTAACAAGGGTGATAACAACTGTCTGATGCCAGTTAGCGTCTAAGCACCTGAGGATTATGACATATCTAACCACCTTCAATGATCACAGACATAAGTAATCAACTGTATTGAATATCTGATACAAATCTTCTATTTTTATATTTTTCCATTATTTTTATTACACAGATCAATAATATAATTTTCGCTTCGACGATACTGTTCAGTTAGACAAACGTAGTGTGTGTGATATAAGAAGTCGATACTCAAACAGAACATAAGGAACATGATATGAAAAAAATACACTTACTACTACTATTCTCATTCATATTATCAGGATGTACAACAGAATGGCAACGCACTCGCTATGATGCCCAGGATCTTTCAACTGCACAACATGAATGCGGAACATTGGCTGAAGAGAAATATCCCGTTAAGAATAGAGTAGCGGAAAGAACAGTTTATGAAACACACGTCGAAAAATGTCGCAACAACAAGCACTGCAAAAAAAAGTATGAAAGTTCACCAGCCTTACGAAGTTATGTGATTGATGTAAATGAACATACTCGTTATGAGTGGATGGAACTTTGTATGCAACAAAGGGGATGGATATCCAAAGTCAAAGTACTTATGTAAGGTAAGTGATAAGAATAATTATCAAAATAAAACTTTGTCAGGCAATGGCCCTATATACACAATTTTTAATCCTGTTAATAATGATTCTTGTGTGAGGTAACTCCTGCTACAACCGTCCTACTCATTGTTCGATTTCCCCACCATGTATCATGGTGGGTATTTTTTATCTTAAAATAACATCATCTAAATATGATTACGTTCGATTATCTTTATCGTTAGAATTTTAGTCAGTGCGCTTTTTGTATTCTTCCATATATCCCTGTTCATTACCGGTACATGATTGTATTGCTATATAGCTTCCCCTACTGACATCATACATCGACAGCTTGCCACAAAAACTATGGGCATACGCTTCACTATATTTTTCACAGCGCCGCTATATGCCCAAACTAAAACAGCAATATGTTACTGTAAGCCCCGGATTCTGGTTTCTGTCAGAAAGTCTCGCTCAACTGGGCCACTGCACCGTACGTCCGATCAGCACCAATCAGACCAGCCAGATCAAGATGCACCACATTGAATGGAGAAATGCCGATACCGGCAGTCAATGCGTTGCCCTCTGAAGAGGCAATATTCTGACGATACCCCGCACGTAATTGCACCCAATTCCAGGCATTAAATTCAGCCCCCAGACCCGCAAACTGACGCTTTTTATCACGGATAAAACCACTGGCCGGCGTCAGATCTATATCCAGCGCAGTCGTCACGATTCCGTTATGCCATGAGCCCCCGGCAGTCACCTGCGGGCGAATTCTGAAGGTTTCTTTCAGCCCATTAACCTCTTTCGTATCAATGCTGCGGGGAACAATATTTTGTCCAGCCAGCCCCAGCATCCAGTGTTCATTCAGTTCTGTGGTAAAACCAATGTCGGCATTAGCCCCGCCAGTCGTGTTACGGTATTCACGGCTGCGGAAATCGTGGCTGTCGTAATGTTGTACCGTGGTATTGTAATTAAACAAATCTACACGCTGATATTTTGGTGTCACACCAAGGGAATATCTGAATCCGTTAGTCTCAAATGCCCTGGCAAAGGCAATTCCGACATCACTTACCGCCGCCGCTCGACCGTAAGCCCTCGATGTCAACGTATCAGGGTCATCCGCTGTTGGAATAATTTTACCCTTAGTCACATCATCCAGATATTGCAGATCATGATTGCTGACTTTTCCCTCTACCGTTGCTGTCCCCCATGACTTCATCATCAGGGCAAAAGGCAATTGACTGTTAGGGACAGCCGCGACCATGCCCACACTGGCCTGTACATTCACCTGTGTATTTTTAAATTTCTCCAGTTGATGTTGCAGATCGGTCGCTGCCTCCAGAGGTGTCCCAGTAGCAGACAGTTCTGCCTCATAGCGATCCCATGCATCTTTCACACCATCCACACCATCCTGCAAATGGTCAGGATCCGATACCTGTACTCCGACTGACGGCAGAATCATGCTGAAATCATCGGAAGCAGTGGCATTTGTCATCAGTGCCGGGTTAGCGAGTCCTGCCGCACAATAATGCGACGATGCAACCCCCGTTCCCCCCATAGCATCATTACTGGCTTCCATATAGGTCGTAGCCGCCTGAGTATTACCAGACAGCGCAATAAAAAAAGCACAGGTCAGCAGAGAATACTGACTTAGCGTAAATTTCATTTTTATTTTCCCGGCTAAAAGAATAGATTGTTTTTAATAAATATCCCATCGAAGCTATATACAGGTGTCGTCCATCAAAAAAGGCATGCAGTTTTCTCGACGAAAGACACTTATATTTAATCGATGCCAAAATAGCTTGTTTTCAATAACTCAAGACACCTAACCAACCGGTAAGTTCACAGATATTAATCGCAGTAACTAACAATATTTTTTAATACTCCGAAGCTGATGCATCACCACCACAGCCGCAATCTCACAAGCTTAATTGTTGATTTTATTGAGTATAAATTACGTGAGCAGCAATCTGTGTTTAATTCACTACTTACAAGCACGTCATTCCTGTGTTAACCAGGACGTGCATGTCTTGCGTATTTTACAAGTAATTTGATTTATATTTATTTAATTTCATTTAGTTACTACTGTTTTATAAAATATCTAAATCCAAACTTAAATAAAATAGAATCACTATCAGGCGTACAATTCATTAACAAATAAATCACTGGTGATATATCTAAATGGCCACGCCAATGAGTAGATTACTTTAAGGAAACACAGCCCGGATTCCACGTTCTCACCATCACCGAATAGCAAAGTAGATTCATTGTAACAAGTCCTGCTTTATGATTTCTCATCAGAATTTCATCACGACACCATCAGGATATTCCAGTCACCCCTTGCAATGATAGACGTACAAAATCCGATCTTTTCTACCCGTTCAAAAGTCGGTCCAGCGTTAACGGTTTTACACATCGTGCCAATTCTCGGGTTCAAAGAAATCTTAAAGAAATCATCGGATGAATTTACAGCATCGGAATTTCTACAAATTAACGAGAGGTCTACATTATGTATCGACATCATCGTTCTTTATTGTTTTTACTGATGTTAGGTTACCATGCCTCAACACTGGCATCGCCGGTCCACCACGTCAGACACACTCCTGTCGTTAACCATCACCGCAAAACAAAAACATCCCACTCAACAAAACAGCATAAATTGTCGCCCAATACAGTCTTCATTAATACGCTGATGGCACAGCTGGGTAAACCCTATCGCTGGGGAGGCGCTTCTCCTGAAACCGGATTTGATTGCAGTGGTCTTATCTGGTACGCGTGGCGTAAGAATTTTCACATTACCCTTCCCAGGACCGCCGCCGGAATGTATTCCATGCCACAGGCACACCATGTGCCTTATATGCTTCTACAACCCGGCGACATGGTATTTTTCTCAATGCATGGGGAACAAGTCGATCATGTCGGTGTTTATGTGGGAAATGGTCATTTCATAGAAGCGCCGCATACGGGGCAAAATGTCAAAATTGTCAGCCTGGAAAAAGATTTTTACCGCCGTCATTATCTGGGAGCCAGGCGTCTGATAATTGCCTGAGGCGTTCAGTCCCTGTGTGCGAAATTGGGAGGACTTCAGGACATCCGATGCGTGAATGGACTGGAGATCTCCCCAGAAAAATATAGATAGCTCAGTTTATCACTTTCCACGTACTGCAGGTTGCTCTGGAACAGCAATGACCTTCTCACTCTTTAGATCGACAATTTTTTGCTTTGCAGGACTCGGCGTTAGTACTTCAGCCTTACCAGTCAAAACACCACCTTTTTTAATAGATAAAGAAACATAAACTAACGTACCATCCAGTCGTCCGTTTTCATAAATATCGACAGAATCAGACTGACAGTGCCCTTTTATAACGCCATCAACAATTAATTCCCGACTGGTAATATTGCCTTCCACCACGCCATTACGCATTATTTTTACCAGTCCATCCTTAGCAAGGACATTCCCATTCACACAACCATAGATATATATTTGTTTATTAGAATTTATGTTTCCATCAAAAACGACATCACTGGCAATAACCGTACTATCTGTTCCACTCTCATTAGTTAAATTTCTGTTTTCAATTTTCTTTAAGGAACTGCTGGTGTCTGCACTTTCCTTTTCTGACACTATTTCTAACTTATCTTTTGCTGCTTTAGATTTATTAAACATCATGAGTATCCTTTTCTTTAAAAAATGAGTGGAGAAAGAGCAAATTATGAAGAAAAATAATATGGATGAGATAAACAGTTTTCCTGAATACCAGAAAATTAATGCCAGGGTCCAGAACATTATTCCCGCGTTGAGAAACCGGTAGTCAGGTCTGTAATCATGAGCCAGAGATTTCATTGGTAAATTCATCAGTAAACGATATCTTCGGGAAACACCGGCCGCCAGATGATATTAAGGCCATATATCCTTCCCAGGAATAGCGCCTTCATCATCGCTATTGTGCTCGCTGCATCTTCTCTGAATAACGGCGATGTGTTGCTTTTCATCTCAACATACTGACTCTGATTTTCGATAATCATGGTTCGGGACATAACATACTCTTCTTCTGTGGGTATACGCATAAAGCCAGACTGCAATGTTGCCGTCACGAACATTGACTTACTGTACAAATCGGCACAAAGGGAAAAATTCTAAAGAGTAAAAGTCACGAGCTTAAGCGGAAAGCGCCAGGAAGGCTGTTCTCAGGGGTATAAATAGTTGATGGAGGCTTTTGTATCGAGGATGAACCGATACAAAGTCGTTGAAATGCTTATGTGAAAAATATCTGAGGAATGCTCTGAGCAGGTAATCCCAGGCTCAGGGATAGTGAGTCACACGCCGTTGTAACTACCCTAACCCTTCAATGAAAATGGCAGCGCCACGCTTTATAAGTTCATTACCGCTATTCTTATAATAAATTACTTGCTCAATGATTTGTTTAACTTCGAACTCAAGAGAAGAGTCAACGGCAGGGACAATATCATGACTCTGACATATAAATTCAGTTTTCTCACAGCTTAAATAGCAACGTTCAGCCTCAGCAAGAATCGCTATTTCTGAACCAGATTCAAAATTGTAATCTGCCAATTTCCCATTTATTAAGATGGAAGGAATGCTAAATTTTGCTTTAATTTTACCATGACTATCCATGGTAAAGCCTTTTGAACCAAGATACCTGCTGGCAACAACAGCATAGTCATCACCTAAAGCATTTAGCCCGGCAGCAATCTCCAAAACAGCACTTATATAGTTCTGTATGGTCAGTGTGTTATCTAAGAATCTTTTTGCATAATCTATGTACTGTAATGACCACTTTTGCCATTTTTTATATTCTTCATTTCTATTCTCATGTTCTTTTTTTACAACATCTATATAGTGATAAATCCAGTTAAAATTCGCCTCTATGTCATTCAGCTCAAATACGCCAGAAATACATTGCGTTATATCGTGCGATAAGTTCGTAATTGATTCATTAAGCTTATTATTAGCTTTCTGGTAACGTTCTGCCCCGATTAAAGCTCGCAGACGTGCTTTATCTAATTTTTCTGCTATTTGTGCGATACCGACAAAATCACCTTCAATGGTGCATTCATGAGGATCTGGATAATAATATTTTTTGATAAATGACAGCACGTAAGTTTTTTTACTTACATCTTCTACCTGAATGGGAAACTGGACAGATGTTGGTATGTCACTACTATCGTGTGATGAAGTCTCATTACGAAAAACTAATGTCCCGTAAATCCCTGTTTTTTTTGCCTCCTTATCATCAACACCATGCATAAAGAAGTTGATATCTGTGAGCTGAAACGTCTGCAGCAACTTCTGTTGATAATCAGCGTTTTTTGCAATATCAAGCAATCGGTTTAATAGTCGATGATTGATGCGATCAGCTTTATCATTTACGGATACAAATAACGTTAAACTGACATGCTTCTGAGAGACTAAGTAACGCAATGTTCCAGCATAGTTTTTTTGAGCACGTTGTTTTTCTACGCTTTCAGGCATCTTTGTTATTTGCGACGATACCATGAATAACCCCGTAATGACCTGCGCTTCTCTTTTTTGACCCTTGCCAAAATT
The DNA here is from genome assembly GCF_005781135.1 of Escherichia sp. E3659. Classification (NCBI taxonomy): domain Bacteria; kingdom Pseudomonadati; phylum Pseudomonadota; class Gammaproteobacteria; order Enterobacterales; family Enterobacteriaceae; genus Escherichia; species Escherichia sp. E3659. The sequence goes on along the minus strand of NZ_VATQ01000024.1, from coordinate 3,040 downwards.
TTGGTTAATGACATGCATGATGATGTTAGAGGGGGCATGAATTACATAATCGGCAATAGTATTAACGCTGCCACAATCTACATTTGCCGCAGCAATTTCCATCCCGCATTTAGTCGAATACGCATCTGTTCCATTCAATGGAACGGTGTCTGAATAACTCATCACACATACAGAAGAGCATCTCTGGCCATCTTTTTCTGACATATGCGATATCCTCCTTTCAACAGGATCAGCACACTGAACTTTAGATGTCTGCACAACTACTCAACAAGCACAGAACACATCATCAGTGGCTCCCATGGCGCCAAATCCTTTCAGCCTTTTATTCAAACTTACCAATAGTCATAAAGGCGCCACCGGTTCAAACATCCGATAGCGCAATACCATTTACAGGCAAACAGTTCAGTAATTATCTGTACGCTTCTTCTCTCTTTCCTGAAAAGTCACATGCGGAACTCGTGGTATACAATAGCCATTACATTCTGAAATAAGCATCTTTTCTATCAGGTTATCGCCTTACGATAATCTATCTTTTAGCAATGCAGTTTTACCCTCAGAAAAATTATGCGCTTACTGCACCATTCTTTGTCGTGAACGTTCAGGATCTTTCGCCAATCTTAAATGTGAGCAATCCATTGATTTACTACATTTTTTCAAAAAATTTCAGGTTGAAATCGTCAAATGCAGCGTAATGCGGGCTCAGGATACTTTTGTCAGCCCTTTAACATGCGTCGAATCAGCTCTTACTTCGGGTACCTCATCACATTTATGACAACATTAAATATGAATAACCTTTTAAGCGTGCACGATTTAAACCAACTCATTGTCTCTTATTTTTACCAGGTCATTCATTGGCTATTCAGTTAACCGGCTCATTGATCTACTGTGTAGTTCACAAATTTGACGTAAGAATTTCGCCTTCAGTTCCGGATTCAATGCACAGGTAATAAAAATCTGGCTAGTTGTGCTAAAAATCACAAAGTGACAGGCTACCGCATCATCTGTTGTCTCTGACGATTTCGCCATAGAAAAACCATCAATAACATATTGATTTATATTGTTTTTACACATCAATTTCACGGTGAAATCGGCACAGTTACACTCAGCTAAAACAATTAGTTGATGTTTGTTCGTCGACAACACGTATCGAGCGAAGAAAAGGTTGATTATGGTTACTAATAATTGAAAGTAGCATATGAAGTGAAAAATAATGCCATAGTTCCACAAAGTGGCGAACTAAACTAAAGGCAAAAGCTTAGGAAAGAATACAGATGCTATTATCTTCACTTCAGACAACAGACTATGAGGTATCAGAAACGAACTAAAAATCGAAAGCAAAAAAGATTAACTCCCATACAAAAATTAGTACTATAAAAGTGGTTTAACTACAGACAGGTACAAGCAAATGAGGAAAACCATCCTGCTAATAACTGATTGAAAGGAAAAAAGACATTGGAAACTGTTAGTACGTTGTAGTGATCCGTATTAATACCTGAATCGATTATTTATACGCTTACTGATGATAATAAAGAATTCTGCATCTTATTATAAACTATAGACAGAACACATCTGTTCAGGATGATAAGCTACAGTGAGTAACACGCCAACATTGACATATGAGGGTCGTAGAAATTTACATAATCACTAGCTATCCAAACCAGTTATGCAAAAAGATAGTTATCACTATGAATTATTTACGGTTTATTAATAAACTCATTTAGAATGATACAAAGATGAGTCGGCTCAAACGAAGCTGGAGATAAGCATATTATTACAATCTAAACTATATCGAGCAGCATAAACTATAGAGAGTAGATATTATGTTATGGAAACTGTAAATAGACCCGTTTTAGTTCCATGCATTTTTTGAGAACCCGGCCAAATAATGGTGAAGTCGGTATTCCTCCGGTGTCATATTGTTCAGTGATTCATGCGGGCGTTCACAGTTATATTCTGATAACCATTTCTCCGTAATTTCCCGTACTTCATTCAGCGTTCTGAACAGATAAAAATCGAGTATTTCTGTACGGTATGTCCTGTTAAAACGCTCAATGAAAGCGTTCTGCGTCGGCTTACCCGGCTGGATGAACTCCAGTTTTACTGCGTGTATCTCTGCCCATTCAGCCAGCGCCAGAGAGATAAATTCCGGACCATTATCCATGCGCAGCATGACCGGATAACCGCGGTTTGCCGCGATCCTGTCAAGTACACGGACCACTCGCAGAGCTGGCAGATTCAGATCGATTTCAATCGATAACGCCTCACGATTAAAGTCATCAACGACATTGAACGTGCGAAAACGACGGCCACAGGCCAGCGCATCATGCATAAAATCGACAGACCAGCTCTGGTTCAGCGCTTCTGGCGTAGCCAGTGGTGAGGGATTGCGCACCGGCAGGCGTTGTTTGCCCTTACGGCGAAAATTCAGCTTCAGCAGACAGTAAATACGGTGGAGCCTTTTGTGATTCCACGAGTATCCTTGCCGTCGCAGAATCTGGAAAAGCTTCGGAAATCCGTATCGCGGGTATCGCTCAGCCGCAGCCTGCAGGGCGGCAATAACGGGTTCATCACGCGTGGTATCCGGGCGGTAATGGTAAACCGTTCTGCTCAGGTTCAGACTCCGGCAGGCCTGACGGATACTGAGTCCGAATGTCGTTATCAGATGAGTGACCAGCTCACGCTTAAAGGCTGGTTTTAAAGCTTTTTTTCGATAACGTCTTTCAGCGCCCGGTTCTCCAGACTCAGGTCAGCAAACATCTGTTTGAGACGGCGGTTCTCGTCCTCAAGATCCTTGATTTTTTTAATATCAGAAGCCTCCATGCCGCCGTATCTGGACTTCCAGTTGTAGTAGGTGGCTTCAGAGATACCGGCCTCCCGGCAGACATCTTTAACGGTTCGTCCGGCTTCAACTGACTTAATCACAGCGATGATCTGATGCTCAGTAAAACGGGCTTTACGCATAGCGATCTCCTTCGTTGGCAGATTGATTATGCCGGATGATCTCTAAATATGAATGGCACGATTATGCGGGATACTTACA
>NZ_VATQ01000023.1:0-77317 GCF_005781135.1 Escherichia sp. E3659 | reverse complement strand
GTTTACGCCGCATCCGGCAACGGTGCCAGATGCCTGATGCGACGCTTGCGCGTCTTATCAGGCCTACAAATTCCCGCACCCTCCGTAGGCCGGATAAGGCGTTTACGCCACATCCGGCAACGGTGCCAGATGCCTGATGCGACGCTGACCGCGTCTTATCAGGCTTCCCTCTCATCTGTACAAATTTCGAACTACACTTAACTGGCTTCTCTTAACTGAGGTCACCATCATGCCGTTAAGTCCCTACCTCTCTTTTGCCGGTAACTGTGCCGACGCAATTGCTTATTATCAACGCACATTGGGCGCGGAACTGCTCTATAAAATCAGCTTCGGCGAAATGCCGAAATCAGCGCAGGACAGCGCCGAAGGCTGCCCTTCCGGGATGCAATTTCCCGATACCGCCATCGCCCATGCTAACGTGCGTATTGCCGGAAGCGATATCATGATGAGCGATGCCATGCCGTCAGGAAAAGCCAGCTACTCCGGCTTTACACTGGTACTCGATTCGCAACAGGTCGAAGAAGGAAAACGCTGGTTTGATAACCTTGCAGCTAACGGAAAAATCGAAATGGACTGGCAGGAAACCTTCTGGGCGCATGGCTTCGGCAAAGTCACCGATAAATTTGGCGTGCCGTGGATGATTAATGTCGTTAAACAACAACCAACGCAATAACCCGCCGGGAGGCCCGCCCTCCCGCACTGTCATCGAATTCCCGTTAACTCTTCATCTGTTAGTCACTTTTAATTAACCAAATCGTCACAATAATCCGCCACGATGGAGCCACTTTTTTAGGGAGGCTGCATCATGCAAACGATTATCCGTGTCGAGAAGCTCGCCAAAACCTTCAATCAGCATCAGGCGCTGCACGCGGTTGATCTGAACATTCATCATGGTGAAATGGTGGCCCTGCTTGGGCCGTCGGGTTCCGGCAAATCCACCCTTTTACGTCACTTAAGCGGTTTGATTACCGGCGATAAATCTGCCGGTAGCCATATCGAGCTGCTGGGCCGCACTGTCCAGCGCGAAGGCCGTCTGGCCCGCGATATCCGCAAAAGCCGCGCCCATACCGGCTACATCTTCCAACAATTCAACCTCGTGAATCGCCTGAGCGTACTGGAAAACGTGCTGATTGGCGCGCTCGGCAGCACGCCGTTCTGGCGCACCTGTTTTAGCTGGTTCACCCGCGAGCAGAAACAACGCGCGTTACAGGCGCTGACCCGCGTTGGCATGGTGCATTTTGCCCATCAACGCGTTTCCACCCTATCCGGCGGACAGCAGCAGCGTGTGGCGATTGCCCGCGCGCTGATGCAGCAGGCGAAGGTGATTCTGGCGGACGAACCGATCGCCTCGCTGGACCCGGAATCCGCCCGCATCGTGATGGACACCCTGCGCGACATCAACCAGAACGACGGCATCACCGTGGTCGTTACGCTCCATCAGGTGGATTACGCCCTGCGCTACTGCGAACGCATCGTTGCCTTGCGCCAGGGGCACGTCTTCTACGACGGCAGCAGCCAACAGTTTGATAACGAACGTTTTGACCATCTCTACCGCAGCATTAATCGCATCGAAGAGAACGCGAAAGCTGCCTGACATCCCCATCATTGAGGAAAACGAATGAACGCTAAGATAATTGCCTCGCTGGCCTTCACCAGCATGTTCAGCCTCAGCACCCTGTTAAGCCCGGCACACGCCGAAGAGCAGGAAAAGGCGCTGAATTTCGGCATTATTTCAACGGAATCACAGCAAAACCTGAAACCGCAATGGACGCCATTCTTACAGGATATGGAGAAGAAGCTGGGCGTAAAGGTCAACGCCTTCTTTGCCCCGGACTACGCGGGCATTATCCAGGGAATGCGCTTCAACAAAGTGGATATCGCCTGGTACGGCAACCTGTCAGCAATGGAAGCGGTAGATCGCGCCAACGGTCAGGTCTTTGCCCAGACGGTCGCGGCGGATGGATCGCCGGGTTACTGGAGCGTGTTGATCGTCAACAAAGATAGTCCGATCAATAACCTGAACGATCTGCTGGCGAAGCGGAAAGATCTCACCTTCGGCAATGGCGATCCTAACTCCACCTCTGGCTTCCTCGTCCCCGGTTACTACGTCTTTGCCAAAAACAATATCTCCGCCAGCGACTTCAAGCGCACCGTCAACGCCGGGCATGAAACCAATGCGCTGGCCGTCGCCAACAAGCAGGTGGATGTTGCCACCAACAACACCGAAAACCTCGACAAGCTGAAAACCTCCGCGCCAGAGAAACTGAAAGAACTGAAAGTGATCTGGAAGTCGCCGCTGATCCCAGGCGATCCGATCGTCTGGCGCAAGAATCTTTCCGAAACCACTAAAGACAAGATCTACGACTTCTTTATGAATTACGGCAAAACGCCGGAAGAGAAAGCAGTACTGGAGCGCCTGGGCTGGGCACCGTTCCGCGCTTCCAGCGACCTGCAACTGGTACCCATTCGCCAGCTCGCGCTGTTTAAAGAGATGCAGGGCGTGAAAGGCAATAAAGGGCTGAATGAGCAGGACAAGCTGGCGAAAACCACCGAGATTCAGGCGCAGCTGGATGACCTGGACCGCCTGAACAACGCGTTAAGCGCGATGAGTTCGGTGAGTAAAGCGGTGCAGTAAATCATAAGTCGGATAAGACGCCCCGGCGTCGCATCCGACAATGTGCAGACGTTGATGCCGGATGCGGTGCAAGCACCTTATCCGGCCTACAGACCGGAGCCAAACATGCAAACCATCACCATCGCCCCACCCAAGCGCAGCTGGTTCTCGCTTCTGAGCTGGGCCGTTGTTCTCGCCGTGCTGGTCGTCTCGTGGCAGGGCGCGGAAATGGCCCCGCTCACGCTGATTAAAGACGGCGGCAACATGGCGACGTTCGCCGCCGACTTCTTCCCGCCCGATTTCAGCCAGTGGCAAGATTACCTCACCGAAATGGCCGTCACGCTGCAAATCGCCGTCTGGGGCACCGCGCTGGCGGTGGTTCTCTCCATCCCCTTCGGCCTGATGAGCGCCGAAAACCTGGTGCCGTGGTGGGTGTACCAGCCCGTTCGCCGCCTGATGGACGCCTGCCGCGCCATTAACGAAATGGTCTTCGCCATGCTGTTCGTGGTCGCCGTCGGCCTCGGCCCGTTCGCTGGCGTGCTGGCGCTGTTTATCCACACCACCGGCGTGCTCTCCAAGCTGCTTTCCGAAGCGGTGGAAGCGATTGAACCCGGCCCAGTGGAAGGCATTCGCGCCACCGGTGCCAACAAGCTGGAAGAGATCCTTTACGGCGTGCTGCCACAGGTAATGCCGCTGCTGATCTCCTACTCCCTCTATCGCTTCGAATCCAACGTCCGCTCGGCGACCGTCGTCGGCATGGTCGGCGCAGGCGGGATCGGCGTCACGCTGTGGGAAGCGATTCGCGGTTTCCAGTTCCAGCAAACCTGCGCCCTGATGGTGCTTATCATCGTCACGGTCAGCCTGCTGGATTTCCTCTCTCAACGGTTGCGTAAGCACTTTATCTGATTAGCGAGGCATTGATAGCTATGCACTTGTCTACACATCCGACCAGCTACCCAACACGCTATCAGGAGATAGCCGCAAAACTTGAGCAGGAGCTTCGTCAACACTACCGCTGCGGCGACTATCTTCCCGCCGAGCAGCAACTGGCGGCGCGCTTTGAGGTGAATCGCCACACCCTGCGCCGCGCCATCGACCAACTGGTGGAAAAAGGCTGGGTACAGCGCCGTCAGGGCGTCGGCGTGCTGGTGCTGATGCGCCCGTTCGATTACCCGCTCAACGCCCAGGCGCGTTTTAGCCAGAACCTGCTGGACCAGGGCAGCCATCCCACCAGCGAAAAACTGCTGTCGGTGCTGCGCCCCGCCTCCGGTCACGTCGCTGACGCGCTGGGGATAACCGAGGGGGAGAACGTCATCCACCTGCGCACCCTGCGTCGGGTCAACGGCGTCGCGCTCTGTTTAATCGACCACTACTTTGCGGACCTCACCCTCTGGCCGACGCTGCAACGCTTCGACAGCGGCTCGCTGCACGATTTTCTGCGCGAGCAAACGGGGATTGCGCTGCGCCGCAGCCAGACGCGGATCAGCGCCCGCCGCGCCCAGGCCAAAGAGTGCCAGCGTCTTGAAATCCCGAATATGTCGCCGCTGCTGTGCGTGCGCACCCTTAACCACCGTGACGGTGAAAGCAGCCCGGCGGAGTACTCCGTCAGCCTGACGCGCGCCGACATGATTGAATTCACTATGGAGCACTGAATGCACGCAGATACCGCGACCCGCCAGCACTGGATGTCCGTACTGGCGCACAGCCAACCGGCTGAACTGGCAGCCCGCCTGAACGCGCTGAACATCACCGCCGACTATGACGTTATCCGCGCCGCCGAAACTGGCCTGGTGCAGATTCAGGCGCGGATGGGCGGCACCGGCGAACGTTTTTTTGCCGGCGACGCCACGCTGACCCGCGCCGCCGTGCGCCTGACTGACGGCACGCTCGGCTACAGCTGGGTGCTGGGGCGTGATAAACAGCATGCCGAACGCTGCGCGCTGATTGACGCGCTGATGCAGCAATCTCGCCACTTTCAAAACTTATCAGAAACCCTTATTGCCCCGCTGGATGCTGACCGTATGGCACGCATTGCCGCACGCCAGGCCGAAGTGAACGCCAGCCGGGTCGACTTCTTTACGATGGTTCGCGGAGACAACGCATGACCCTGGAAACCGCTTTTATGCTTCCCGTGCAGGATGCCCAGCACAGTTTTCGTCGCCTGTTAAAGGCCATGAGCGAGCCGGGCGTGATTGTCGCCCTGCATCAGCTCAAACGCGGCTGGCAACCGCTGAATATCGCCACCACCAGCGTGCTGCTGACGCTGGCCGATAACGACACGCCGGTGTGGCTTTCTGCCCCATTAAGTAACGATATCGTCAACCAGAGCCTGCGTTTTCATACCAACGCGCCGCTGGTCAATCAACCGGAACAGGCGACCTTCGCGGTAACGGATGAGGCGATTTCCAGCGAACAGCTCAACGCCCTTTCCACCGGCACCGCCGTTGCGCCGGAAGCGGGCGCGACGCTGATTTTACAGGTCGCCAGCCTGAGCGGCGGGCGCATGTTGCGTCTCACCGGCGCGGGTATTGCCGAAGAACGAATGATCGCCCCGCAGCTGCCGGAGTGCATTCTGCACGAACTCACCGAGCGCCCGCACCCGTTCCCGCTCGGCATCGACCTGATCCTGACCTGCGGCGAGCGCCTGCTGGCTATTCCGCGAACCACTCATGTGGAGGTGTGCTGATGTACGTTGCCGTGAAAGGGGGCGAAAAGGCGATCGACGCCGCCCACGCCCTGCAAGAGAGCCGACGCCGGGGCGATACCGATTTGCCTGAACTGAGCGTCGCCCAGATTGAACAGCAGCTTAACCTCGCGGTGGATCGCGTGATGACCGAAGGCGGCATTGCCGACCGCGAACTGGCGGCGCTGGCGCTGAAACAGGCCAGCGGCGATAACGTTGAGGCGATTTTCCTGCTGCGCGCCTACCGCACCACGCTGGCGAAACTGGCGGTGAGCGAGCCGCTCGACACCACCGAGATGCGCCTCGAACGCCGTATTTCGGCAGTTTATAAAGACATTCCCGGCGGCCAGCTGCTTGGCCCAACCTACGACTACACCCATCGCCTGCTCGATTTCACCCTGCTGGCGAACGGCGAAGCGCCCACGCTCAACACCGCCGACAGCGAACAACAACCGTCGCCGCACGTTTTCAGCCTGCTGGCGCGTCAGGGGCTGGCGAAATTTGAAGAAGATAGCGGCGCACAGCCGGATGACATCACCCGCACGCCGCCGGTTTACCCCTGCTCACGCTCTTCCCGTTTGCAGCAGTTAATGCGCGGCGACGAAGGCTATTTGCTGGCGCTGGCCTACTCTACCCAGCGTGGTTACGGACGCAATCACCCGTTCGCGGGAGAAATCCGCAGCGGCTATATCGACGTGTCGATTGTGCCGGAAGAGCTGGGATTTGCGGTGAACGTCGGCGAACTGCTGATGACCGAGTGTGAAATGCTCAACGGTTTTATCGACCCACCGGATGAACCGCCGCACTTCACGCGCGGCTACGGGCTGGTGTTCGGTATGAGCGAACGTAAAGCGATGGCGATGGCGCTGGTTGACCGCGCTCTGCAAGCCCCGGAGTACGGCGAGCACGCAACAGGCCCGGCGCAGGATGAAGAGTTCGTGCTGGCGCATGCCGACAACGTCGAAGCCGCAGGCTTTGTCTCGCACCTCAAACTCCCGCACTACGTCGATTTCCAGGCTGAACTGGAGCTACTCAAACGTCTGCAACAGGAGCAGAACCATGGCTAATCTGAGCGGCTACAACTTTGCGTACCTCGACGAGCAGACCAAACGTATGATCCGCCGCGCCATCTTAAAAGCGGTGGCGATCCCCGGTTATCAGGTGCCGTTTGGCGGGCGCGAGATGCCAATGCCCTACGGCTGGGGAACCGGCGGCATTCAGCTCACCGCCAGCGTGATTGGCGAAAGCGACGTGTTGAAGGTGATTGACCAGGGCGCGGATGACACCACCAACGCCGTGTCGATTCGCAACTTCTTTAAGCGCGTGACCGGGGTGAACACCACCGAACGCACGGATGATGCGACACTTATCCAGACGCGCCATCGCATCCCCGAAACCCCGCTGACCGAAGATCAGATCATTATTTTCCAGGTGCCGATCCCCGAACCGCTGCGCTTTATCGAGCCGCGCGAAACGGAAACCCGCACCATGCACGCGCTGGAGGAGTACGGCGTGATGCAGGTGAAGCTGTATGAAGATATCGCCCGCTTCGGTCATATCGCCACCACCTACGCCTATCCGGTGAAGGTGAACGGGCGCTACGTCATGGACCCATCGCCGATCCCGAAATTCGATAACCCGAAAATGGACATGATGCCCGCCCTGCAACTGTTCGGCGCGGGGCGCGAAAAGCGCATCTACGCGGTGCCGCCGTTTACCCGCGTGGAAAGCCTCGATTTCGACGATCACCCGTTCACCGTCCAGCAGTGGGATGAGCCGTGCGCGATTTGCGGATCGACCCACAGCTATCTCGACGAAGTGGTGCTGGATGACGCCGGAAACCGCATGTTTGTCTGCTCCGATACCGATTATTGCCGCCAACAGAGCGAGGCGAAAAGCCAATGAATCAACCGTTACTTTCGGTCAATAACCTGACCCACCTTTACGCGCCGGGCAAAGGCTTTAGCAATGTCTCTTTTGATTTATGGCCGGGAGAAGTGCTGGGCATCGTCGGGGAATCCGGCTCCGGGAAGACCACGCTGCTGAAATCAATCTCCGCCCGCCTGACGCCGCAACAGGGGGAGATTTACTACGAGAACCGTTCCCTCTATGGCATGAGCGAAGCCGACCGCCGTCGCCTGCTGCGCACCGAATGGGGCGTGGTGCATCAGCATCCGCTCGACGGCCTGCGCCGCCAGGTGTCGGCAGGCGGCAATATCGGCGAGCGGCTGATGGCGACCGGGGCGCGTCATTACGGCGACATTCGCGCCACCGCGCAGAAGTGGCTGGAAGAGGTGGAAATTCCCGCCAACCGGATCGACGACCTGCCGACCACCTTTTCCGGCGGCATGCAGCAACGTTTGCAGATTGCCCGCAACCTGGTGACGCATCCGAAGCTGGTGTTTATGGATGAACCGACCGGCGGGCTGGATGTGTCGGTGCAGGCGCGCCTGCTCGACCTGCTGCGCGGCCTGGTGGTGGAGCTGAACCTGGCGGTGGTGATTGTCACCCACGATTTAGGCGTCGCCCGCCTGCTGGCGGACCGTTTGCTGGTGATGAAGCAGGGGCAAGTGGTGGAGAGTGGGTTAACCGACCGCGTGCTCGACGACCCGCACCATCCGTATACACAACTGCTGGTGTCATCGGTTTTGCAGAATTGAGCTGGTGCCGGATGCGGCGTAAACGCCTTATCCGGCCTACAAATGCGCTCCCCGTAGGTCGGATAAGACGCATCAGCGTCGCATCCGACACCCGAACCACGAGGCGAAAAATGATTAACGTACAAAACGTCAGTAAAACCTTCATCCTGCACCAGCAAAACGGCGTGCGCCTGCCCGTCTTACAACGCGCCTCACTCACCGTCAACGCGGGCGAATGCGTGGTGCTCCACGGCCACTCCGGCAGCGGCAAATCAACCCTGCTGCGCTCGCTGTACGCCAACTATCTGCCCGACGAAGGGCAAATCCAGATCAAACACGGCGACGAATGGGTTGACCTGGTCACCGCGCCAGCGCGCAAAGTGGTGGAAATCCGCAAAACCACTGTCGGCTGGGTGAGCCAGTTTCTGCGAGTTATCCCGCGCATTTCGGCGCTGGAAGTAGTAATGCAGCCGCTGCTCGATACCGGCGTACCGCGTGAAGCCTGCGCTGCTAAAGCCGCGCGTCTGCTCACCCGCCTGAACGTGCCGGAACGCCTGTGGCACCTGGCACCATCGACCTTCTCCGGCGGCGAACAGCAGCGCGTCAACATCGCCCGCGGCTTTATCGTCGACTACCCCATTCTGCTGCTCGACGAACCTACCGCCTCGCTGGACGCCAAAAACAGCGCCGCGGTGGTGGAACTGATCCGCGAAGCCAAAGCCCGCGGCGCAGCCATTGTCGGCATCTTCCATGACGAAGCCGTACGTAATGACGTCGCCGACCGCCTGCACCCAATGGGAGCCTCTGCATGATTATCAATAACGTCAAACTGGTGCTGGAAAACGAAGTGGTGCACGGCTCGCTGGAGATGCATGACGGCGAAATCCGTGCCTTTGCCGAAAGCCAGAGCCATCTGCCGGAGGCGATGGACGGCGAAGGCGGCTGGCTGCTGCCGGGGCTGATTGAGCTGCATACCGATAACCTCGATAAATTCTTCACCCCGCGCCCAAAAGTGGACTGGCCCGCCCACTCGGCGATGAGTAGCCACGATGCGCTGATGGTGGCGAGCGGCATCACCACCGTACTGGACGCCGTGGCGATTGGTGATGTGCGCGACGGCGGCGATCGGCTGGAGAATCTGGAGAAGATGATCAACGCCATCGAAGAGACGCAAAAACGCGGCGTCAACCGCGCCGAGCACCGTCTGCACCTGCGCTGCGAGCTGCCACACCACACCACGCTGCCGCTGTTTGAAAAACTGGTGCAGCGCGAGCCGGTGACGCTGGTGTCGCTGATGGACCACTCGCCGGGCCAGCGCCAGTTCGCTAACCGCGAGAAGTATCGCGAATATTATCAGGGCAAATACTCCCTCACCGATGCGCAGATGCAGCAGTACGAAGAAGAGCAACTGGCGCTTGCCGCACGCTGGTCGCAGCCGAATCGCGAATCCATCGCCGCCCTGTGCCGCGCGCGACAAATTGCGCTCGCCAGCCATGATGACGCCACGCACGCACACGTTGCCGAATCCCACCAGCTTGGCAGCGTGATCGCCGAATTTCCCACCACGTTTGAAGCGGCGGAAGCCTCGCGCAAGCACGGCATGAACGTGCTGATGGGCGCGCCGAATATCGTGCGCGGCGGTTCGCACTCCGGCAACGTGGCGGCCAGTGAACTGGCACAGCTTGGCCTGCTGGATATCCTCTCTTCCGACTACTACCCCGCCAGCCTGCTGGATGCGGCATTTCGCGTCGCCGATGACCAGAGCAACCGCTTTACGCTGCCGCAGGCGGTGAAGTTAGTGACCAAAAATCCGGCGCAGGCGCTTAATCTTCAGGATCGCGGGGTGATTAGCGAGGGCAAACGCGCCGACCTGGTGCTGGCGCATCGCAAGGGCAATCATATTCATATCGACCACGTCTGGCGTCAGGGGAAAAGGGTGTTCTGATGACGGGAAAACTGATTTGGTTAATGGGGCCGTCCGGCTCCGGGAAAGATAGCCTGCTGGCAGCGCTGCGCCAGCGGGAACAGGCGCAGTTACTGGTGGCGCATCGCTACATCACGCGCGACGCCAGCGCCGGAAGTGAAAACCATATCGCCCTGAGCGAGCAGGAGTTTTTTACCCGCGCGGGGCAAAATCTGTTGGCCTTAAGCTGGCACGCTAACGGTCTGTATTATGGCGTCGGCATCGAGATTGACCTCTGGCTGCACGCTGGATTCGACGTGGTAGTCAACGGCTCACGCGCGCATTTGCCGCAGGCGCGGGCGCGCTATCAATCGACGCTGCTGCCCATTTGCTTACAGGTTTCGCCGGAGATCCTCCGCCAGCGCCTGGAAAACCGTGGCCGTGAAAACGCCAGTGAAATTAACGCCCGACTGGCGCGCGCCGCCCGCTATACTCCGCAGGATTGCCATACGCTCAACAATGACGGCAGCCTGCGCCAGTCGGTCGACACGCTGCTGACGCTGATCCATCAGAAGGAGAAACACCATGCCTGCTTGTGAGCTTCGCCCGGCCACGCAGTACGACACCGACGCGGTTTACGCGCTGATATGTGAGCTAAAACAGGCGGAGTTTGACCATCACGCGTTTCGCGTGGGCTTTAACGCCAACCTGCGCGATCCAAACATGCGCTACCATCTGGCGCTGCTGGATGGCGAAGTTGTCGGCATGATCGGCCTGCATTTGCAGTTTCATCTGCATCATGTCAACTGGATCGGCGAAATTCAGGAACTGGTGGTGATGCCGCAGGCGCGCGGTTTGAACGTTGGTAGCAAGTTGCTGGCATGGGCAGAAGAAGAAGCCCGCCAGGCCGGGGCCGAAATGACTGAGCTTTCCACCAACGTGAAGCGCCACGACGCGCACCGTTTCTATCTGCGTGAAGGCTACGAGCAGAGCCACTTCCGCTTCACGAAGGCGCTATAACATGAGCCTGATCCTCACGCTCACCGGCACCGGAGGCGCACAGGGCGTTCCCGCATGGGGCTGCGAGTGCGTGGCCTGCGCCAGAGCGCGGCGCTCGCCGCAGTATCGCCGCCAACCATGTAGCGGCGTAGTGAAGTTTAACGAGGCTGTCACCCTGATCGACGCCGGGCTGCACGATCTCGCCGATCGCTGGTCGCCCGGATCGTTCCAGCAGTTTTTGCTGACGCATTACCATATGGATCACGTCCAGGGGCTGTTTCCGCTGCGCTGGGGCGTGGGCGATGCGATCCCGGTCTATGGCCCGCCGGATGAACAGGGCTGCGACGATCTGTTTAAACATCCGGGCCTGCTTGATTTCAGCCACACGGTGGAACCGTTTGTGGTGTTTGATTTGCAGGGGTTGCAGGTCACACCGCTGCCGCTCAACCATTCGAAACTCACTTTCGGCTATTTACTGGAAACGGCGCACAGCCGGGTGGCGTGGCTGTCTGACACCGCTGGCCTGCCGGAAAAAACGCTGAAATTTTTACGCAATAACCAGCCGCAAGTGATGGTGATTGATTGCAGCCACCCGCCGCGCGAGGATGCGCCGCGTAATCACTGCGATTTAAACACCGTGCTGGCGCTGAATGAGGTTATCCGCTCGCCGCGCGTGATTCTGACGCACATCAGCCATCAGTTTGATGCGTGGCTGATGGAGAACGCGCTGCCGTCGGGATTTGAGGCGGGGTTTGATGGGATGGAGATTGGGGTAGCGTGATAGGGTTGGTCATGTGCGCGCTGCCCCCCTCACCGCTCATACTCATCTTCCATTCTCCGCTCTTCATCTTCCAGTTGCCGACGCTCCTGATCAAGCTGGCGCTGGCGATCGTCCAGCTGCCTGCGACGATCTTCAAACTGGCGGTGGCGGTCGTCATATTGTCTGCGCCGATCGTCGCTCACTTCACGCTGCCAGCCGTCGTCGCGCGAATCTTCATAGTCTCGCCCACGGTCAGGGTTATAAGCATCGTTAATCGCCTGCTGAATATTGCCAATGGTGTCGTCGATAATATCGGCCTGGGCCGGAACGGTGGACAGCGTGAGCAGGGTGAAAAGAAAGAGCGTGGAGTGGCGTTTCATAAACTCGGCCTCGCAACAAAGTTAATACAAGGTAGGCAAAGGTGCCTGCTGCGAGTAGCGGAGGATTCTCAATTCTCTTGCCCCAGCGCCTGCGCCAGCTGCGCGCGGGTAAAAGGTTTGCGCAGTAGCGCCACATCGGGCAGCGCGGGGTTATGGCTGGGGCGTAAATCCTGGCCGCTGATGAGTAGCAGCGTCAGGTGCGGGTAAAGTTTGCGGGCTGCATTGACCACTTCTGCGCCGCTCATGCCGCCGGGGAGCATTAAATCACTGATAAAGATATCGATTTCTGCTGATGCCGCCAGCAGGTCCAGCGCCTGATCGCCGCTGCTCGCTTCCAGCGTCAAATAGCCCAGCAGGTGCAATTGTTCGCAGATGGTCTGGCGCACCGCGGCTTCATCTTCCAGCACTAACACCAGTTTATCGCCGCTGACAGCTGTCTGCTCTACCGTCGCTGGCGATAGGTTTTTCGCCGCCGTCAGCGCACGGGGAAGCTGTAATCTGACCGTTGTTCCCTGCCCCGGCGCGCTTTCAATTTCCACGCGCCCGCCGGACTGGCGCACGAAACCATAGACCATCGACAAGCCCAGCCCGCTGCCGCTGCCCGTCTGTTTGGTGGTAAAGAACGGCTCGAACACCTGGCTTTTCACCGCCTGCGACATGCCGCTGCCATGATCGATGACCTCCAGCGCCACCATATCCTGTCGCTGCCCACTGCTGCGAGTAACGCGCTGATTCCAGGTGCGAATTTTGATGATTCCCGTCTGCCCTTCCATCGCATCGCGGGCGTTCACTACCAGGTTGATGATGGCGTTTTCCAGCTGGCTGACGTCAATCCACGCGGGCCACGCCGGAGACTGCGCTTCAATCTCCAGCGCCAGCGTTGTCGGTAAGGAGTGGCGCATTAATTCGCTTAACTCTTCCAGCAGTGTTTTCAGTTCAACGGCTTGCGGATGTAAGGACTGCTTGCGGGAAAACGCCAGTAGCCGCTGGGTCAGTAGCGCCCCACGTTCGGCGGCTTGCAGCGCCCGCTGTATTCGCGGCGCGTCGGGCGAATCCGTGTTCACCAGCTCCAGGCTGCCAATGATCACCGCCAGCAGATTATTAAAATCATGCGCCAGCCCGCCCGTCAGTTGCCCGACCGCTTTCAACTTCTGGCTGTGCAATAGCGCCTCTTCCAGCCCCTGCCGCTCGGTTTGGGCAATCTCCATCTGCGTGGTTTTCTCTTTCAACAACCGTGACGTTCGATCGAGTGATGCGGTATTGCGGGCGAAGACGTTAAAGGCGCGCGCCAGTTCACCCAGCTCATCGCGCCGTTGTAACGCCGGAAAAGTGACGTCCGCTTCGCCGTGCGCCAGGCGGCTCATGGCGCGGGAGATCGCCGTCAGGTTAGAGCCGAGATTGCGATAGATATACCAACCTGCAAACGCGGTGATCACCACCGCTAACAGGGCGAAAATCATGATCACCCTCTCGCCAGAGCGCAGATCCTGGTAACTTTGCGCCACCCGCTGACCGGAGAGCGTCGCTACCTGTTCGGCATAATGGTTAATGTCACTATTGAGGATCGCCACCAGCGCTTTGATGTGGAACATATACCAGCTGATCGCCAGATCGCTTTGCTCGAGAGCTGCCGAAAGCGGCGCGAGTTTGCGCAGTTCATCATTGAAATCAGTGAGTAGCGTATTAACCAATGGCGTATCGCTGTGGGTCGGCAGCGCAGACATCACCCCGACCAGTTGATGAATAATCGCCTGCGGCGCGGGCGTGGCAATAGCGGCAACAATCAGTCGGTTCATCTCGTTAAGCAAAATGTCATCTTCCGCGTGAGTGACTTTTTGCAAATGCCGCAGATAACTTAAGTTTTGATATAGCGAACTTAACAGCGCGTTACGCTCCAGATGCCGCCTTTGCCCGCGCTCCAGCATTCCGCCGACGCTGGTTTGCAGTTCGTTACTACGCGTGATGATTCGCGTCACCAGCCCGGCGTCCTGCTGCGCTAAAGGCGCGTCCGCCAGTTGCTCAAGCGAGATTTTTAACGCCCGCTGTGTCTCCTGCAATCGCTCGGCCTCGCCTTTATATTCCAGCGCTCCCACCACCTGCGACAATCGCACCGCCGCCGTCGCCACGTTTGCGGTGTCGCGCGCCAGATTCAGGCTGCCGGTCATATCATCCACCGTTTGCTGCTGCACCAGCTCCTGCATCTGGCTGGCATGGCGAAAGCCCATTACCGCCACGCCGCTGACCATCAGCGTCACCGCCACCACCAGCAAATTCAAAAGCAGCAATCGCCCGCGCGCGCTGGCAAAAAAGTGACGTCCGGGGTGCGCCATATCACGCTCCGTAAAGAAAAATCGCAATATGACAAATATGAACGGCTTCTGACATTTTGCATTTACTTTCCTGTGATGGAGTGCTGATATCGACAACCTCGCAGGAGTCCACCATGAACAGCACGCCGGTTCTGGAGATGCGCAATATTGCCAAAGCCTTCGGCAAATTTTACGCGCTCAAGGGGGTGGATTTGACGGTTTACCCTGGCGAGATCCATGCCCTGATGGGGGAAAACGGCGCCGGAAAAAGCACGCTGATGAAGGTGCTGGCGGGGGCGTATACCGCCACCAGCGGCGAGATCCTGATTGACGGCAAGCCCTTTCACATTCGCACGCCAAAAGATGCCTTAAGCGCCGGTATTACGCTGATTTATCAGGAGATGCAGCTGGCACCCAATTTGACGGTGGCAGAAAATATTTTCCTCGGCAGCGAGCTTTCCCACGGCGGGCTGGTGCAGCGTAAAGAGATGCTGGTGCAGGCGCAAAAAGTGATCGACCGCCTCGGCGCGCAGTTTAACGCCAGCGATAAAGTCATGACGCTGACCATTGCCGAGCAACAACAGGTCGAAATCGCCCGCGCGCTGCATCGCAACAGCCGCATTCTGGTGATGGATGAACCCACCGCCGCCCTCTCCTCGCGTGAAACTCACCGCCTGTTTGAACTGATTATGCGGCTGCGCGATGAAGGGATGGCGATTATCTATATCAGCCATCGCATGGCGGAAGTGTATGAGCTTTCCGATCGCGTCAGCGTGCTGCGCGACGGGCAATACGTTGGCAGCCTGACCCGCGACAATCTCAACGCCGCTGAACTGGTGCGGATGATGGTCGGCAGGCCGCTGAGCGATCTGTTCAATAAAGAGCGCGATATCCCGCTCGGCAAAGCCCGCCTGAATGTTCACCACCTGACCGACGGTGGCAAAGTGCAGCCGAGCAGTCTGCTGGTGCGTTCCGGCGAAATTGTCGGCCTCGCCGGACTGGTGGGTGCCGGACGTTCCGAACTGGCGCAGTTGATCTTCGGCGTGCATAAAGCGACAGGCGGAATGATTGAAGTCGATGGTGAACCGGTGGTGATCCACTCCCCGCGCGAAGCTATCGATCTTGGCATTGGTTTTCTCACCGAAAATCGCAAAGAACAAGGCTTATTCCTTGAAATGGCGGCAGCCGAAAACATCACCATGGCAACCCTGGAGCGCGATGCCAGCTGGGGAATGCTCAATCGCAAAAAAGCACAAACCATCTCCGATGACGCCATCAAGTTGCTCAACATCCGCGTGCCTCATGCCCAGGTACGCGCGGGCGGGCTTTCGGGCGGCAATCAGCAAAAACTGTTGATCTCCCGCTGGGTGACAATTGGCCCACGCATTTTACTGCTCGACGAACCCACGCGCGGCGTGGACGTCGGCGCAAAAAGCGAGATCTACCGGATCATGAACGAGATGGCGCGCAAGGGCGTGGCGATCCTGATGATCTCCAGCGAACTGCCGGAGATAGTCGGCATGAGCGATCGCGTCTATGTGATGCGCGAAGGCAGCATTGCCGGTGAGTTAAACGGCAAAAACATCACCCAGGAAAACATTATGACCTTAGCGACTGGCGTCAACGACGCCCATTCCCAGGCGGTGCCCTCATGATGACCTCTGCAAAGACCTCTGCCAAAAAAATGCTGATGAGCGATCTGATGCAAACGGTCGGCATTTTGCCCATTTTGATTCTGATCGTGGCGGTATTTGGCTTTATCGCGCCAAACTTTTTTACCGAAAGTAACCTGCTGAATATTACCCGCCAGGCGTCGATCAACATTGTTCTGGCGGCGGGAATGACCTTCATCATTTTGACTGGCGGAATCGATCTTTCTGTAGGTTCAATTCTCGGCACCACGGCGGTGGCGGCGATGGTCGTCTCCCTTAGCCCGGAGTTCGCCATGCTGTCGATTCCAGCGGCGCTGATGCTCGGCCTGCTGCTGGGGTTGTTCAACGGCGCGCTGGTGGCCTTTGCCGGATTGCCACCGTTTATCGTCACGCTCGGCACCTATACGGCGCTACGCGGGGCGGCGTATCTGCTGGCGGACGGCACCACGGTCATCAACTCCAACATTAATTTCGAGTGGATAGGTAATAACTATCTCGGGCCGATCCCGTGGCTGGTGGTGATTGCCCTCGCAGTGATTGTGCTGTGCTGGTTTATTCTGCGCCGCACCACGCTTGGTGTTCATATCTACGCCGTCGGCGGCAATATGCAGGCGGCGCGTCTTACCGGCATTAAGGTCTGGCTGGTGCTGCTGTTTGTTTATGGCATGAGCGGCCTGCTTTCAGGGCTTGGCGGGATTATGAGCGCCTCGCGGCTGTACAGCGCCAACGGCAACTTAGGCATGGGGTACGAACTGGATGCCATTGCGGCGGTGATCCTCGGCGGCACCAGTTTCGTTGGCGGCATCGGCACCATCACCGGCACGCTGGTTGGGGCGCTGATTATCGCCACGCTAAACAACGGCATGACCTTAATGGGCGTCTCTTACTTCTGGCAACTGGTGATCAAAGGGGCGGTGATCATCATTGCGGTGCTGATCGACAAATACCGTACCCGACATCATCAAAGCGCATAACAACAATACCCTACACATGAGGAATACAGCATGAGATTGAAGCCCTTAGTGACCGCGCTCTGTGCAGGCGCGCTGCTGGCCGCGGCCCCCTTCGCCCAGGCGAAAGAATTGAAATCGATAGGCGTGACGGTGGGCGATCTGGCAAACCCATTCTTCGTGCAGATCACCAAAGGTGCGGAGCTGGAAGCGCGCAAACTGGCGGGCGATAACGTCAAAGTGACGCTGGTGTCCAGCGGCTACGATCTGGGCCAGCAGGTGTCGCAAATAGACAACTTTATCGCCGCTAACGTCGATATGATCATCCTCAACGCTGCCGATTCAAAAGGGATCGGCCCGGCGGTGAAACGGGCAAAAGACGCCGGGATCGTGGTGGTGGCGGTTGACGTGGCGGCAGAAGGCGCCGATGCGACCATCACTTCTGATAACACCCAGGCAGGCGAAATGGCCTGTAAATACATCACCGATCGCCTGAAAGGCAAAGGCAACGTGGTGATCATCAACGGGCCTCCGGTGTCCGCCGTGCAAAACCGCGTTGAAGGCTGCCAGACTGAATTTAAACGCCATCCTGACATCAAGGTGCTCTCTGACAACCAGAACGCCAAAGGCAGTCGTGAAGGCGGGTTGGAGGTGATGACCGGGCTGCTGGCGGCAAATCCGAAGATCGACGGTGTATTTGCCATTAACGATCCCACCGCGATCGGTGCCGATCTGGCAGCAAAACAGGCACAACGTAACGAGTTCTTTATTGTCGGCGTTGACGGAAGCCCAGATGCCGAAGAGGCGCTGAAACGTGAGAACTCGTTGTTTGTCGCCACCCCTGCGCAAGATCCCCAGGTGATGGCTGCGAAAGCAGTGGAAATTGGCTACGACATTTTGCAGGGCAAACCCGCACCGAAAGAGCCGGTGCTGATCCCGGTGACGATGATCGACAAAAACAACGTCGGCAATTACAAAGGCTGGACGGTGAAATAAGTCCACACGCCGGGCGGCGCAGCTGCCCGGCCACCGCTAAGGAGAACGCTTTCGATGAAACGCTCCGCTATAAACGACATTCTCGGTCATACACGGCAATTCTTTTCGCAACATGACGTGCATCTTCCGCCCTTTGCCAGTTTCACGCCTGCCCAATGGCAACAACTCGACACCACCGCGTGGGAGGAAGTTTTTGATCTCAAACTCGGCTGGGATGTTACCGCTTTTGGTGGCAACAACTTTGCAGCACAGGGGCTGACGCTGTTTACCCTGCGTAACGGTTCGCCAAAAGGAATGCCATATGCGAAATGTTACGCCGAGAAGATCATGCATGTGCGCGATGCGCAGGTAACGCCAATGCATTTTCACTGGCGTAAGCGTGAGGACATTATCAATCGCGGCGGCGGCAATTTGATTGTTGAACTATGGAATGCCGATAGCAACGAGCAAACGGTTGATAGCGACGTTACGGTGGTGATCGACGGCTGCCGCCAGAAACATACCGCAGGCAGTCAGTTGCGCCTGTCTCCCGGCGAAAGTATCTGCCTGCCGCCAGGCCTTTATCACAGCTTTTGGGCAGAAGCCGGTTTTGGCGATGTGCTGGTTGGCGAAGTCTCTTCTGTTAATGACGACGACCACGATAACCACTTTTTACAGCCGCTGGACCGCTACAACCTGATTGACGAAGACGAACCGGCCCAGTTGGTGTTGTGTAACGAATACCGCCAGTTCCGCTGAATAAGGAGAACGTTATGCCGTTGATTTCTCTCGCTGAAGGGCTGGCTCATGCCCGCGAACATCGCTATGCGTTAGGTGCGTTTAATGTGCTGGACTCACACTTTTTACGCGCGCTATTCGCTGCGGCCAGACAAGAACGTTCGCCGTTTATTATCAACATTGCCGAAGTACATTTTAAATATATCTCGCTGGATTCCCTGGTCGAAGCCGTGAAATTTGAAGCGGCGCGCCATGCCATTCCGGTGGTGTTAAATCTCGATCACGGGCTGCATTTTGAATCGGTGGTGCAAGCGTTGCGGCTGGGATTCAGCTCGGTAATGTTTGACGGCTCCACGCTGGAGTATGAAGAAAATGTCCGCCAGACGCGGGAAGTGGTGAAAATGTGCCATGCCGTTGGCGTATCGGTAGAAGCTGAACTGGGGGCGGTAGGTGGCGACGAAGGCGGTGCGCTTTACGGTCATGCCGATGAATCTCTGTTTACCGATCCGCAGCTGGCGCGTGATTTTGTCGACCGTACCGGCATTGACGCGCTGGCCGTGGCGATTGGCAATGCACACGGCAAATATCGCGGCGAACCGAAACTCGATTTCCCGCGCCTCGACGCTATCCGCCAGCAGGCGGCTATCCCGCTGGTGTTACACGGCGGCTCAGGGATTAGCGATGCCGATTTCCGTCGCGCCATAGAACTGGGTATCCACAAAATCAATTTCTACACGGGTATGTCGCAAGCGGCGCTGGCAGCCGTTGAGGCCCGAATGGCGCGCCGTCAGCCGATGTATGACGAGTTCGCCGAGTTACTGCTGGCAGTGGAAGCCGCCATCAGCGATACGGTTGCACAACAGATGCGTATTTTCGGCAGTGCGGGGCAAGCATGATGGAACGTAAAGGGATTATCGCCGCAGGCAATATGCTGGTTGACCACGTCCATCAGATTATCCAGTGGCCAGAGCGCGGCTGGCTGGCGGAGATCACCCACAGCGAACGCTCTACCGGAGGTGCGCCGCTTAACGTCCTGCTGACGCTGGCGAAAATGCGCACCGGGCTGCCGTTACAGGCGGTCGGGCTAATCGGTCAGGACAGCGACGGCGATTACATTATGGCGATGCTTGAGCAATATCACGTCAATCGCCAGCATGTGCAGCGCACCACCTTTGCCCCGACGTCGATGTCGCAGGTGATGACCGATCCAGGCGGGCAGCGCACCTTTTTCCATTCGCCGGGCGCTAACCGACTGCTTGATCTTCCGGCGTTCGATCAGCTCGATAACAGCATGAAGATTTTCCATCTCGGCTATTTACTGTTGCTCGATAGCCTGGATATGCCGGACGATGTTTACGGCACCCGTAGCGCGCGCCTGCTGGCGCAAATGCGTGATACTGGCTTTGAAACCTCGCTCGACCTTGTCTCCCGCAAGGGCGATCCGCGTTATCAGCCGATGGTGCTGCCCGCGTTGCGTCATCTGGATTATCTGGTAATTAACGAACTGGAGGCCGGGGAGTTTAGCGGGCTGGAAATTCGCTTACCTAACGGCGAACCGCATATCGTGCATATTGCTGCCGCCGCGCGTGAACTGTTAGATGCGGGCGTACGCCAGCGAGTGGTGATCCACTGTCCGGAAGGTGCCTGGGGAGAGACACCGGAACAGGGCGGCGTGTGGATCCCTTCGCAAAAGTTAGAACAACGGGAAATTATCGGCAGCGTCGGCGCGGGCGATGCATTTTGTGCCGGATTTTTATATGGCTGCCATGAACGCTGGACGCTTACCGAGAGCATCAAACTGGCACACGCCTGCGCGCGGGCAAGCCTGTTATGCGCCAATGCTATCGACGGGGCAAAAACGCTGGAAGAACTGCAAACAGAAATGTCGGATTAGTGCACGTCGGCAGCGAAGACATACCCCAGACCGCGCAGAGTTTTAATCAACATCGGCTGATGCGGGTTTAGTTCGATTTTGCGTCGTAAGCGCATGATTAATACGTCGATGGTGCGATCAAACACCTCCACGCTGTCGCTGTGGGTGAACTCCAGCAACTGCTCGCGGCTTAACACCCGACGAGCGTTTTGCGCCAGGGCCAGTAACAAGCCATATTCGCCCTGAGTCAGCTCGACATGTTGTTGTAGCGGATTGTGCAACTGGCAGCGCGTGGTATCGAGATACCAGCCATTGAATGACAGCCCGGCGTTTTTCTCCTCATTGACCACCAGCGCGCCAACGCGCCGTAGCACCGCTTTTAGTCGCGCGACCACTACCCGTGGGGTAAACGGCTTGCAGATGTAATCATCTGCGCCCATTTCCAGCCCGACCACCACATCAGACTCACTGCCCAGGCCGGTCAGCATCACCACCGGCAGTGCAGGACGCATTTTCTGTAATTGTTGCAATACCCTCAGGCCGTTGGTATCGGGTAGCATCATATCCAGCACCACCAGCGCGATATCAGGATCGCCCTCAACACGTGATATTGCCTCCTGCCCGGTATGGCAGACTGAAACCGTAAAGACATGTTCACTTAACACGTCCTGCAACAGTGCGCAGATAGCCGTGTCATCATCCACCACCAGCACAACAGGTTTCATGGTTATACTCCGAATTATTCACCTGATTAATCATTGTGCGGACTTCTTGCCGAAGTGAAAGAGAAAAGCAATATATATAATAAAAACATAAGTTAGGTCACATTATTGATGACAATAATAAATATGCCGTAATTTTCCCTCTTCAGCACAAATGCCTAATAAAATGGCCGATTCTGTTCACACTTCTGCTTATTCAATTCGTCGTTTCCCAATTATGATAACGCCAGCTTTAAATGACGTATTTTGCATGGATTACATATTTACGACATAAATGATAAATGGAGATTTATATGAATAACTCTCGGTTATTCCGTTTGAGCAGGATTGTTATTGCCTTAACCGCCGTCAGCGGCATGATGATAAATACCGCTTACGCAACAGATGAAGCGAAAGGCGCCACTCAATATACCCAGCAGGTTAATCAGAATTACGCCAAATCATTACCGTTTAGCGATCGTCAGGATTTTGACGATGCCCAGCGTGGATTTATCGCTCCGCTGCTGGATGAAGGTATTCTGCGTGATGCGAACGGTAAAGTTTACTACCGCGCGGACGATTACAAATTTGATATTAATGCCGCTGCGCCGGAAACCGTAAACCCCAGCCTGTGGCGTCAGTCGCAAATCAACGGTATTTCTGGCCTGTTCAAAGTCACCGATAAAATGTATCAGGTGCGCGGCCAGGATATCTCTAACATTACATTCGTTGAAGGTGAGAAAGGCATTATTGTTATCGACCCGCTGGTAACGCCGCCTGCCGCAAAAGCCGCACTTGA
This sequence comes from Escherichia sp. E3659, assembly GCF_005781135.1. Taxonomy (NCBI): domain Bacteria; kingdom Pseudomonadati; phylum Pseudomonadota; class Gammaproteobacteria; order Enterobacterales; family Enterobacteriaceae; genus Escherichia; species Escherichia sp. E3659. The sequence continues at coordinate 55,342 of NZ_VATQ01000023.1, read as the reverse complement.
CCTTTACTTCCAGCATCGTCCGCAAAAACCGATTGTTGCCGTTATCTACACTCACAGCCACACCGACCACTATGGCGGCGTGAAAGGCATTATCTCTGAAGCTGATGTGAAATCCGGCAAAGTTCAGGTGATCGCTCCGGCTGGCTTTATGGACGAAGCCATCAGCGAAAACGTGCTGGCGGGTAACATCATGAGCCGCCGTGCGCTCTACTCTTACGGTCTGTTACTGCCGCACAACGCGCAAGGCAACGTGGGTAATGGCCTTGGCGTGACGCTGGCAACGGGCGACCCGAGCATTATTGCACCGACTAAAACTATCGTCAGAACTGGCGAGAAGATGATTATCGACGGCCTGGAGTTTGACTTCCTGATGACCCCAGGCAGCGAAGCGCCAGCCGAAATGCACTTCTATATTCCGGCTCTGAAAGCCCTGTGTACCGCCGAGAACGCCACGCATACCCTGCACAACTTCTACACTCTGCGCGGCGCGAAAACCCGCGACACCAGCAAGTGGACCGAGTATCTGAACGAAACGCTGGATATGTGGGGTAACGACGCGGAAGTCCTGTTTATGCCGCACACCTGGCCGGTCTGGGGCAATAAGCATATCAATGATTATATTGGTAAATATCGCGATACTATCAAGTACATTCACGACCAGACCCTGCACCTGGCGAACCAGGGCTACACCATGAACGAAATCGGCGACATGATTAAGCTGCCGCCTGCGCTTGCCAATAACTGGGCCAGCCGCGGCTATTACGGTTCTGTCAGCCACAACGCCCGCGCGGTGTATAACTTCTATCTTGGCTATTACGACGGTAACCCGGCTAACCTGCATCCGTATGGTCAGGTGGAGATGGGTAAACGTTATGTGCAGGCGCTGGGCGGTTCTGCCCGTGTCATCAACCTGGCGAAAGAAGCGAACAAGCAAGGTGATTATCGCTGGTCCGCAGAGTTGCTGAAACAGGTGATTGCCGCCAACCCGGGTGACCAGGTCGCGAAGAATCTGCAAGCGAATAACTTTGAACAGCTGGGCTATCAGGCCGAGTCCGCCACCTGGCGCGGTTTCTACCTGACCGGCGCGAAAGAGCTGCGCGAAGGGGTGCATAAGTTCAGCCACGGCACCACCGGTTCCCCGGACACCATTCGCGGGATGTCGGTCGAAATGCTGTTCGACTTTATGTCCGTTCGCCTCGATAGCGCGAAAGCTGCGGGTAAAAATATCAGCCTGAACTTCAATATGAGCAACGGCGATAACCTCAACCTGACGCTGAACGATAGCGTGCTTAACTACCGTAAAACGCTGCAATCCCAAGCCGACGCCTCTTTCTACATCAGCCGTGAAGATTTGCACGCCGTGCTGACCGGACAAGCCAAAATGGCGGATCTGGTAAAAGCGAAGAAAGCCAAAATTATTGGTAATGGCGCGAAACTGGAAGAAATTATTGCCTGTCTGGATAATTTCGATTTGTGGGTGAATATCGTAACCCCAAATTAATGCCACTCGCTTTTGGGGGCACTGAAGCCCCCAAAAGCATTTATTTTAAAAATATATACAACCAATTAATAAATAAAATATATAAGTTATGAATGCGGTGGCTGAATAAAGCTATTTTTATTCATCAAGAAAATAGCCATACTGACGCCTTCAATGGATATTGATATTCACTACAGATATTGTTCGCAGCAGACAGGATGTATTTAATATGCCAACAGTTCTCTCTCGCATGGCGATGCAACTCAAAAAAATAGCCTGGATAATTCCCATCTTCATGGTTTCGGGATGCTCATTATCTCCGGCAATCCCGGTGATCGGCGCTTATTATCCCAGCTGGTTTTTCTGCGCCATTGCCAGCCTTATTTTGACGCTCATCACGAGGCGAATTATTCAGCGGGCAAATATCAATCTGGCATTTGTCGGAATTATTTATACCGCCCTTTTTGCTCTCTACGCCATGCTGTTCTGGCTGGCATTTTTCTAATCTATTTGAGACGCGCTCATGGAAAGTACGCCGAATAAAGCTCCTCGCAGTAAATTCCCTGCTCTGTTAGTGGTTACGCTGGCGCTGGTTGCCCTTGTTTTCGTTATCTGGCGCGTAGACAGTGCGCCATCAACTAATGACGCTTACGCGTCAGCAGATACCATTGATGTGGTGCCGGAAGTCAGCGGTCGCATTGTAGAACTGGCGGTCACCGACAACCAGGCGGTGAAACAGGGCGATTTGCTGTTTCGCATCGACCCGCGCCCATACGAGGCCAATCTGGCGAAAGCCGAAGCCTCCCTCGCGGCGCTGGATAAGCAAATTATGCTCACCCAGCGTAGCGTTGACGCGCAACAGTTTGGTGCCGACTCGGTTAATGCCACGGTAGAAAAAGCCCGTGCCGCGGCAAAACAGGCCAGCGATACATTACGCCGCACCGAGCCATTACTGAAAGAAGGTTTTGTCTCAGCGGAAGACGTTGACCGTGCAAGAACTGCGCAGCGCGCCGCAGAAGCCGATCTTAATGCCGTATTGTTACAGGCGCAGTCAGCCGCCAGCGCCGTCAGCGGCGTCGATGCACTGGTCGCCCAACGAGCGGCGGTCGAAGCGGATATCGCGCTGACCAAACTGCATCTGGAAATGGCGACCGTTCGCGCGCCGTTTGATGGCTGGGTCATTTCCCTCAAAACCTCGGTTGGGCAATTTGCTTCTGCCATGCGCCCTATTTTCACCCTAATCGACACTCGTCACTGGTACGTGATCGCCAACTTCCGCGAAACCGATCTGAAAAATATTCGCTCAGGTACACCCGCAACGATTCGCCTGATGAGCGACAGCGGCAAAACCTTCGAGGGTAAAGTGGATTCGATTGGCTACGGCGTGCTACCGGATGACGGCGGCCTGGTGCTGGGCGGCCTGCCGAAAGTGTCACGGTCTATTAACTGGGTCCGCGTCGCCCAGCGTTTTCCGGTCAAAATCATGGTTGATAAACCTGATCCGGAAATGTTCCGCATCGGCGCTTCGGCAGTCGCTAATCTTGAGCCGCAATAATGAGCGCGCTCAACTCCCTGCCATTACCGGTGGTCAGGCTGCTGGCGTTCTTTCATGAAGAGTTAAGCGAGCGGCGACCTGGCCGCGTGCCGCAGACCGTGCAACTCTGGGTAGGCTGCCTGCTGGTGATTCTGATCTCGATGACCTTTGAGATCCCCTTCGTGGCGTTATCGCTGGCAGTGCTGTTTTACGGTATTCAGTCGAACGCGTTTTACACCAAATTTGTGGCGATCTTATTTGTGGTCGCCACGGTGCTGGAGATCGCCAGCCTGTTTTTGATCTACAAATGGTCATACGGCGAACCGTTGATCCGATTGATCATCGCCGGGCCGATCCTGATGGGCTGCATGTTTTTGATGCGCACCCATCGGCTGGGGCTGGTCTTTTTCGCCGTTGCCATTGTCGCTATTTACGGGCAAACCTTCCCCGCCATGCTCGACTATCCGGAAGTGGTCGTGCGCTTAACGCTGTGGTGTATTGTTGTCGGCCTCTACCCAACGTTATTGATGACGTTAATCGGCGTGCTGTGGTTTCCCAGTCGTGCCATTACGCAAATGCATCAGGCACTTAATGATCGGCTTGATGATGCCATTAGTCACCTGACGGACAGCCTCGCACCGCTACCCGAAACGCGGATTGAAAGAGAGGCGCTGGCGCTGCAAAAACTCAATGTCTTTTGTCTCGCGGACGATGCCAACTGGCGAACTCAAAGCGCATGGTGGCAAAGCTGCGTGGCAACGGTAACCTACATTTACTCGACGCTGAATCGCTACGATCCCACCTCTTTTGCTGATTCTCAGGCAATCATTGAATTTCGGCAAAAATTAGCCTCAGAAATCAACAAACTGCAACATGCCATTGCCGAAGGTCGGTGCTGGCAAAGCGACTGGCGGATCAGTGAAAGTGAAGCGATGGCAGCACGGGAATGTAACCTGGAGAATATCTGCCAGACGTTGTTGCAACTGGGTCAGATGGACCCGAATACGCCGCCAACGCCCGCCGCCAAACCGCCGTCAATGGTCGCCGATGCTTTTACCAATCCAGACTATATTCGCTACGCGGTAAAAACGCTGCTCGCCTGTTTGATCTGTTACACCTTCTACAGCGGCGTCGACTGGGAAGGCATTCACACCTGTATGCTGACCTGCGTGATCGTCGCTAACCCGAACGTCGGTTCGTCGTACCAGAAGATGGTGCTGCGTTTTGGCGGGGCTTTTTGCGGCGCGATTCTGGCGCTGTTATTCACGCTACTGGTCATGCCCTGGCTGGACAATATTGTCGAATTGCTGTTTGTGCTGGCACCGATTTTCCTGTTGGGCGCATGGATTGCCACCAGCTCTGAACGCTCTTCTTATATCGGCACACAGATGGTGGTCACCTTCGCGCTCGCCACGCTCGAAAACGTTTTTGGCCCGGTGTACGACCTGGTGGAAATTCGCGATCGCGCCCTGGGTATCATCATTGGTACCGTGGTGTCCGCGGTGATTTACACCTTTGTCTGGCCTGAAAGTGAAGCGCGCACACTGCCGCAAAAACTGGCTGGCGCGCTGGGTATGTTAAGTAAAGTAATGCGGATCCCACGCCAGCAGGAAGCCACGGCTCTGCGCACTTATCTGCAAATTCGCATAGGTCTGCATGCGGCGTTTAATGCCTGTGAAGAGATGTGCCAACGCGTAGCGCTGGAACGTCAACTGGACAGCGAAGAACGCGCATTACTGATTGAACGTTCGCAAACGGTTATTCGTCAGGGACGCGACATTCTTCACGCCTGGGATGCAACCTGGAACTCGGCGCAGGCGCTGGATAACGCACTACAGCCTGACAGAGCAGGCCAGTTTGCCGACGCACTGGAGAAATACGCCGCCGGTCTGGCAACCGCACTCAGCCGTTCTCCTCAAATAACGCTTGAAGAAACACCCGCCTCGCAGGCCATCCTGCCGACCTTATTAAAACAGGAGCAACACGTCTGCCAGCTTTTCGCCCGCTTGCCAGACTGGACAGCCCCGGCATTAACGCCCGCCACGGAACAGGCACAAGGAGCCACGCAATGATCAATCGTCAACTTTCACGCCTGCTGTTGTGCAGCATTCTCGGCAGCACGACGCTGATTTCCGGCTGTGCCCTGGTACGTAAGGATTCTGCGCCTCATCAACAGCTCAAACCGGAACAAATCAAACTTGCCGATGATATTCATCTGGCCAGTTCCGGCTGGCCGCAGGCGCAGTGGTGGAAACAATTTAACGATCCGCAACTGGATGCCCTGATCCAGCACACGCTGCAAGGTTCACACACGCTTGCTGAAGCGAAACTGCGGGAAGAAAAAGCGCAATCACAGGCCGACCTGTTAGATGCCGGTTCACAATTGCAGGTGGCGGCGTTAGGGATGCTCAACCGCCAACGTGTCTCGGCGAACGGTTTTTTAAGCCCTTATTCAATGGATGCGCCAGCACTGGGTATGGACGGGCCGTACTATACGGAAGCCACAGTAGGTTTGTTTGCCGGACTGGATCTTGATTTGTGGGGTGTACATCGCTCGGCGGTTGCCGCCGCTATTGGCGCGCATAATGCAGCGCTGGCAGAAACCGCAGCAGTAGAGCTATCGCTGACCACTGGCGTAGCGCAGCTTTATTACAGTATGCAGGCCAGCTACCAGATGCTCGATCTGTTAGAACAAACTCGCGATGTGATTGATTACGCGGTGAAAGCGCACCAGAGTAAAGTGGCGCACGGTCTGGAAGCACAAGTGCCTTTCCACGGCGCGCGGGCGCAGATTCTGGCCGTCGATAAACAAATTGCTGCCGTCAAAGGGCAAATCACCGAAACGCGAGAATCTCTGCGCGCATTGATTGGCGCGGGAGCCAGCGATATGCCGGAGATCAAACCGGTGGCATTACCGCAAGTACAGACCGGTATTCCGGCGACGCTCTCTTATGAGTTGCTCGCCAGACGCCCGGATCTGCAAGCCATGCGCTGGTATGTTCAGGCGTCATTAGACCAGGTAGATTCCGCGCGGGCGTTGTTCTACCCGAGCTTTGATATCAAAGCGTTTTTCGGTCTGGACTCCATCCACCTGGATACCTTATTCAAAAAAACCAGTCGCCAGTTCAACTTCATCCCGGGTCTGAAATTGCCGCTGTTTGACGGTGGACGGTTGAATGCCAATCTCGAAGGCACTCGCGCCGCCAGCAACATGATGATTGAACGTTACAACCAGTCAGTACTGAACGCGGTGCGCGACGTTGCAGTCAATGGCACACGTCTGCAAACGCTCAACGACGAGCGGGAGATGCAGGCAGAACGCGTAGAAGCAACCCGCTTCACCCAGCGTGCCGCCGACGCCGCCTACCAACGCGGTCTAACCAGCCGCTTACTGGCCACCGAAGCTCAGTTGCCGGTGCTTTCCGAAGAGATGTCATTACTGATGCTGGACAGCCGCCGGGTGATTCAAAGTATTCAGTTGATGAAATCGCTGGGCGGCGGGTATCAGGCGGCTCCCGTCGTTGAGAAAAAATAAAATGTCTGCCGCGTGATGGCTGTCACGCGGTATTTCGTTTCGTCACGTCAAAACTGACGACAGCCTGTTTTTCGTCAGAGTTTTGAATAAATAGTGCCCGTAATATCAGGGAATAGCCTCAAATAAAATGTGGCATAAAAGATGCATACTGTGGTCGAGAGCGCGTATGCGTGATTTGATTAACTGGAGCGAGACTGATGAAAAAAGTCGTCACGGTTTGCCCCTATTGCGCATCAGGTTGCAAAATCAACCTGGTCGTCGATAACGGCAAAATCGTCCGGGCGGAGGCAGCGCAGGGGAAAACCAACCAGGGTACTCTGTGTCTGAAGGGTTATTATGGCTGGGATTTTATTAACGATACCCAGATCCTGACCCCGCGCCTGAAAACCCCCATGATCCGTCGCCAGCGTGGCGGCAAACTCGAACCTGTTTCCTGGGATGAGGCACTGAATTACGTTGCCGAGCGCCTGAGCGCCATCAAAGAGAAGTACGGTCCGGATGCCATCCAGACGACAGGCTCCTCGCGTGGTACGGGTAACGAAACCAACTATGTAATGCAAAAATTTGCGCGCGCCGTTATTGGTACCAATAACGTTGACTGCTGCGCTCGCGTCTGACACGGCCCATCGGTTGCAGGTCTGCACCAATCGGTCGGTAACGGCGCAATGAGCAATGCCATTAACGAAATTGATAATACCGATTTAGTGTTCGTTTTCGGGTACAACCCGGCGGATTCCCACCCTATCGTGGCGAATCACGTGATTAACGCTAAACGTAACGGGGCGAAAATTATCGTCTGCGATCCGCGCAAAATTGAAACCGCGCGCATTGCTGACATGCACATCGCACTGAAAAACGGCTCGAACATCGCGCTGTTGAATGCGATGGGCCATGTCATTATTGAAGAAAATCTGTACGACAAAGCGTTCGTCGCTTCCCGTACGGAAGGCTTTGAAGAGTATCGTAAAATCGTTGAAGGCTACACGCCGGAGTCGGTTGAAGATATCACCGGCGTTAGCGCCAGTGAGATTCGTCAGGCGGCGCGGATGTATGCCCAGGCGGAAAGCGCATCTATTCTGTGGGGCATGGGTGTGACCCAGTTCTATCAGGGCGTGGAAACCGTGCGTTCTCTGACCAGCCTCGCGATGCTGACCGGTAACCTCGGTAAGCCGCATGCGGGCGTTAACCCGGTTCGTGGTCAGAACAACGTGCAGGGCGCCTGTGATATGGGCGCGCTGCCGGATACGTATCCGGGATACCAGTACGTGAAAGATCCGGCTAACCGCGAGAAATTCGCCAAAGCCTGGGGCGTAGAAAGCCTGCCAGCCCATACCGGTTATCGCATCAGCGAGCTGCCGCACCGCGCAGCGCATGGCGAAGTGCGTGCCGCGTACATTATGGGCGAAGATCCGCTGCAAACGGATGCGGAACTGTCGGCAGTCCGTAAAGCCTTTGAAGATCTGGAACTGGTCATCGTTCAGGACATCTTTATGACCAAAACCGCGTCGGCGGCGGATGTCATTTTACCGTCAACGTCGTGGGGCGAGCATGAAGGTGTCTATACTGCGGCTGACCGTGGCTTCCAGCGTTTCTTCAAGGCGGTTGAACCGAAGTGGGATCTGAAAACGGACTGGCAGATTATCAGTGAAATCGCCACCCGTATGGGTTATCCGATGCACTACAACAACACCCAGGAGATCTGGGACGAGTTGCGTCATCTGTGCCCGGATTTCTACGGTGCGACTTACGAGAAAATGGGCGAACTGGGCTTCATTCAGTGGCCTTGCCGCGATACGTCAGATGCCGATCAGGGGACTTCTTATCTGTTTAAAGAGAAGTTTGATACCCCGAACGGTCTGGCGCAGTTCTTCACCTGCGACTGGGTAGCGCCAATCGACAAACTCACCGACGAGTACCCGATGGTACTGTCAACGGTGCGTGAAGTTGGCCACTACTCTTGCCGTTCGATGACCGGTAACTGTGCGGCACTGGCGGCGCTGGCTGATGAACCTGGCTACGCACAAATCAATACCGAAGACGCCAAACGTCTGGGTATTGAAGATGAGGCATTGGTTTGGGTGCACTCGCGTAAAGGCAAAATTATCACCCGTGCGCAGGTCAGCGATCGTCCTAACAAAGGGGCGATTTACATGACCTACCAGTGGTGGATTGGCGCCTGTAACGAGCTGGTTACCGAAAACTTAAGCCCGATTACGAAAACGCCGGAATACAAATACTGCGCCGTGCGCGTCGAGCCGATCGCCGATCAGCGCGCCGCCGAGCAGTACGTAATTGACGAGTACAACAAGTTGAAAACTCGCCTGCGCGAAGCGGCACTGGCGTAAATAAGTCCCTTCTACAGCCTCCTCTGGGAGGCTGTTTTTTTATCCATTCGAACTCTTTATACTGGATACACCCTACCCAATCGTATTATCAAAATGAAAAAAATTATCGCATTGATGTTGTTTTTGACATTCTTTGCCCACGCGAATGACTCTGAGCCTGGCAGCCAGTATGTAAAGGCGGCAGAGGCCGGAGACCGACGCGCACAATATTTTCTTGCCGACAGTTGGTTTAGCTCCGGCGATTTGAGCAAAGCCGAATATTGGGCACAGAAAGCCGCCGACAGTGGTGATGCCGATGCCTGCGCGCTGCTGGCGCAGATTAAAATCACCAATCCGGTCAGTCTTGACTATCCACAAGCAAAAATTCTCGCCGAAAAAGCAGCGCAAGCGGGCAGTAAAGAAGGTGAAGTGACGCTGGCACATATTCTGGTGAATACTCAGGCAGGTAAACCGGATTATCCGAAGGCGATTTCGCTGTTAGAAAACGCCTCGGAAGATCTGGAGAACGACTCCGCCGTCGATGCCCAGATGCTGCTTGGTTTGATTTACGCCAACGGCATAGGCATTAAGGCCGATGATGAGAAAGCGACCTGGTATTTCAAGCGTAGCTCTGCGATTTCCCGTACCGGTTATTCCGAGTACTGGGCAGGAATGATGTTCTTAAACGGTGAAGAAGGTTTTATCGAGAAGAACAAACAGAAGGCGCTGCACTGGTTGAACCTGAGCTGTATGGAAGGGTTTGATACCGGGTGTGAAGAGTTTGAAAAATTAACCAATGGTTAAGGTAGCCCTGATAAAACACGTTAAACGTCGCATCAGGCATTGATGTCGGATGTGGCGTAAACGCCTTATCCGACCTACAAAAATCACGCTAAATCAGGAGATTACGCTGTCTGGCGTAGGCCTGATAAAACGCGGTAAGCGTCGCATCAGGCATTGATGTCGGATGCGGCGTAAACGCCTTATCCGACCTACAAAAATTACGCTAAATCAGGCTATTGCGCTGTCTGGCGTAGGCCTGATAAGACGCGGTAAGCGTCGCATCAGGCATTGATGTCGGATGCGGCGTAAACGCCTTATCCGACCTACAAAAATTACGCTAAATCAGGCTATTGCGCAGTCTGGCGTAGGCCTGATAAGACGCGGTAAGCGTCGCATCAGGCATCCACACATTGCCGGGTGGATATCCCCGGCAATCTTCAATTACTGATCCGCAGTCTTATCAAATTTGCCCAGCACTTCACGCTCGTAGGCCATCGCTTTTTTGTGGTCAAATTTGTGTTCCCACTTGGCAATCACCAGCACCGCCAGCGCATTACCTACCACGTTCAGCGCGGTACGCGCCATGTCGAGGATACGGTCAACACCGGCAATAAACGCCAGACCTTCCAGCGGAATACCTACGCTACCCAGCGTTGCCAGCAACACCACAAACGACACGCCAGGCACGCCAGCAATCCCTTTCGAGGTCACCATCAGCGTCAGCACCAGAATGATTTCCTGCCAGATAGACAGGTCAATGCCATACAACTGCGCGATGAAGATAGCAGCAATACTTTGATACAGCGTCGAACCATCAAGGTTAAAAGAGTAACCGGTCGGCACCACGAAACTGGTGATCGACGCCGGGGCGCCGTAGGCTTCCATCTTCTCAATAATTCGCGGCAGCACACTTTCGGAGCTGGCAGTGGAGTACGCCAGAATCAGCTCATCTTTCAGAATACGAATCAGGATCCAGACGCTTAACCCGCACAGGCGCGCCACAATTCCCAGCACTACCAGCGCGAAGAACAGAATGGCGAAATGCACCAGCAGCACCAGTTTCGCCAGTGGCCACAGAGAAGAGAAACCAAAGTTAGCCACCGTCACCGCAATCAGCGCAAACACACCCACTGGGGCATAGCGCATCACCATGTGCGTCACTTTAAACATGGTTTCAGAGATAGAGCGGAACACGGTCACCAGCGGTTCACGATGCAACGCAGGCAGGGAGGAAAGCCCCAAACCAAACAGTACCGAGAAGAAGATGATTGGCAGCATTTCGCCTTTCGCCATCGACGCCACAATGTTCGTCGGCACCAGCGACAAAATCGTGCCCATAATGCCGTGGGAACTGCTTTGGACTGCTTCCGTAGTGCTCTGATATTTCGAGATATCGACGGTCGCCAGCTGCGACATATCCACCCCGGCACCGGGCTGGAAGACGTTCGCCAGAGTGATCCCCAAAATGATAGCGATGGTGGTGATCACCTCGAAGTAGATAATGGTTTTCGCACCAATTCGCCCGAGCTGTTTGGCGTCACCGACACCTGCGATACCGACCACCAGCGTGGAAATTACAATCGGCACAACAATCATTTTGATCAGGTGGATGAAGATATCACCCGCTGGAGAGAGCAAATTGACGACCAGCCAGTCGCGACTGTCGCTATGGTAGTGCAGGTAGCTTCCCAGGAGAATGCCCAGCACCATAGCAAACAGAATCTGCCAGGCCAGGCTGAATTTTATATTTTTCATATGAATGACTTCCTCAATGGAGCGCCGTTCCCCGTTCAGAAACGCGAGAACGTGACATACTGCCAGGGCATGAATTGTGTTGCGTTGGTTTGTAGATTTTTTTAACGCTTATGATCAGTATCATTTGCGCGGTATGTTGCGCAACCCTTTAACAACAGAGCTTTTCGCTGCATTAATGCATAATAACGCGAGTTTATGGCAGGATTAATGAATAACCATTTGTTATGGAAAGATTTTTATTTGTTTAATCTGCAATAATACTGATTAGTGATTATTTTTGGCATATGTTCATTCGATTATTTTTTATGCAGCTCAATGACATAATCTTCAACGCCGGATGATTAATCCGATCGTCGCTGTAGCAGTTTTGCCATATTAATCGACTCAACCAGCTGTGTTCGGTTAACTCGCGGTGAGTTGAGATCCATCACTTTTTGCCATAGTTCGATGGCTTGCGCGTAGTTCGCCTGCATAAACGCATCTGAAGCCAGCAGCATCAGGGCGGTGATTTCATTACTGTCCAGCGCGAGGGCTTTGTCGATCATTGCGCGAGTCTGGGCGGTCATATGCTGGCTGGCCTGGTAATAAAGCACCGTCGCCAGCGCCGCATACAGTTCAGCGTTCTCACCGCGTAGTTGCAACGCCTGACGGTACGCCAGCAGCGCATTGCTGTAATCGTTTTGCCACAGATAGTACTCGCCCAGTAACGCCCACTGTTCGCTGTTTTGTGGGTTGGCGCGGATTTTATCCTGCAATGCCTGAAGCTGCGCTTCCGGGGTTTGCTGGCTGGCAAACTGATGCAGCGGATCGCGCTGACGCTGATACTCCGCACGTACCGCCTGCCATTTTGGGCTTAACAGATAACTGCTGATACAGAGAAATACCATCAAAATCGTGAGTGTTGTCAGCATTTTCACCGGTATTTGTGACTGTTTCATCGCTTCGCCCTCACTCGCCAGAGGATCAGTGCCATCAGCAGTAACAACACCACTGGCAGCGCCCACAACACCAGCGTCTGACCCGTTAACGGTGGGTTATAGCGAACAAAATCTCCGTAGCGTTCGGTCATCCAGCCAATGATTTCGGCTTCGTTCTTCCCCTCCGCCACCATGCTGTAAACCTGATGGCGCATACTGACCGCCACCGGCGCGTTGGATTCCAGTAAGTTTTGATTCTGGCACTGCGGACAACGTAACTGGCTGGCAATATTTAACGCCTGTTGCTGTTGTTGCGGATTGGCGAATTGCCAGGTGTCTACGACCTGAGCGCGCGCAAAACAGGTAAATAGCAGCAGTAGCGTGAGAAGCCCTTTAGTCATCGCGCTTCCTCCCCCGCCATCCGCTTAACAATGCGCCCGCAATCATCAACAATCCTCCACCCCAGATCCAGCGCACACCGCTTTGTACATACAAACGAAAAGCGTAACGATCCGCTCCGGTTTTTTCACCCATGACCGCATACCAGTCATGGATGCCGTTCCAGCGAATTGACGGCTCCATCATTTGCTGACGACGAGCTTCATAAAAACGCCGCTCCGGCGTCAGTTCACCAATGCGTTGCTGATGGTCAAACAGTGCCACTATCGCTTTTTCGCTGGTGTAATTGCCTCTGGCTTGCAGATCGAGTCGCTCAAAACGGAAGGTGTATCCTGCCAGCGTCACCTGCTGACCCGGCTGTAAATTCAGGCTGATCTCCTGACGGCTGACGCTGGAAACCACGATCCCAGCGGCAAATAACAGCACGCCCGCATGAGCTACCAGCGCCGGAAGCTGCACGCGTTTGCCAGAGACAAACGTCGCCAGCACAATCACCACCAGCATCAACAGACCAAACGGTAACGTCGCGCGGTTAAAATACGGTGCGCCAACGGAGAGGCGTCCCCAGCCCAGCAGGTTGTAAATCATCGGATAAAGCGTTCCCACCAGCACGATCAGTAACACCGCGCAAAACAGCAACTGCGTAGCGAGGATTAACATTTCTCGCGATAACCCCGCAAAACGCACCGCCGGGCCACCGTCCCGCGCTCGCCAGCCATACAGAGCCAGAGACGCAAGGCTAATCAGTGCAAACAGGCTGAACAACGGCACGGCGCGGACGTTATCCAGCGCGAACGCATGAACCGAAACCAGAATGCCAGAACGGACAATTAAGGTGCCCAGCAGCGACAGCATCAGGGTGACTATCGCCAGCAGCAGCGACCAGTGGCGGAAAATCCCCCGCTGGCGAGTCAGGGACAAACTGTGCAGCAGCGCGGTGGCAGAGAGCCAGGGTAATAAAGAGGCGTTTTCCACCGGATCCCAGAACCACCAGCCGCCCCAGCCCAGTTCGCAATAGGCCCACCAGGAACCGAGGATGATCCCCGCCGTTAATGCGCTCCAGCCAGGTAGTGCCCAGCGCCAGCAAATTCGGGCGCTGGCACCATCAAACTCGCCGCGCAGTAGACTCGCCAGCGCCACGCTCGCCGCTACCATCAAACCGCCATAGCCGAGATAAAGCAGCGGCGGATGGAAGATAAGACCAGGATGTTGCAGCATCGGATTGAGATCGCGGCCTTCGATTGCTGGTGGAAATATCCGCACGAAAGGGTCGGACCACAGCACCACAAACAGTAGCAGCGCGGCGAGCATGAGAGATAAAACGGCTAGCGTCAGCGGAAATAGCGGATCGGTTTGCTGCCGATAATGCCAGGCAAACAGCGTGCTCCAGGCGGAAAGCAACAGCACCCAAAGTAGCAACGAACCTTCATGACCTCCCCACACCGCCGCCAGTTTGAGTTCCCACGACAGCAGGCTGTAGCTATGTTGCGCGACATAAATGACCGAGAAATCGCTGATGAGAAAACAATACGTCAGTACGCCAAAGGCGAGCAGCAGGAGTGTGAACTGCGCCAGAATGCCGATGCAAGTGAGCCGCATCATGGCAGGCCAGCGTAACCGCACTCCCGCGAAGGTCATCAACGGGGTCAACACGTTGACCCCGAGACTTAACAACAACGCCAGAAAACCGACTTCAGGAAGGAATACGTCCAGAAACCACCTCTGTTCTGGCTTACGCCACCGTTAACTGCCCAGCGTAGAGAATGAAAAAGCGCAGCATCAACACGCCGACCAGGCTGGCCCCACACGCCGCCAGCACAGCAGGAATGCCGGAACTGCGATTGACCCACGGTTTGAGCAACATTGGCACAATCAGCCCCAGCCCAGCGACACCAAGCCAGAACCACCACGTCCAGAAACCGCCGCCCAATGCCGCCACCAGCGCACGCACTTTACCGTCATCGCCCAGCGCCAGACCGACAAAAAACGCCACCAGCAGGAAGATTTCGCCCCATACCACAGGGATTTCCATACGGTGTACAAAGTGCGCTTCCGTGGAATGCGGGTTACTGCGTTGGCGTATCGCCATGGCGATCAGCGCCACCGCCGCACCGGACGAGATGCCGGAGAAGAGGAACAGCACCGGCAGGATCGGGTTATTGAGGAACGGATACGATTTCAGCGCCGACAGCAGAAAGCCGGTATAAGCCCCCAGCAGCACCGCCAACACCAGCATCAATGTTTCCAGTCCGCGATGAACGGGTGTCAGCAGGCTCAGAACCTTTTGCACGATCCCCAGCTTCGGCAACCAGCGTTGTTGCAGGGCAAGCAAATCATGTTCAAAGATTTTCGCCAGCCACAGCGCCAGCACCACCATGTAGAGCTGAAACAGCATCACCCCCATCGACATCACCGAGGTAAAACTGTAGTGGAACATCAGCTTCCAGAAGGTCCACGGCTTTGTCAGGTGGAAGACGAGGATCAACAGACCGAGGATCACCGCGCCAGGCCCGACAATCAGCGTGGTGCGCAGCAACGTACTGTCTGCACCGCCCGCCTGCGGGTAGAAGCGACGTAACAGCACGGCCAGCGTCACCAGACCGGCAGAAATACCAATCAAAAACAGGTAGATGGCAATCGGCCAGTCCCATACCAGCGATTCAAAATGAAATGCGGAAGTCTGCGTCATTGGCTCACCTCCCCGTATTTAAACGGTACGCGGTACAGCTTCGGTTTGGTTCCCAGCGCCAGCTTGTAGCGGTAAGTGGGCTTCTGGCGCAGCAGTTGCGAAATCTCACTGTTGGGATCGTCCAGATTGCCAAACGTCAGCGCCTTCGTCGGGCAAGCCTCAACGCACGCGGGTAGCTTACCGGCCTGCAAATTGGTCTTGCGGCAGAAATCGCATTTGTCCGCTGTCTTCGTGACCGGATGGATAAAGCGCACGCGGTACGGACAGGCGGCGATGCAGTACTGACAACCGACGCAGAGATCCGGATTAACATCGACAATCCCGCTGGCGGCATCGCGAAAAGACGCACCTGTCGGGCAGACGTCAACGCACGGCGCATGATCGCAGTGCTGGCAAGACTTACGGAAGAAGCGATATTTCACATCAGGAAATTCGCCCTGCGGCTCGCTACGAATAATCGTCAGGCGCGAGACACCTTCCGGCACCTTGTTCACTTCCCGACAAGCATCCATACAGGCGGTACAGCCGATGCATAACGACTCGTCATGCACCATGCCGTAACGCACCCCATTGATATTCAACGTTTTCGCCACCACGCGCCCTGCGGTGCCGCTGACGGCTGCCAGCACGCCGACGCCGGTGAGAAACTGGCGACGAGACCAGGTCATGGCTGCTCCTTAAGCAACGGAACAGACGCCGGGTTAAAGTTCGGATTGGTGCGCTGATCGCTGTGGCAATCGACGCAAATCTTAATCCGTCCTTTGTCACTTAACGTCTGCATCGTATCTTGCTGTGGATGCAGGGAATGGCAGCTGGCGCACGCCACTTTGGTTACGTGGACATCGTGCGGCCAGAACGCTTTTTGCAACTGTTCCGGCAGATGGCAGGACATACAAACACTGTTCTGCTCACCAACCTTGTACATCGGCTCGTTAAAGCGCATCACATCTTTCACCCCTTCACGGTGTTGCGGTGATGGCTGGCCGTGACAGTTGGTGCAAGTGACCGGCAGTTTGTTATTCGGATTGATAACGGAAGCATGTTTGCCATGCATACCTTCGGTATCTGGTTTATGACAGTCCAGACAGGCGGCATCCGGGTTACGCTGCTGGGTAACTTCGTAGCGATCATCAGATGCCTGCGCCGCAGGGGTAGCGGTAATTCCGTTCAGGCTCCACAACAGGCCCGACGCCAGCACCCCGGCAGTTAATAACGAACGTAATACGCTCATATTCACTCCATTGTGTTTTCCGCCCCTTGCGAGGCGGAACGGGGTTATTGGCTTAACAGACCGTTTTTACGTGCCTGTTCTTCCCACTGCGGGATCACCGTTTTGATGAAGTCCTGCTTCTCGGCCTTGATTTGTTCCATGTTCAGGCCAATGGCCTGCTGGGCTTTCTCTTTGGTCGAGATATCCGGGATCTGGATTTCATGGGTGATGCCTTTGGTCGCCAGCAGACGCGCCAGTTTGGTGCGTGCATCCGCCGCTTTATCCATCGCCGTACCGAGCATCCTCAGACCTTCTTCCGGTGCGTGCATATGAATGCCGTGGGAAGCGATCGCCAGATCCCAGCGCCACTGGGCATGACGGATATCGTCCTGAATTGGCTTCATTTCGGCTTCCGTCGCGCCTGCAGCCAGCGCCGCTTTCGCTTCGAAGTGAGCGTGAACCAGTTGATCTTCAACCTTGATTTTCAGGTCGTTAATCGACTGCTTACGTTCCGCGACCACTTTTTGCAAGGCAGCTTTATCCTGGGTATGGCAGTTCGCACAAGTCTGGGCGAAGTTATCAAACGGATTACCAATTTTATGGTCGGTGTAGAGTTTGCCTTCGGCGTTCTGCACTTTTGGCATATGGCAGTCGATACAGGTCACGTTGTTTTTACCGTGAATGCCCGCTGTCCAGGTTTCATATTCCGGGTGCTGCGCTTTCAGCATTGGTGTTTTTGACAGGGAGTTAGTCCAGTCAGAGAAGGCAATTTTGTCGTAATACTGCTCCATATTTTCGACTTTCATGCCGTCATCCCACGGGAATTTAACGGCTTTGTTTTTGCCGTCGAAGTAATACTCCACATGGCACTGACCGCAAACCATCGATTGCTGGTCGAAACGTCCGGCTTTCTCAAAAGGTTTACCAATGGCTTCCATCGCGCGAGCCGCATACGGACGGGAAAGGGTTAACTCCGGTTTGCCTTTGGCGAACTCTGGTGAGGCGGTGTTATGGCAATCGGCACAACCTAAGTTGTTGACGATTTCCGGGCCGCCGCGCGCCCATTTACCGTGGAAGTAGCCATCTTCGCCGTCTTTCTGGATCAGACGCGCCACATCCGGGCTTTTACAACTCCAGCATGCCATCGGTAGCGGACCATCTTCAGCGTTTTTCGGCGCACCGGTACGCAGGGTTTCACGCACATCGGTCACAGCAAAGGCATGTCCACGCGGCTTGTTGTAATCGCGCGAGAAGGGATACCCCGCCCACAGGATCACCAGCCGTGGATCTTCCGCCAGGGCGTCAACACGCTCTGACTGTTCCGAGGTGGCTTTCCAGGAGAGATATTGATCGGGATGCTGTGGGGCAAAGGTTTCATTCTTCGCTTCTACAGTTACAGGTTTCGCGGGAGCGGCCGTTTGTTCAGCGTGAACAGAAGTGAAAAAGAAAAAAGGAATCAACAAGCTGAAGATACGGCGTGCGTTTATTTTTATCCTTGTCATAGGGGCTTTATCCAAATTTTGCCATTGAGGCAATGGCAGTTTTTATTGTTTTTTCATGACAGTAACCGCACATACACTGTCATGACATTGCTCGCCCCTATGTGTAACAAATAACCACATGCGGAATGTTGTCTTTAATCAATTGTAAGTGCATGTAAAATACCACTTTAGAGTTAGTCGATAATTTCCTCCATTTCAAACACATGCATAACTGCATGTTCCAGAAAGAAAATGCCAACTTTTGTTGGTGTCCTTCAAAAATAATCCTGTCGTTTATTTGCACAATTCTACTTTTGCGTGATCTGCCGCCCAAATACTAAACAAAACTGCCAATACCCCTACATTTAACGCTTATGACACATATTATTAACATCCTACAAGGAGAACAAAAGCATGAGCCAAATACACAAACACACCATTCCTGCCAACATCGCAGACCATTGCCTGATAAGCCCTCAGCAGTACGAGGCGATGTACCAACAATCAATTAACGCACCAGATACCTTTTGGGGCGAACAGGGAAAAATTCTCGACTGGATCAAACCGTACCAGAAGGTGAAAAACACCTCCTTTGCCCCCGGTAATGTGTCCATTAAATGGTACGAGGACGGCACGCTGAATCTGGCGGCAAACTGCCTTGACCGCCATTTGCAAGAAAACGGCGATCGTACCGCCATCATCTGGGAAGGCGACGACGCCAGCCAGAGCAAACATATCAGCTATAAAGAGCTGCACCGCGACGTCTGCCGCTTCGCCAATACCCTGCTCGAGCTGGGCATTAAAAAAGGTGACGTAGTCGCGATTTATATGCCGATGGTGCCGGAAGCCGCAGTCGCGATGCTGGCCTGCGCCCGCATTGGCGCGGTGCATTCGGTAATTTTCGGCGGCTTCTCGCCGGAAGCCGTTGCCGGACGCATCATCGATTCTAACTCACGGTTGGTGATCACTTCCGACGAAGGTGTGCGCGCCGGGCGTAGTATTCCGCTGAAGAAAAACGTTGATGACGCGCTGAAAAACCCGAACGTCACCAGCATTGAACATGTGGTGGTACTGAAGCGTACTGGCGGGAAAATTGACTGGCAGGAAGGGCGCGACCTGTGGTGGCACGACTTGGTTGAGCAAGCCAGCGATCAGCACCAGGCGGAAGAGATGAACGCCGAAGATCCGCTGTTTATTCTCTACACCTCCGGTTCTACCGGTAAGCCGAAAGGCGTGCTGCACACTACTGGCGGTTATCTGGTGTACGCGGCGCTGACCTTTAAATATGTCTTTGATTATCATCCGGGCGATATCTACTGGTGTACCGCTGATGTGGGCTGGGTTACCGGACACAGTTATTTGCTGTACGGCCCGCTGGCCTGCGGCGCGACCACGCTGATGTTTGAAGGCGTACCGAACTGGCCGACGCCTGCCCGTATGGCGCAGGTGGTGGATAAGCATCAGGTCAATATTCTTTACACCGCGCCAACGGCGATTCGCGCGCTGATGGCGGAAGGCGATAAAGCAATTGAAGGCACCGACCGTTCGTCGCTACGCATTCTCGGTTCCGTGGGCGAACCAATTAACCCGGAAGCGTGGGAGTGGTACTGGAAGAAGATCGGCAACGAGAAATGCCCGGTGGTCGACACCTGGTGGCAGACCGAAACTGGCGGTTTCATGATTACGCCTCTGCCTGGCGCTACCGAGCTGAAAGCCGGTTCGGCGACGCGTCCGTTTTTCGGCGTGCAACCGGCGCTGGTGGATAACGAAGGTAATCCACAAGAAGGTGCCGCTGAAGGCAGTCTGGTGATCACCGATTCCTGGCCGGGTCAGGCGCGTACGCTGTTTGGCGATCACGAACGTTTTGAACAGACCTACTTCTCCACCTTCAAAAATATGTATTTCAGCGGCGACGGCGCGCGTCGCGATGAAGATGGCTATTACTGGATCACCGGGCGCGTGGACGACGTGCTGAACGTCTCTGGTCACCGTCTGGGGACGGCAGAGATTGAGTCGGCGCTGGTGGCGCATCCGAAGATTGCCGAAGCCGCCGTGGTGGGTATTCCGCACAATATTAAAGGTCAGGCGATCTACGCCTACGTCACGCTTAATCACGGGGAGGAACCGTCACCAGAACTGTACGCAGAAGTCCGCAACTGGGTGCGTAAAGAGATTGGCCCGCTGGCGACGCCAGACGTGCTGCACTGGACCGACTCCCTGCCTAAAACCCGCTCCGGCAAAATTATGCGCCGTATTCTGCGCAAAATTGCGGCGGGCGATACCAGCAACCTGGGCGATACCTCGACGCTTGCCGATCCTGGCGTGGTCGAGAAGCTGCTTGAAGAGAAGCAGGCTATCGCGATGCCATCGTAACCCACAATTGCCGGATGAGAGTCGGTAACGGTTTGTAGGCCTGATAAGACGCGACAGCGTCGCATCAGGCATTGATTGCCGGATGCGGCGTAAACGCCTTATCCGGCCTACATTTGGCAAGGTTTACCTGGGCGTTAACCTTCTCCCATAAGGGAGCGGGAATTAAAACAATCCCTACATTACCTCTGGAGAATCTGTGATGAATGGTACGATTTATCAGCGGATAGAAGACAATGCGCATTTCAGGGAGTTAGTCGAAAAACGGCAACGGTTTGCCACCATCCTGTCGATTATTATGCTGGCAGTTTATATCAGCTTTATTTTACTGATCGCCTTCGCGCCCGGCTGGCTGGGCACCCCGCTGAATCCGAACACCAGCGTTACACGCGGTATTCCCGTTGGCGTTGGGGTCATTGTTATCTCCTTTGTTCTCACTGGTATCTACATCTGGCGGGCGAACGGCGAATTCGACCGTCTAAATAATGAAGTCCTGCATGAGGTACAAGCATCATGAAAAGAGTTCTGACGGCGCTTGCCGCCACACTCCCTTTCGCAGCGAACGCCGCGGATGCTATTAGCGGGGCCGTTGAGCGCCAGCCAACAAACTGGCAGGCGATTATTATGTTCCTGATTTTCGTCGTGTTCACGCTCGGCATTACCTACTGGGCGTCAAAACGCGTACGTTCTCGTAATGACTACTACACCGCAGGCGGCAATATCACTGGCTTCCAGAACGGGCTGGCGATTGCCGGGGACTATATGTCTGCCGCCTCATTTTTGGGGATCTCCGCGCTGGTGTTTACTTCCGGCTATGACGGGCTGATCTACTCGCTGGGCTTCCTGGTGGGCTGGCCAATCATTCTGTTCCTGATTGCTGAACGTCTGCGTAACCTGGGCCGCTATACTTTTGCCGATGTGGCTTCTTACCGCCTGAAACAAGGGCCGATTCGTATTCTTTCGGCTTGTGGTTCTCTGGTGGTGGTGGCGCTTTACCTTATCGCCCAGATGGTCGGCGCCGGTAAATTGATTGAATTGCTGTTCGGCCTTAACTATCACATTGCCGTGGTGCTGGTCGGCGTGCTGATGATGATGTACGTTCTGTTCGGCGGCATGCTGGCGACCACCTGGGTACAGATTATCAAAGCCGTTCTGTTGCTGTTCGGTGCCAGCTTTATGGCCTTTATGGTGATGAAACACGTCGGCTTTAGCTTCAACAATCTGTTCAGCGAAGCGATGGCGGTACACCCAAAAGGTGTCGACATCATGAAACCGGGCGGACTAGTGAAAGATCCGATCTCAGCACTGTCGCTGGGGCTTGGACTGATGTTTGGTACGGCTGGTTTGCCGCATATTCTGATGCGCTTCTTTACGGTCAGCGATGCCCGCGAAGCGCGTAAGAGCGTGTTCTACGCCACCGGGTTTATGGGCTACTTCTATATCCTGACCTTTATTATCGGCTTCGGCGCAATCATGCTGGTCGGTGCAAATCCGGAATATAAAGACGCGGCGGGCCATCTTATTGGTGGTAACAACATGGCGGCAGTTCACCTGGCCAATGCGGTGGGCGGCAACCTGTTCCTCGGCTTTATTTCAGCGGTTGCTTTCGCCACTATCCTCGCGGTGGTTGCGGGTCTGACGCTGGCAGGCGCTTCCGCGGTTTCTCACGACCTGTACGCCAACGTCTTCAAAAAAGGCGCGACCGAACGTGAAGAGCTGCGAGTATCGAAAATCACCGTGCTGATTTTGGGCGTGATCGCGATTATCCTCGGCGTGCTGTTTGAGAATCAGAACATCGCCTTCATGGTGGGCCTGGCGTTTGCCATCGCCGCGAGCTGCAACTTCCCAATCATTCTGCTTTCCATGTACTGGTCGAAGTTGACTACTCGTGGCGCAATGATGGGCGGCTGGTTAGGGCTGATTACTGCGGTAGTACTGATGATCCTCGGCCCAACGATTTGGGTACAGATCCTCGGTCACGAAAAAGCCATCTTCCCGTACGAATACCCGGCGCTGTTCTCAATCAGCGTGGCATTCCTTGGCATCTGGTTCTTCTCGGCAACCGATAATTCAGCGGAAGGGGCGCGCGAGCGTGAACTGTTCCGTGCGCAATTTATCCGTTCCCAGACCGGCTTTGGCGTTGAGCAGGGCCGCGCGCATTAATCTCCACTAGCCTCTGGTCACCTGACCAACGGTAAAAAGGTGCGATGTACTGCACCTTTTTACCGATTACACCGCCAAAGCGTTATTGGTTCTCTTCAATTAACAACGCTTCCAGCAGATCGAGATCGTGTAGCAACTTTTGCAGCGTTTCGTTGCTGATCTCCCGCGTGGCGCGCAGGTGATAAAGTTCCGCACGTTCAGAACGCAACGCCGCCAGACGGAAGCGACGCTCCAGGTTCTCTTCCTGGACAGAACTTTCAACGTCGTTTCGGCCGTCGGCGCGACGACGCAGGTTACCGATGACGCGAGAGCTGACTTCGGTAAGCAGCTGGTTGTCGATATTCTCTTCAGTGTCCGCCGCCAGTCGCTCTTCCATTTTCTGGATCGCCACAATCGCCACTTCTGCCGTTGCCGCGCGCGCAATGCGTTCCTCTTTCAACTGCTGAGAATGATCTGCGACTTCAATGTGTTGCAGCAGAACAGGCAGCATCACCACGCCAACAAACAGCGAGAAGAGAATGACGCCAGCCGCCAGAAACACCAGCTCATAACGCGCCGGGAAGACGTTGCCATCTGGCAACAGCAGCGGAATAGAGAGCACACCAGCCAGGGTGATGGCCCCGCGAACCCCGGCAAAAGACGCGATAAGAATTTCTCGTGTGGTCCACGAACCAAACTCCATCGGTTTCTTCTTCAGGAAGCGGTTACTGAACTTTTTCATCGTCCACAGCCAGCCGAAACGGACCAGCATGAGCGCTGCGTAAATCAAGATGATGTCGGTAAACAGCATCCAGATTTCGACGTTCGGGTCGATCTCTGCCGCCATCAGCGACGTCTCCAGAATGCCAGGCAGTTGCAGGCCCAACAGCAAGAACACCATGCCGTTAAAGACAAACTCCAGCATCGCCCAGGTGCTGTTCGCACGCAGACGCATCGCCAGCGGCGCACGGCGCATCACGCCTGAACGGGTGATGGTCATCCCGGCAGCAACTGCCGCAAGGATACCAGAAACGCCAATATGTTCGGCAATCAGATAAGAGGCGAACGGCAGCAGGAACAGCAGGACTATCTGTGTCGCAGGTTCATCGCCGCCCCAGCGACTCAGGAAGCGCAGCGAGCGACCATATAGCCAGCTCACCACAAACCCCGCGAGAATACCGCCGATCGCGACTTTCATAAATTCGACCGTCGCACCGCCAACAGTGAAGATCATGGTCCCCATCGCGACTGCCACGGCAAACTTCAGCGACACCAGGCCGGAGGCGTCATTCATCAACGCTTCGCCCTGCAAAATGCCCATGATTTTTTTCGGTATTCGCCCTTCGCCAACAATTCCGGAGAGCGCCACGGCATCGGTCGGAGAGAGCACCGCCGCCAGCGCAAAGGCCGGAATTAGCGGAATGCCTGGCACCACCCAATAAATGAGGAAGCCAATGCCGACTACGGTGACTACCACCAGCGCCAGCGCAAGACCGAAGATCTCCCGACCATGTTCGAGAAATTCACGAGTCGGTGTTTTCCAGCCATCAGCAAACAGCAGCGGCGGGATAAACAAAACTAAAAAGAGTTCAGGATCAAACTCCACATGCAAACCAAACGTCGGCCACGCCAGTAGCGCACCAATGGCGATTTGCATAAGCGGAAGCGGGATCTGAAAGGGCATGACACGAGTGACCACCCCGGACAGCGAAACCACGAGGGTCATTATCAGTATGGTAAAGAAGATTTCCATGCGTTCCCTGTTTGCGATGTTTTATGGTTTGAGAAAGGCGTTATGCCTGAATTCTCAGTTTTTTCAGAATATCGCAAAAGCTCACACAATGTACGGAGAAAATAAAAACGGGCAGCCATTGCCACCCGTTTTCAGAATCTTATTAAAGATTAGATAGCCCAGCCACCCGCGTAGAAGGTCACCAGTGCCGCGGCGATAACAACCGTACCAATGTTCAGCTTACGCCATTCGCCAGAAACCAGACGCCCAATAACCAGGGTAGCGAAACCGATCATAATGCCGGTCACGATGTTACAGGTCAGTACAATGAATACCGCCGTCACCAGCCCCGCCATCGCATCGACAAAATCAGCAAAGTCGATTTTCGCCACGTTGCTCAACATCAGCAGGCCAACATACATCAGCGCCGGAGCCGTTGCGTAACCTGGAACAAGGTAAGAGAGCGGAGAGAGGAACAGAATCAGCAGGAACAGCACGCCAACGGTGATTGCCGTCAGACCGGTTTTACCACCCGCTGCCGTACCCGCCGCAGACTCGATGTATACCGCAGCCGGAGCCGCCCCCACCAGGCCTGAGAAAACGCTGCTCAGGGAGTCGGTGGTCAGCGCTTTGCCGCCATCAATGATCTGCCCGTCTTTATCCAGCAGGTTCGCCTGCCCGGCGACTGCACGGATGGTTCCGGTCGCATCAAAGACCGCCGTCATCACCAGCGCCAGTACGCTCGGCAGTACCACCGGATTCAGCGCGCCCATAATATCCAGGCTACCAATCAGCGAGTTACCATTTTCATCGCTCAATGACGGCATAGCGAAAACGCCGGAGAAATGAACGTTAGGATCGAAGATCAGGCCCACAATCGAGATACCGATAATGGTCAGCAGAATGCCGCCCGGCACTTTCAGTTTTTCCAGACCGACGATCACCGCCAGACCTACCAGCGACATAATAACCGGGAAGGTGGCGAAATCACCCAGCGCAACCGGCAGACCGTCGAGCGGATTTTTAATGACCAGGCCAACACCATTCGCAGCAATCAGCAGCAGGAACAGGCCGATACCAATCCCCGTACCGTGCGCCACACCGTGTGGCAAGTTGCGCAAAATCCAGCTACGGATACCCGTTGCAGAAATGACTGTAAACAGCACCCCCATCAGGAACACGGCGCCCAGCGCGACCGGAACGCTAATATGCTGCCCCAGCACCAGGCTGAATGCAGTAAACGCGGTCAGGGAGATAGCGCAACCGATAGCCAGCGGCAAATTGGCCCACAGCCCCATCGCGATAGAACCAATTCCGGCAACCAGACAGGTCGCAACAAAAACTGCTGCTGGTGGGAAGCCTGCTTTACCCAGCATGCCCGGAACGACGATGACCGAGTAGACCATCGCCAGAAACGTTGTTAACCCGGCAACCACTTCCTGACGGACAGTGCTTCCACGTTGTGAAATTTTAAACCAGGCGTCGAGTGAACCGCCGGTACGCGCTGATGGCGTAGACATAAAAAACATCCCCTGAGAGTTTATTTTTCGTCAAGATGCGTGGCGGACAATCCCCTGCCAGCGAAACGTTATCTTCCTGCTCCAGGTTTGCGACAATGTGGGGCGTCGCAAAAAAGCAAACGTTTAGCTCCGCGCATACAAAACGGGTGGTAAAAAAAGCAAACGATTATCCGGCGATCATAGCGGCTTTTTCAACCTAAGTTTGCTGCTTTTTTCCCTTTTCTTGTATTGACGATGAAAAACCAGGCAATTGATGCGCAAACGTTATCGTCGATGCGCAAAATTACGGCATTTGTAGGTAGCTTGTAGCGAAAGGTTGCAGTAAAAAATCGTGCAAGATGGCAAAAATATTGCGGCTAAAAAACGTCTTTTTGCACTGGCGAAGATACGGAGGCGGCATACAATTAAAGTATCAACACCAACCGGAACCTCCACCACGTGCTCGAATGAGGTGTGTTGACGTCGGGGGAAACCCTCCTGTGTACCAGCGGGATAGAGTGAAAGACAAAGACCGGAAACAAACTAAAGCGCCCTTGTGGCGCTTTAGTTTTGCTCGTCTTCCAGCAAACGCGCACCAGTACCTTCTTCCCCTAAGCGGTCGCCCGGGTTACGCAACGGGCAGTCGCTACGCGAAAGGCAGCCGCAGCCAATACAACCGTCCAGTTCATCTCGCAGAGCCACTAAGGTATGAATGCGCCGATCTAATTCTTCTCGCCATTGCGAAGAAAGCTGCTTCCACTCTTTGGCGCTTAATGTATGCCCTTCAGGCAACACACCAAATGCTTCACCAATAGTCGCCAATGGAATGCCAATACGTTGAGCAATCTTGATAATCGCCACATATCGCAACACATCACGCTTATATCGTCGCTGATTGCCGCTATTTCGAATACTGGTAATCAGCCCTTTGCTCTCATAGAAATGCAGTGCAGATACCGCTACCCCACTGCGTTTCGCCACTTCGCCTGGGGTGAGCAAGGCTTTAATGCGGGGTAATTTCTTTTCCATAAATCGCTTTACCTCAAGTTAACTTGAGGAATTATACTCCCCAACAGATGAATTAACGAACTGAACACTGAAAAGAGGCAGATTTATGTCCCATCAGAAAATTATTCAGGATCTTATCGCATGGATTGACGAGCATATTGACCAGCCACTGAACATTGATGTCGTCGCAAAAAAATCAGGTTATTCAAAGTGGTACTTACAGCGGATGTTCCGCACGGTAACGCACCAGACACTTGGTGATTACATTCGTCAACGCCGCCTGTTACTGGCTGCCGTTGAGTTGCGCACCACCGAGCGCCCTATTTTTGATATCGCAATGGATCTTGGGTATGTCTCGCAGCAGACCTTTTCCCGCGTTTTCCGTCGGCAGTTTGATCGCACTCCCAGCGATTATCGCCACCGTATCTAGAATTATTGCCCGCACATTAACTCATGTGCGGGTAATTTCCCTGTCCATTCCATAAACATTTGCGGCGGCATCGCCTTTGCAAAATACCAGCCCTGGCAATAACGCACGCCGCGTTTGCGCAGCCAATTAACTTGCTCCGACGTTTCTACCCCTTCCGCTATCGTTTTTAGCCCCAGACTGTGCGCCAGTTCAATGATGTGTTCCGCAATCAAATGGCTGGTTTTGTGCGTGGTCAGCGTCTCAACAAACGATTTATCGATTTTCAAAATATCGATATTCAATGAATTAAGGTTGTGTAAGTTGGAGTAGCCAATACCAAAGTCATCAATCGCAACTTCATAACCGGCCTGACGGAAAGCATGAATAATCGGCGTCATTTTGGTGACATCAAGAAACGCATGTTCAGTGACTTCAAATTTTATTTGCTGCGGACGCACCGCGTATTGCTCTATTTTCTGATTGGTTCGCGCAATTAAACGCGATGTATGAAAGTCGGAGGCCGACAGGTTAATAGAAACATAGCGATCGGCATGTGTTGCCAGATACGCCCCCAGATCGCTGAATACATTATCAATAACATAATCAGTGACTAACTCAATCATCCCCTCTTTTTCCGCCAATGGGATAAACTCTGCCGGACTCATCACTTGCCCCTGGCCACCAGGCCAACGTAGCAACGCTTCAGCGCCAATACATTTTTCTGTTTTGATATCGATAATTGGCTGGTAATAAAGACAAAGCTGTCTTTTTTCGAGGGCGCGTTGCAATTTGCGTTTGGGTGACTGGTACTCCTGGCTAATCCGCAACCAGAGTAACAGTAGTACCAGACTGCAAAAAATACCTGCGGGCAAAGCAAAGATAAGATGATTATAAAAATGAGCGATAAGACGTTTATTTGAAGTGGCAACAATGGCCGCTATTGGGCGTTTTGTTGAATGTACCATTGCATACAAATGACCATTTCGTTGCACCGTTAAATCATTCAGATGAATTAACGGAGTAAACGTTTCAGCCGAGGCCTGGTTGCTTAACGAAAAAAAGGTTTTCGTCACCGTATCATACACGCCCCATTGCAGCGTCGGATCGTCAGATATCACCTCGCTCCAGAATAAAGGATTGATGACCGCCACATAATTACCCCGCTGCATATAAGTCATTTTATAACCGGAGAAAAAAGGGGTATCGCGGTAATAATAGATAGAAATGTCAGGGTCACGCTTATAATCCGCGGGGGCGATCATATATCCGTCAGCGGGAGCGATAAGCGAAGAACATAAAAAACGGTTATCCTGGGCATATATCAGTTCATTGATATAAAGGTAGCCACGAATAATATTCAACATTCGCTTCTGATGATCCGGAGTACAAACTTGCCCCTGATAGCGTTCCGCTTCATCGCTCGCTGAATCTGCCTGTTGAATGACCAGCTCGGATTTATCCAGCGCCAGTTGGGCAAAGACACGAAGCTGATTGTTCACTTCTGATTTTGCCCAAATGAAGGCAATCCATAGTGACAGGATGATGGGAAGAAGTGCTACAAAGATAATGCCCGGCAACGCCAGCAACTTGTGTCGTGCACGATGACTCATTTCTATCAATTCCCTGTCTGGTTATAGCTGGTCATTGCAAGGTGAAACCCTGGCCACCGACGACGTTAGATAAATCTTACGGTATAAATAGCACTTTTGCCTGATTTGAAATTGATACCTTTATAATCGTTGTTTTAATAAAAATAACACGCTGATATCAAAAAGAATTTACTAAAAAATGCGGGTCAGTCAGGAATGTACGATATTTTGTATTTCCACGACGCCACTGAAAAACCACAAAATAAGCACGCTAATAAAAATAGTGACTCTATCTGGCTAACAAACAACCAATTGTGATATAGTTCACAAAAATAATGAAACACACTAATTGTTTCATTTTGGTATTTTGTAAGCCCCATGATAGCCAGAGTGCATCACACCTCCCGTGAACAACACCGTGCTGTCCAGGGCATCGGTTATTTTCAGAGGAAATGTTCGATGGCTACCCTCACCACTGGCGTGGTTCTTCTTCGCTGGCAGCTTCTTAGCGCCGTACTGATGTTTATGGCAAGCACGCTCAACATCCGTTTTCGGCGGTCTGATTACGTAGGGCTCGCGGTGATCAGTAGTGGCCTGGGCGTTATTTCCGCCTGCTGGTTCGCGATGGGACTGCTCGGAATCACCATGATGGATATTGCCGCAATCTGGCACAATATTGAGTCGGTAATAGTGGAAGCCACAAATCAGGCACCGCCACAATGGCCGATGATTTTGGTGTGATATGCAGAAGCCTCCATTATGGAGGCTTCTTTTTTATCCCTGGCAGATGCGTTAATCACCTACCTTAAAACAATATAATCTATTGTTTTAAAACAAAATCAGAATGGGATATCGTCATCGAAATCCATCGGCGGCTCGTTAGACGGTGCTGCCGGAGCGGACTGCTGCGGGCGAGACTGCGCGCCGCCGCTGAACTGATTGCCACCCTGCGGCTGCTGAGGCTGGCCCCAACCACCCTGCGGCTGACCGCCACCGACGTTACCGCCTGCCGGTGCACCACCGCCCTGACGGCCACCCAGCATCTGCATGGTGCCGCCAACGTTCACCACCACTTCCGTGGTGTAGCGATCCTGACCGGATTGATCGGTCCATTTGCGGGTACGCAGCTGACCTTCGATATAAACCTGAGAACCTTTACGCAGATATTCGCTGGCCACTTCAGCCAGTTTGCCGAACAGCACAACGCGGTGCCATTCAGTCTGCTCTTTCATCTCGCCGGTCGCTTTATCACGCCAGGATTCGGAAGTAGCCAGCGTAATGTTGGCAACTGCGCCACCATTTGGCATGTAGCGTACTTCCGGGTCCTGACCCAGATTACCAACGAGAATAACCTTGTTTACGCCTCTGCTGGCCATGTTCATGTCTCCTGAAAAAAAACGTTCTAATAAGTGTAAACGCGCGATTGTAGCATTACCAATAGCGGTTTTACTATGTTGTGACCTCGGTTCCGCTAAACAATTCTGGTCAAACATTGTTACATAGCGCTCTGGGTTTTGCATTCCAACACTGTATATTCATTCAGGTCATTCTGTGTCATAATTAACCGTTTGTGATCGCCGGTAGCACCATGCCACCGGGCAAAAAAGCGTTTAATCCGGGAAAGGTGAATGGATAAGATCGAAGTTCGGGGCGCCCGCACCCATAATCTCAAAAACATCAACCTCGTTATCCCCCGCGACAAACTCATTGTCGTGACCGGGCTTTCGGGTTCTGGCAAATCCTCGCTCGCTTTCGACACCTTATATGCCGAAGGGCAGCGTCGTTACGTTGAATCCCTTTCCGCCTACGCGCGGCAATTTCTGTCACTGATGGAAAAGCCGGACGTCGACCATATTGAGGGGCTTTCTCCTGCCATCTCAATTGAACAGAAATCGACGTCTCATAACCCGCGTTCCACGGTGGGGACAATCACCGAAATCCACGACTATTTGCGTCTGCTGTACGCTCGCGTCGGTGAGCCGCGCTGCCCGGACCACGATGTTCCGCTGGCGGCGCAAACCGTCAGCCAGATGGTGGATAACGTGCTTTCGCAGCCGGAAGGTAAACGTCTGATGCTGCTGGCGCCGATTATTAAAGAGCGCAAAGGCGAACACACGAAAACGCTGGAGAATCTGGCAAGTCAGGGCTACATCCGTGCACGCATAGATGGCGAAGTCTGCGATCTTTCCGATCCGCCGAAACTGGAACTGCAAAAGAAACACACCATTGAAGTGGTGGTTGATCGCTTCAAGGTGCGTGACGATCTTACCCAACGTCTGGCTGAGTCGTTTGAAACGGCGCTGGAGCTTTCTGGCGGTACAGCGGTCGTCGCTGATATGGACGATCCAAAAGCGGAAGAACTGCTTTTCTCCGCCAACTTCGCCTGTCCGATTTGCGGCTACAGTATGCGTGAACTGGAACCGCGTCTGTTTTCGTTTAACAACCCGGCGGGGGCCTGCCCGACCTGTGACGGCCTTGGCGTACAGCAATATTTCGATCCTGACCGTGTGATCCAAAACCCGGAACTGTCGCTGGCAGGTGGTGCGATCCGTGGCTGGGATCGCCGCAACTTCTATTACTTCCAGATGCTGAAATCGCTGGCAGATCACTATAAGTTCGACGTCGAAGCGCCGTGGGGTAGCCTGAGCGCGAGCGTGCATAAAGTGGTGTTGTACGGGTCTGGCAAAGAAAACATCGAATTCAAATACATGAACGATCGTGGCGATACCTCCATTCGTCGTCATCCGTTCGAAGGCGTGCTGCATAATATGGAGCGCCGTTATAAAGAGACGGAATCCAGCGCGGTACGCGAAGAGTTAGCCAAGTTTATCAGCAATCGCCCGTGTACCAGCTGCGACGGAACACGCCTGCGTCGGGAAGCGCGCCACGTGTATGTCGAGAATACGCCGCTGCCTGCTATCTCCGACATGAGCATTGGTCATGCGATGGAGTTTTTCAACAATCTCAAACTCGCTGGTCAGCGGGCGAAGATTGCGGAAAAAATCCTCAAAGAGATCGGCGATCGCCTGAAATTCCTCGTTAACGTCGGCCTGAATTACCTGACACTTTCCCGCTCGGCAGAAACACTTTCCGGCGGTGAAGCCCAGCGTATCCGTCTGGCGAGCCAGATTGGCGCGGGCCTGGTTGGTGTGATGTACGTGCTGGACGAACCGTCTATCGGCCTGCACCAGCGCGATAACGAACGCCTGCTGGGTACACTTATCCATCTGCGCGATCTCGGTAATACCGTGATTGTGGTGGAGCACGATGAAGACGCGATTCGCGCCGCTGACCACGTTATCGACATTGGCCCGGGCGCTGGTGTACACGGCGGTGAAGTGGTCGCGGAAGGTCCGCTGGAAGCGATTATGGCGGTGCCGGAGTCGTTGACCGGGCAGTACATGAGCGGCAAACGCAAGATTGAAGTGCCGAAGAAACGCGTTCCGGCGAATCCGGAAAAAGTGTTGAAGCTGACAGGCGCGCGTGGCAACAACCTAAAAGACGTAACGCTGACATTGCCAGTCGGTCTGTTTACCTGCATCACAGGAGTTTCAGGTTCCGGTAAATCCACGCTGATTAACGACACGCTGTTCCCGATTGCCCAACGTCAGTTGAATGGTGCGACCATCGCCGAACCGGCACCGTATCGCGATATTCAGGGACTTGAGCATTTCGATAAAGTCATCGATATCGACCAAAGCCCGATTGGTCGTACTCCGCGTTCTAACCCGGCGACCTATACCGGCGTGTTTACGCCTGTACGTGAACTGTTTGCGGGCGTACCGGAATCCCGCGCGCGCGGTTATACGCCAGGACGTTTCAGCTTTAACGTCCGTGGCGGTCGTTGCGAAGCCTGTCAGGGCGATGGCGTGATCAAAGTGGAGATGCACTTCCTGCCGGATATTTACGTACCGTGCGACCAGTGCAAAGGTAAACGCTATAACCGTGAAACGCTGGAGATTAAGTACAAAGGCAAAACCATCCACGAAGTGTTGGATATGACCATCGAAGAAGCGCGTGAGTTCTTCGATGCCGTACCGGCGCTGGCGCGTAAGCTGCAAACGTTGATGGACGTTGGCCTGACGTATATCCGCCTCGGGCAGTCCGCAACCACGCTTTCCGGTGGTGAAGCCCAGCGCGTGAAGCTGGCGCGTGAGCTGTCAAAACGCGGCACCGGGCAGACGCTGTATATTCTCGACGAGCCGACTACCGGCCTGCACTTCGCCGATATTCAGCAACTGCTCGACGTGCTGCATAAACTGCGCGATCAGGGCAACACCATTGTGGTGATTGAGCACAATCTCGACGTGATCAAAACCGCTGACTGGATTGTCGACCTGGGACCAGAAGGCGGCAGTGGCGGCGGCGAAATCCTCGTCTCCGGTACGCCAGAAACCGTCGCGGAGTGCGAAGCATCACACACGGCACGCTTCCTCAAGCCGATGCTGTAATCGTTAAGGCCGCTTTCTGAGCGGCCTCAGATTATTGACAAAGTGCGCTTTGTTCTTGCCGGATGCGGCATGAACGCCTTATCCGGCCTACAAAAACATGCAATTTCAATATATTGCAGGGATTACGTAGGCCTGATAAGCGTAGCGCATCAGGCAATTTTGCGTTTGTCATCATTCTCAGGCCGCTTGCTGAACGGTCTTTTCCTTTCAGAGTTGCACCAGCAATTTACGTTTTTCTTCCGGCAGCAAATTCACCGCCTGCTGATACGACGCATCGACCAGATAATAGATTTGCGAATCCGGCAACGAGCCGTCGAGATATACGGTGCTCCAGTGCGCTTTGTTCAGATGCCGACTGGGACGAACATCGCTATGCTGCTGTCGCAAAAGCTCGGCCAGCGCAGGGCTGGTTTTCAGCGAAACCGCTGGGCGATTTTCCACTTCTTTCACCATCGCAAACAGCACATCTTCCACTTTGATTTGCGTTGCTTTCCAGTCACTATGCACACTCTGTTCTGCGCCTGGTTTTGCCATGCAATATTGTAGCAACTCCGAAATGGTCATTTTTTACTCCCCTTGTAGTGTCGCGATAATGCGACGCGAACCGCCGTGGATGCGATGTTCCCCAAGCCATATTCCCTGCCAGGTGCCGGTCTGAATACGCCCCTGATGCACTGGCAATACGAGCGATACCCCCAGCATCGAGGATTTGATATGAGAAGGCATATCGTCTGCCCCTTCATAGTCATGCTCATAGTTTCCGTTGTCGGGAACGGTGCGGAGGAAAAAACGCTCCATGTCATAGCGTACTGTGGGGTCGCAATTCTCATTAAGTGTCAGAGAGGCGGAAGTGTGTTGCAGCAACAGGTGCAGTAAACCGACATTAACACGCGGCATATCAGCTAGTTGAGTCAGGATTTCATCCGTTACCAAATGAAACCCACGAGATTTAGCGCTAAGCGTGAGCGTCTTTTGAAACCACATGTGCTGCTCCTTGATAAAACTCTCTTAATCAGTTTGCAGCAAGACAGCGAAAGGATAAAGGTGTGATTAAAAAAACAGCATTCGGGAGAGTCAGGCGCTCTCCCGACTTATCAGTATTCTGAATTGATGATCACCTCTTCATCGAATGCACCCGCTTGTGGCAAGGGTTTGTAGGTAGAGTTAGAGGCTCGCAGAATGCGGATGCCACGGATGCCAACATCACGCGCAGCGGTAATATCGTTATCGGAATCACCATAAAAAATTCGGATATTTTTATCCTGTAGCCACTGTGTTTTTGTATTTTGTCCTGCTTTATCGCCCGCAAAAATCACCGGGTTCATACTGGTTGCAGGAATGTGAAAGTCATCAGCCAGCGTTTTTGACACTGTTTCAGTTTTCGTAGGGCTACGACCTGTCACAAAGAAAATGGTGTCGCCACGGCGGACATGCATATCAATTAGCTGACGCGCGACCTCTTTTGGAATACTGAATTCATCCCAACCGTTGTTCATCTTTTCCCAGAATGCCGGGTTTTTTAGATAATCTTCGCTTTCTGGCGAGAACGTTTTTTTGCCGCGCCAGAATCCAGGGCTAGAAAACAGAACAGTGTCATCAATATCAAACCCAACTGCCATCTGTGGGCGTCCTGCCAGACTGTTTTCAATTTGGGCGACTGAAACCCAATGAATTGGCGCCTGTTCAGCGAGTTTGGCTACGTTAGTACCCGGATTAAGCGGTGAAGGTGATGAGGCCAGGGCAACAGCGGAACTGTTTAGAGCGAACAATAAGCAAACGGCACTCAATGCCTGTGTGATCTTGCGCATATTTTTCCCTAAATAGTCAGTAAGTTAAAACTTTTTATTGTGAGATTTGTTGAAAAAACCATCTGACCATAACGCCAGCAGCGGGGGAAAGAAAGGATTATCTGCGGTTTTGTTAGAGAAAGGGAGCAGGATCACATGAGAGAAGTTCGTGTTTTTTAATAGCTTAATGTCTATCCATGGAGTAGGTATATCTATTTAGTCCGTGGTTAATATCGCTTACCAGAAGTGAGCGGCTTTATATGAGGGGCAGAATATTTCCTTCTCTCTATTCTCAATGATACTAATTATATCAACAAGTTAAAATTGAGCAGGCGGCTGTTCAACCACCTGCTAACGACATTACATCACGGCTGCAAACGCCTTCGCCACGCGATGCACATTTTGCGCATTAAGTCCGGCAACACACATGCGGCCGCTGGCAATCAGGTAAACACCAAGCTCTTCACGCAGTCGGTCAACCTGAGCAGCGCTTAAACCGGTATAGCTGAACATGCCGCGCTGCTTAAGCAGATAATCAAAATTGCGTTCTGGCATCTCTTTACTCAATACCTTCACCAGTTCCTGACGCATCGCCAGAATACGGGTACGCATTTCTTCCACTTCTGCCAGCCAGCTAGCTTTTAACGCCGCATCATTCAGCACCGTAGCCACCACCTGCGCACCAAAATTTGGCGGGCTGGAGTAGTTGCGACGTACTGTTGCTTTCAACTGCCCCAGTACGCGGCCTGCAGCTTCGGCATCTTCACACACCACAGAAAGACCGCCGACACGCTCGCCGTAAAGGGAGAAAATTTTCGAGAATGAATTGCTCACCAGAGCAGGTAATCCGGCGCTGGCGATCGCGCGAATGGCGTAAGCATCTTCTTCCATACCGGCACCAAATCCTTGATAGGCAATATCGAGGAATGGGATAAGCTCGCGTGCTTTGAGAATTTCAATCACCGCGTCCCACTGGTCGTTGGCGAGATCGGCGCCCGTTGGGTTATGGCAGCACGGATGCAGCAGCACAATGCTGCGGGCAGGTAATGTTTTCAGCGTCGCCAACAGGTCATTAAAACGCACGCCGTTGGTTGCTTCGTCATACCAGGGGTAAGTACTCACTTCAAATCCAGCCCCCGCGAATATTGCCACATGGTTTTCCCAGGTGGGATCGCTGACCCAGACGCCTGATTCCGGGAAGTAGCGTTTCAGGAAGTCAGCGCCTACTTTTAATGCCCCCGAACCACCGAGCGTCTGAATGGTCGCCACACGCTGTTGTTGTAGCACCGGATGGTCAGCGCCAAACAGCAGCGGCGAAATGGCATGGCGATAGCTGTTCAGCCCTTCCATCGGCAAATAAAGCGAAGCGCCATGAGGTTGTGCATTCAGACGCGCTTCCGCTTCCGCGACAGCTTTTAGTTGCGGAATAATCCCGTCTTCGTTGTAGTACAGACCGATACTCAAATTTACTTTGTCGCTGCGAGTGTCTTCTTTAAAACGCTCCATAAGCGAAAGAATCGGGTCGCCAGCATAGGCGTCAACTTTTTGAAACACGCGATGGTTCTCCAGGTTTACGGGCAGGTGGTTAAAACACAATAAACCGGAAGATGGCGAAGATCGAGAGGATGTTCAGCGACGAACGGCAATTAACCAGAGGGTAAGACTGATGACAAACGCAAAACCACCAGATGCATGACGTTTATCAGGCCTATGCGAGAATATCAATTTATTGAATTTACAAGATATTACGTGCCGGATAAGGCATTCACGCCGCATCCGGCACAGACAATCAACTATTACAGAACGATTAATCCACGTATTTCATCGCGACCCTTGACGTCAGGCGCGTGATAAGTTCGTAAGCACTCACTTTTGTTATTTCTGCGATACGCTCTACGGGTAAACCTTCACCCCATAAAATGACCTGGTCCCCGGCTTTATCCTGCGCCTGTGGACCTAAATCTACGCAGATCATATCCATCGCCACGCGACCGACAATCGGCACTTCACGACCATTAACCAGCACTGGCGTACCGGACGGCGCGGCGCGCGGGTAGC
This sequence comes from Escherichia sp. E3659, assembly GCF_005781135.1. Lineage (NCBI taxonomy): Bacteria > Pseudomonadati > Pseudomonadota > Gammaproteobacteria > Enterobacterales > Enterobacteriaceae > Escherichia > Escherichia sp. E3659. Next base: position 18,190 of record NZ_VATQ01000023.1, on the reverse strand, counting down.
CATCGCCATAGCCCATCGCCACCACGCCAAGGCGGGTATCGCGCTCGCTAATCCAGGTGCCGCCATAGCCTACCGGTTCACCCGCTTTATGCTCACGCACGGCAATCAGGCTGGAGGTCAGTGACATCACTGGCTGGCAACCAAAATCAGCACCGGTGGAGCCATCTTCCAGCGGTGACACACCGTAAAGAATGATGCCCGGGCGCACCCAATCAAAATGCGACTGCGGCCATAACAAAATTCCACCCGATGCGGCGATTGAACGCTTGCCGGGTTTGCCTTCGCAAAAGGTGTTGAAGATATCGAGTTGTTTCTCAGTCGCGCCGCATTTTGGCTCATCAGCACGAGCAAAGTGGCTGACAATATTCACCGGCTGACGGACGTTTTTACATTGCGTAAGACGTTGATAAAACGCCTCAGCTTGTTCCGGTAACACGCCCAGTCGGTGCATACCGGTGTCGAGTTTCATCCAGACGGTAACTGGCTCCTCCAGACTGGCCTCTTCCAGAGCAGCAAGCTGTTCTTCGTTATGCACGGCGGTATGCAGATGTTCAGCGGAGATCGTCGGCAGATCGTCTGCTTCAAAAAAGCCTTCCAGTAACAATATAGGTTGCGTGATGCCCCCTGCTCTAAGCCGCAGGGCTTCTTCGAGACGGGCTACGCCAAAGGCGTCGGCATCAGGAAGCGTTCGCGCGGTTTCAAGAAGACCGTGACCATAAGCGTTCGCTTTCACCACCGCAACCAGTTTACTGGCGGGTGCCAGTTCACGCAGACGTTGCAAGTTGTGTCGCAGAGCGCGGCGGTTAATCACTACAGTTGCCGCTTGCATTTGTATTCCTTGATAAGTGTTTGCTTTAATTACCTAATACATAAAATAATTATTATTCGTCATCGTACTGCGGCCCCGCGTAGTTGTCGAAGCGCGACCATTGACCGTTAAAGGTCAGGCGTACCGTCCCGATTGGGCCGTTACGTTGTTTACCGATAATAATTTCCGCGATGCCTTTCAAATCACTGTTCTCGTGATAAACCTCATCACGATAGATAAACATGATCAAGTCCGCATCCTGCTCGATGGAGCCGGATTCACGCAAGTCGGAGTTGACCGGACGTTTGTCGGCACGTTGTTCCAGAGAACGGTTCAACTGGGACAGGGCCACCACCGGCACATTCAGTTCTTTTGCCAGCGCTTTCAGCGAGCGGGAGATTTCCGCAATTTCCAGCGTACGGTTGTCGGAAAGTGACGGCACACGCATCAGCTGCAGGTAGTCGATCATGATAAGCCCGATGCCGCCGTGCTCACGGGCAATACGACGCGCGCGCGAGCGCACTTCCGTTGGCGTCAGACCGGAGGAGTCATCAATATAGATGTTACGTTTCTCGAGCAAAATGCCCATCGTGCCGGAAATACGCGCCCAGTCTTCATCATCCAGCTGCCCGGTACGGATTTTGGTCTGGTCAACGCGCGACAGCGATGCCAGAGAACGCATCATAATCTGTTCCGATGGCATCTCCAGCGAGAAGATAAGCACCGGTTTATCCTGCAACATCGCCGCATTTTCGACGAGGTTCATCGCAAATGTCGTTTTACCCATCGACGGACGCGCAGCGACGATAATCAAGTCCGACGGCTGCAAACCGGCGGTTTTTTTGTTGAGATCGTCATAGCCGGTGTTTACCCCGGTGACGCCATCGTGCGGCTGCTGGAACAATTGCTCAATACGCGCCACGGTAGCGTCGAGCACATCGGCGATGTTCTTCGGCCCTTCGTCTTTATTGGCACGACTTTCGGCAATTTTAAAGACACGGGATTCAGCAAGGTCGAGCAAGTCTTCACTGGTGCGCCCTTGCGGATCAAAACCAGCTTCGGCAATCTCGTTAGCAACCGAGATCATCTCACGGACAACAGCACGTTCGCGCACGATGTCAGCATAAGCGCTGATGTTCGCCGCACTTGGCGTATTTTTTGACAGCTCTGCCAGATAAGCGAAACCACCGACGCTATCAAGTTGCCCCTGGCGCTCCAGCGATTCCGCCAGAGTTATCAGGTCTATCGGGCTACCGCCTTCCTGCAAACGCGCCATTTCGGTAAAGATATGGCGGTGCGGACGGGTGTAGAAATCATCTGCCACTACACGCTCGGCCACATCGTCCCAGCGTTCGTTATCCAGCATTAAACCGCCCAACACCGACTGCTCCGCTTCGATCGAGTGCGGAGGCACTTTCAGCCCGGCAACTTGTGGATCGCGTTCGCGGGGTTCAGCCTGCTGTTTGTTGAAGGGTTTATTTCCTGCCATAGTGAATGGAGTTACCGAGATAAAGAATGGGTCGAAACTTTACCATATGAAGCAGACCCTGACGATACGTTCTGGAGGACACATGGCAACACGAATTGAATTTCACAAGCACGGTGGCCCGGAAGTACTACAAGCCGTGGAGTTTACTCCTGTCGATCCGGCAGAGAATGAAATCCAGGTCGAAAATAAAGCCATTGGCATTAATTTTATCGACACGTATATCCGCAGCGGCCTTTATCCGCCGCCATCGCTACCCAGCGGATTAGGCACAGAAGCGGCTGGCATCGTGAGCAAAGTCGGCAGCGGCGTGAAGCATATTAAAGCGGGCGATCGCGTGGTTTATGCGCAGTCAACGTTAGGGGCTTACAGTTCTGTGCATAACGTCAATGCCGATAAAGCCGCAATTCTGCCCGCGGTGATCTCTTTTGAGCAAGCCGCCGCATCATTCCTGAAAGGCTTAACGGTTTATTATCTGCTACGCAAAACGTATGAAATCAAACCTGACGAACAGTTCCTGTTCCATGCGGCTGCTGGCGGCGTTGGCTTAATTGCCTGTCAGTGGGCAAAAGCCTTAGGGGCAAAACTTATTGGCACTGTGGGCTCCGCGCAAAAAGCGCAAAGTGCATTAAAAGCGGGTGCATGGCAGGTGATTAACTATCGCGACGAAAATCTGGTCGAACGATTAAAAGAGATCACCGACGGCAAGAAAGTGCGCGTGGTATACGATTCCGTGGGCAGAGACACCTGGGAACGGTCGCTGGATTGCCTGCAACGTCGCGGTTTAATGGTCAGTTTTGGCAACTCATCAGGCGCAGTGACGGGTGTGAACTTAGGCATTCTCAATCAGAAAGGCTCGCTGTATGTGACACGCCCTTCCCTGCAAGGCTATATCACTACGCGGGATGAGTTAACCGAAGCCAGTAATGAACTGTTTTCTTTGATTGCCAGCGGTGTAATTAAAGTGGATGTCGCAGAACATCAGAAATACCCGCTGAAGGATGCGCGGCGTGCGCATGAGATTCTGGAAAGCCGGGCGACGCAGGGTTCCAGCTTACTGATTCCATAAAGAAATTGGGCTTCCACCTGGGAAGCCCTTTCTTTTATAGTTCGGCTGTATGTAGGGTACAGCTCGATGAATTTGTTTGACGCGCAATAGTGACAGATTTGATTATCAATTCCTATTTTGTTCTAAGGATAAAACCTGAGGTTGTGATCATCCGCACAATCCCTTAGTAACGCCAGCGGTCATAACGCTGATATTTCGGCACTTTTGGCGCTTTAATCGCCTTGATCACCCACACTACCGCAATCGCCAACAGCAGCCACGGCAGCAGCTTAATCATCAATGCCAGCATACCGCCGAGGAACATAATGGCCGTCGCCACAACCAGCGCAGCGATAATGCCCAGCAATGAAACGCCAGTGACCATCAACATGACAAAAAAGCCAATCACAAAAAGTAGTTCCAGCATGATGTTCTCCCAAAAATGAAATCTCTTGCTGGCTTTACAAGAATCATGCCAGAAATAACATATTGATTTATCAACAAAACGCCCCGCGTCGAAGCGCAGGGCGTGGTGAATTTGACTACTTTGTGGTGAAAAATTAACGCTTATCAGCCACCAGTTTGAGCGCATGTTCCAACACGTTAATGTCAGCGCCCGCTTTATGGGCATTTTCACTTAAATACCGCCGCCACTGACGCGCGCCAGGAATCCCCTGGAACAGCCCCAGCATATGCCGGGTGATATGGCCCAGATAAGTTCCCTGGCTGAGTTCACGCTCAATGTACGGGTACATGGCGCGCACCACTGCCACCGGGTCGGCATCGGTATCCGAGGAACCAAATATCTCTCGATCCACTGCCGCCAGAATGCCTGGGTTTTGATACGCTTCACGCCCGACCATCACGCCATCCATATGTTGCAGGTGTGCTTTAGCCTCTTCCAGTGACTTGATGCCGCCATTAATTGACATAGCCAGATGCGGGAAATCACGCTTCAGTTGGTAGACGCGCGGGTAATCGAGCGGCGGGATCTCACGGTTTTCTTTTGGGCTTAAACCGGAGAGCCAGGCTTTACGCGCGTGGATGATAAACATCTCGCATTCGCCTTTGCCGGAAACGGTGTCGATAAAATTACAGAGAAATTCATAGCTGTCCTGGTCGTCAATGCCAATACGCGTTTTCACCGTCACTGGAATCGACACTACGTCGCGCATCGCTTTTACGCAGTCAGCCACCAGTTGCGCATTCCCCATCAGGCACGCGCCAAACATGCCGTTCTGTACCCGGTCTGACGGGCAGCCGACATTCAGGTTGATCTCATCATATCCGCGCGCTTCTGCCAGCTTCGCACACTGCGCCAGCGCCGCCGGATCGCTACCGCCCAACTGCAACGCCACCGGATGCTCTTCTTCACTGTATGCCAGGTAATCACCTTTACCGTGAATAATCGCCCCTGTGGTCACCATTTCGGTATAGAGCAACGTATTACGGGAGAGCAGACGCAGGAAATAACGGCAGTGTCTGTCCGTCCAGTCGAGCATAGGAGCAATAGAGAAACGGTATGCGGGATAAGCGGTTTGTGATTCTGCTGACATGGCGATTTTTTAAGCATCTGGTGAATTGGGGGCGCTACTATAGCATAACGAATATGCGATCAGGCAATGTGGCAGCTTCGACGCCCGGTTGTCGGCGTTTAAGTGAGAATTATGGTAAAGTAAGGACATTCTTAACCCCACTTTCGAGGTGCACAATGGAAAAGACCACAACGCAGGAGTTATTGGCGCAGGCTGAAAAACTCTGCGCGCAGCGTAATGTGCGCCTGACTCCGCAACGTCTCGAAGTGCTGCGCCTTATGAGCCTGCAAGAAGGGGCTATCAGCGCCTACGATCTACTTGATTTGCTGCGCGAAGCTGAACCGCAAGCCAAGCCGCCGACGGTTTATCGCGCGCTCGATTTTCTGCTTGAACAAGGTTTTGTGCATAAGGTTGAATCCACCAACAGCTATGTGCTCTGCCATCTGTTCGATCAGCCTACGCATACTTCAGCCATGTTTATTTGTGATCGCTGCGGCGCGGTGAAAGAAGAGTGTGCGGAAGGTGTAGAAGACATCATGCATACGCTGGCGGCAAAAATGGGTTTTGCCCTGCGGCATAATGTGATTGAAGCACATGGACTCTGTGCGGCATGTGTGGAAGTTGAAGCGTGTCGTCATCCTGAACAGTGCCAGCATGATCACTCTGTGCAGGTGAAAAAGAAACCGCGTTAAGAGGGCGTACATCCTTGTACACGTCGGGCAGGAGGGATTAATTACCAGCGGTAATCATGGCGTTTTTCCCAGCTATCAACCTCTTTTTCTGCCTGATCTTTCTGGTAACCGTAACGTTCCTGGATTTTACCCACTAACTGGTCACGCTTACCTTCAATGACCGTCATATCATCATCGGTCAGTTTGCCCCATTGCTCTTTCACTTTACCTTTGAACTGTTTCCAGTTACCGCCGACTTCGTCTTTATTCATATTCAAATCCTCATCGTTAGGTGGTGAATGAGTGTACGCTCACTTTTCTTCTGAACGTGGGATTAAGTGTAGTCAGGAATTTGGCTTAGGATTATTTATTCAGAACTTTTAACCGTCATGTTGCTGAAAACCAGGTTCCATTACGCCAGTGACGACGCCAGATAACCGCCAGTGAAAGCCCGCGCAGCGCCAGAAAGACGGTTAACGCCAGCCATAAACCATGGTTACCCAACCACGGCAACGTCAGTAGCGTCAAAGCAAACCCTGCTGCTGCGACTGCCATACTATTGCGCATTTCGGCAGCGCGCGTTGCCCCAATAAACATACCGTCCAGCAGATAACACCAGACTCCCACCAGCGGTAAAATAACCTGCCAGATTAGGTAGCGATCGGCCAGATTCTGGATCTGCGTTAACGACGTTAGCAACGCGATGATATGTTCACCCGCCAGCAAATAAACCACCGAAAACAACAATGCCACGATCCCCGACTGGCGGCACGCTGCGCGCCAGACATCCAGTAACTGGCTACCGTCGCGCGCACCATATGCCTGACCGGAGTGGGCTTCAACCGCGTAGGCAAAACCATCCAGCGCATAGGCAGTAAAGGTGAGTAGCGTCATCAGGACCGCGTTGACGGCGATAATATCGCTCCCCAGCCGCGCACCAAGAACCGTTATTGCGCCAAAACAGAGTTGTAGCAGCAGTGAGCGCAGCATAATGTCGCGGTTAAGCGCCAGCAAGCGACGGAAGTTTCCTCGCCAGGCTGTTTTCAGCATTTCGCCGGAGATACCACGTAGTTTGAGGATTTTACGCACCATGAGCAGACCAATCAGCAATGTTGCATATTCCGCAATAACCGTCGCCAGCGCCGCGCCCTGCACGTTCATATGCAGCCCCATCACCAGCCAGACATCCAGCACAATGTTGAGGATATTGCCAACCACTAACAAAATCACTGGCGCGCGGGCATATTGCACGCCGAGCAACCAGCCGAGCAGCACCAGATTCGCCAGCGACGCCGGTGCACTTAACCAGCGGATTGCAAGAAAGCGCCGCGCCTGTTCCAGAACCGCTTCGCTACCACCAACAATATGCAGCGCCAGCTCGATAATCGGCGTACGCAGTAACGCAATCAACGCTCCGGCTCCCAGTGCCAACAGCAACGGTTGCACCAGCGCACGGGCTAATGCCTGAGGATTTTTGGCACCATAAGCCTGTGCAGTAAGCCCGGTGGTGCTCATGCGTAAAAACAGCAACAACATAAAGAGAAAGCTGGTCGCCGTTGCACCAACCGCCACGCCGCCCAGATAAACCGGACTATCAAGATGACCAATGACCGCCGTATCGACCAGCCCCAACAACGGAACGGTGATATTGGAGAAAATCATGGGTAAGGCAAGATGCCAGAGTGCTTTATCAGATGAAGTGAGGAATGCCATGCAGACAAGCCTGATGAAGAGAGATTAGAAACAAACCGCGATGCCAGGCGGCATCGCGGTATCAGAGATAGATTACAGCCAGTCGCCGTTGCGAATAACACCAACCGCCAGCCCTTCAATGCTGAAGCTCTGCTGACGAAGGTCAACGACAATTGGTTTAAACTCGCTATTTTCTGGCAGAAGTTCGACTTTATTACCCTGTTTTTTCAGACGCTTAACGGTAACTTCGTCATCTATACGCGCGACAACGACCTGACCATTACGCACATCCTGGGTTTTATGCACTGCCAGCAAGTCGCCGTCCATAATGCCGATATCTTTCATCGACATCCCACTGACGCGCAGCAGGAAATCGGCATTCGGTTTGAACAGGGAAGGATCGACCTGATAATGACCTTCAATATGCTGCTGCGCCAGAAGCGGTTCACCGGCAGCCACACGGCCCACCAACGGTAACCCTTCTTCCTCTTCCTGCAACAGACGAATCCCGCGCGATGCGCCGGAAACAATTTCAATAACGCCTTTGCGTGCCAGCGCCTTCAGATGTTCTTCTGCCGCATTTGGGGAACGGAACCCCAAACGCTGCGCGATTTCCGCACGCGTCGGCGGCATACCTGTCTGGCTGATGTGATCACGGATGAGATCAAACACCTCTTGTTGCCTGGCCGTTAACGCTTTCATTCCGCCCCCTGGGTGTATATACAGTTATGCTGTGAGTATATACAGCAAAAGGTGATTTTGGAACCATAAACTACACAATAAACCAGAGATTTATCGAATTCTGGAAGGGTTATCCAAAATGCGACCATAACAGAATGCACCAGGTAATCACGGCGACGATAATGGCGATCAGCACCGCGGCAGAGCCCATATCTTTCGCCCGCCCGGAAAGCTCATGGTATTCAGAGCCAATACGGTCAACCACCGCTTCGATGGCACTATTGAGAATTTCCACAATCATCACCAGCATGACAGAACTAATAAGCAATACTCGGGTTATTGCATCCACATCCAGCCAACAGGCAATAACCACTGCCAACAATACCGCGACACCTTCCTGACGGAATGCCGCTTCGTTGATCCATGCGGCACGTAAACCTTTCCAGGAATAGCCAGCAGCTTTGATAATTCGGGTGAATCCAGTGGTATTATTGGCCATCGAAAGAACCTTTTTACATTATGAGCGTCAATATCAGTGTACCGTTGAATCCGAAGATTACGGTTAGCGTAACGTCGCGCGAAACATGAGCGGATACCACAGAATTTCCCATGACTTTCTGCTATCCTTCCCGCGCATTTGCATTATTAACCAGAGGCTTTACATCGTTTATGTCCGGCTGGCCACGAATTTACTACAAATTACTGAATTTACCATTAAGCATCCTGGTAAAAAGCAAGTCTATTCCGGCAGATCCTGCCCCGGAACTGGGACTGGATACCTCTCGTCCAATTATGTACGTTTTACCGTACAACTCAAAAGCGGATTTGCTGACGTTGCGCGCCCAGTGCCTGGCGCACGACCTGCCTGACCCATTAGAGCCGCTGGAAATAGACGGCACGCTACTGCCGCGCTATGTGTTTATTCATGGCGGGCCGCGTGTTTTCACCTATTACACACCGAAAGAAGAGTCTATTAAGCTTTTCCACGACTATCTCGATCTGCACCGTAGCAACCCGAATCTGGATGTGCAAATGGTGCCAGTATCGGTGATGTTTGGTCGTGCGCCAGGGCGTGAAAAAGGTGAAGTTAACCCGCCGCTGCGCATGCTCAACGGCGTACAGAAATTTTTCGCCGTGCTATGGCTCGGTCGCGACAGTTTTGTGCGCTTCTCTCCGTCAGTTTCGCTGCGCCGTATGGCGGATGAACACGGCACGGATAAAACTATCGCTCAGAAACTGGCACGCGTGGCGCGTATGCACTTTGCCCGTCAACGTCTGGCTGCCGTGGGTCCACGTCTGCCTGCTCGTCAGGATCTGTTTAATAAGTTGCTCGCCTCCCGCGCCATTGCCAAAGCGGTAGAAGATGAAGCGCGCAGCAAAAAAATCTCCCATGAAAAAGCGCAGCAGAACGCGATTGCGCTGATGGAAGAGATTGCGGCGAACTTCTCTTACGAGATGATCCGCCTGACTGACCGCATTCTGGGCTTCACCTGGAACCGACTTTACCAGGGCATCAACGTCCATAATGCCGAGCGCGTTCGCCAGCTGGCCCACGACGGTCATGAGCTGGTGTATGTGCCTTGCCACCGCAGTCACATGGACTACCTGCTGCTTTCTTACGTGCTGTATCACCAGGGGCTGGTGCCGCCGCATATCGCCGCCGGGATCAACCTGAATTTCTGGCCTGCCGGGCCGATTTTCCGCCGTCTGGGTGCGTTCTTTATTCGCCGCACGTTTAAAGGCAATAAGCTCTATTCTACGGTTTTCCGTGAGTATCTCGGCGAACTGTTCAGCCGCGGTTATTCCGTCGAGTACTTTGTGGAAGGCGGTCGTTCGCGTACAGGCCGTTTGCTGGACCCGAAAACCGGTACGCTGTCGATGACCATTCAGGCGATGCTGCGTGGCGGTACACGTCCAATTACGCTGATTCCGATCTACATCGGTTATGAGCACGTCATGGAAGTGGGTACTTACGCCAAAGAACTGCGCGGCGCGACGAAAGAGAAAGAGAGCCTGCTGCAGATGCTGCGCGGTTTAAGCAAGCTGCGTAATCTCGGTCAGGGCTATGTCAACTTCGGTGAACCAATGCCGTTGATGACCTACCTTAACCAGCACGTGCCAGACTGGCGTGAATCTATCGACCCAATCGAAGCAGTGCGTCCGGCCTGGTTAACACCGACGGTCAATAACATTGCTGCCGATCTGATGGTACGCATTAACAACGCAGGCGCGGCAAACGCCATGAACCTGTGCTGTACTGCGCTTCTGGCGTCACGTCAGCGCTCACTCACCCGCGAGCAGTTAACCGAGCAACTCAACTGCTATCTGGATTTGATGCGCAACGTGCCTTACTCCACGGACTCGACCGTTCCTTCAGCCAGCGCCAGCGAGCTTATCGATCACGCGCTGCAAATGAACAAGTTTGAAGTTGAGAAGGATACTATCGGCGACATCATCATTCTGCCACGCGAGCAAGCGGTGCTGATGACCTACTATCGCAACAACATTGCGCATATGTTGGTGCTGCCTTCGCTGATGGCGGCAATTGTCACCCAGCATCGCCACATCTCCCGCGACGTATTGATGGAGCACGTCAATGTGCTTTACCCAATGCTGAAAGCGGAGCTGTTCCTGCGCTGGGATCGCGACGAGTTGCCGGACGTTATTGATGCGCTGGCAAATGAGATGCAACGTCAGGGGCTGATTACACTGCAAAATGACGAGCTGCATATCAATCCGGCGCATTCCCGCACGCTTCAGCTGCTGGCCGCAGGCGCGCGCGAAACGCTGCAACGTTATGCCATCACTTTCTGGCTGCTGAGCGCCAACCCGTCGATCAACCGCGGGACGCTGGAGAAAGAGAGCCGCACCGTGGCGCAACGTCTCTCCGTGCTGCACGGCATCAACGCACCGGAATTCTTCGACAAGGCGGTATTCAGTTCTCTGGTACTGACGCTGCGTGATGAAGGGTATATCAGCGACAGCGGCGACGCCGAACCGGCAGAAACGATGAAGGTCTATCAGTTGCTGGCAGAGTTGATTACGTCCGATGTGCGTTTGACGATTGAGAGTGCGACGCAGGGTGAAGGGTAATTGGTGAGAGTTGCCGGATGCGGCGAAAACGCCTTATCCGGCCAACCATGACCTGCAAATTCAATAAATTGCGATGTGTTGTGTAGGCCTGATAAGCGCAGCGCATCAGGCAGCCCAGAAGAAAGCCGGATGATCATCCGGCTTTTTTACATCATCAGAAATGCCAGTAACTCATTGCCAGCCCTAAAAACAGCACCAGGCCAACATAGTTATTATTCATAAATGCTTTAAAGCAGGCTTCGCGCTCGCGGTTAGCAATCAGTTTTTGTTGATATACAAACAGCGCGCCCGCGACCAGAATTGACCAATAATATCCCCAGCCTAAGCCATTTAACTCGCCGATAATCGCCATCAGCACCAGCACGCCAATCTGCAAAATGCCGATAATCAACTTATCGTATTGACCGAACAAGATAGCGGTGGACTTAATGCCAATCTTCACGTCATCGTCACGGTCGACCATCGCATATTGCGTGTCGTAAGCCACCGCCCACAGAATATTGGCAAGGAACATCAGCCAGCAGCTTAACGGCACCGATTCACTCACAGCGGCAAAAGCCATTGGAATCGACCAACCAAACGCCGCACCCAGCACCACTTGCGGTAAATGGGTATACCGCTTCATAAACGGGTACACCCACGCCAACGCCAGTCCGGCAATCGACAACAGAATGGTCATCGTGTTCAGTGTCAATACCAGTAAGAACGAAATCAGCACCAGCACCACAAATAGCGTTCGCGCCTCTTTCTCCGTAACCGCACCACTGGGAAGCGGTCGGTTTGCTGTGCGCTTCACATGACCATCAAATTTACGGTCAGCATAGTCATTCACCACGCACCCGGCGGCGCGCATCAGCCAGACGCCAGCGACGAACACCGCCAGAATCCAGAGTTGGGGAACACCTGGGGTCGCCACCCACAGCGCCCACAACGTTGGCCAGAGCAGCAGTAACGCGCCTATTGGCTTATCCGTACGCATTAAGCGATGAAACGCCAGCAGCTTATTCTGCGTCAGACTCCACTCCATATTTTTTTCCTCTTAGTACAACGGTGACGCCGGTAAAAACAGTTCAGTCAGCAACAGCGGCTTACCGCTTAATCGCAGGCGGGAACGGCGCCCCCAAAGTCCGGCATCACGGCCTATCTCAATAAAGTCCCGGGTTAATGTCGATGATGTGAACAGATAACGTCCTAATGGCGTTTTACCCAATTTTTGTAACGCCAGCTCAGGGCCACTTAATGTTGATACAGGGACGACGGTACGCCCGGCAAGCCAGGGTTCCCCATCGGCACATAGCAAAATTTCACGTAACCAGTAACGGGATTCTTTCGGCAGCAGCGGTAATTCTTCGGGGATTTCATTCTGTTCGACAAATCCTTCGCGGATCATCGTCACGCTCACCGTTTTTCCCTGCTGTTCAAAACGTTTAGTCATGGAATCTTCCAGCAACAACCAGTCGAGCAGTTGCGGTTCCAGCGCAGGGATCTCTGCAAAATAGCGCAGCGCACGCAGTTGCGTTAACGCGGGGTGTGACATGCCGAACTCTCCGTTACATAACGTAAAGGCATTGTATCGCAGAAAAGCGATAACGGGAGATGTAAAGCATATTAAGTGATCTAATACGCAACAATCACGCAACAATCACTGGGGGGAGAAAAAAAGGTGCGCCCGAAGACGCACCAGTTGTTGCAAAATCAGCACTGTGGGACCTAATTATCCCTTGCCTTTTACACTGCTGATAAAGGTGGAACGGGCAGATGTCGATCCCAGACGTTCAGCTTCATCAAGCAGTTTTAACGCCTTATCAACATCACCTTTCGCGACAGCGTTTTTGATCGCGGTATTAAAATAACTTTCCGTGTCGTTGAGCATCGGTTCGCTTTTCTTCACCGGTGCCGGAGCGGGTGCAGCCACGGCTGGTGCCGCCGTGTTGCCTACCGTAACCGGAGCTGGAGCGGATGAACCAAATAGCGGTCCCACCAGCACACTGGAGCTGGAGTTGGTTTTCACTTTCAGTTTCAGTAAGCCATCGGTGGTATGACGAGCAACCGGGTCTGGAATATCAGGGATCGAGTTACCGACGCCTTTGGCATAGGCTTTTGCCGGGTCGAGTAGTTGCGTCGTCTGCTGGAGATCTTTTTCCGTGGTAAAGACCAGAACATACAGTTTTTGCTGCCCCAACGCTGGCGTCAGGCGCATCACTCCTTCCAGACGATCTGCGCTCATGACGCCTGGTTCCTGGTAGGTGAAATAACTGCTGGGGAAGAAGGCTGATGGGGTCATGCTCTGATCAAGAATAAGTACATTTGGCGCAAATACACTGGTTTGTTTGTTCACTTCGCTGGTCAGCGTAAGGGTCAGTTCGCCAATGTTTGCCGGAACGCTGTATGCCGCAACCGGACCACTGATGCCGGGAACGTTCAGTTGTTGGCCGCCAGTCGCTAACTGGGTAGTCTGAGTTTTGGATTGATCGACTGGTGTCCAGGTTAATTGTTGTAGCGCGGCAGATGGAATAGCTGGTGCGTCACTGGTGTTTTGCGGTACGTAGTTGACGTCGGCGAGGCTGATTCCAGGCGCGCTCGCCAGCAACCCTGCTGATAAACAGAGGGCGATGAGACTTTTATTCATTTTCATTGTTTTCACCTCAAAATCTGGAGTTCAGCGGTAGCCAGGCAATAGCGCGCTAAACCGATAATCAGAGGGGCTTGCGCCCCTTATAGATAATGACAACGTGTTTTTATGCCGGATGCGGCGTAAACGCCTTATCCGGCCTACATTCGACAACAGTTGTAGGCCTGATAAGACGCCACAGCGTCGCATCAGGCGTTGGTTGCCGGATGCGGCGTGAACGCCTTATCCGGCCTACGCTTTGTTATTACCACCAGATTTCCATCTGGGCGCCGAAGGTCCACTCGTCGCTATCACCACGACCGAAGCTACCGCCTTCGAAGTTCGCCGGAACGGCTTTACCGTAGTTCGGGTTGGAAGAGGAACTACCGTTGTAGTCATAGCCCCATTTCTCATCCCACTTGGCGTAGGTCGCGAAGACACGAATAGCCGGACGTGACCAGATGCTGTCGCCAGCCTGCCATTGTTGTGCGAGGGTAATTTTGTACTGATTGTTCTTATCGCCAGTGCGCTGGGATTCGACGTTGTCGTAGCCGATCTCCATCAAGGTGCTCATGATTGGCGTCCACTTGTACATCGGGCGAATACCGACGGTCCACCACTTGGTGCCGTTATCGTTATCCCAGTTGATGTCCTGATACATACCCACGTACATCATGTCCCAGTTGTCGCCCATCGAGATCGCACCGTGATCAAGAATACGCAGCATGTGACCGTTGTTATTGATGTTGTAGGCAAAGTGTTCGTTATCAAACGCGACGCCAGAGCCTTGCGACAGACCTTTACCCTGCGAGGTCATCGAGTCAGTTGCGTACTGAACAACAAACTTGTTGAAGCCCTTCAGGATGCTCTGAGTATGTTCAGCAGTGAATAACCAACCGTCTTTCGATGCGCCATCAACCAGACGATAGTTATCACGCAGGTTAGCGCGACCGTAGTCGACACCCAGTTCTAAGGTTCCGCCTGGGTTGATTTCCATCTGCGCTAAACGCACGTCGAAGACATCGTTCGCGGTTTCGTTGGTGTAGTCATAGATATTGTTGCTGGCGAAAGAAGAAGAACCACCAGCTTCAGAAGAGCGGGTTGCTGCCAGAGAGAGCTTACCGAAGCCAACATCGATGTTTTCCAGACCGGCACCAGGACCAGAAATATCCCAGTAGTAGAAGTCGATCATATGAACGTCATGACGTTGATAGAAACGCTTACCCGCCCAGATGGTGGAACCAGGCAGCCATTCAATCAGGTTTTTACCCTGCACGTTCGCTTCACGGAAGGCCGGATCGGTGGCTTCCCAGTCATTCTGTTGTGCTACGGAATAGGCCACGTTAGTGTCGAAATAGAAGCTCTTATCGCCCTCTTTCCACACTTCCTGTCCCAATTTTAATTCAGCGTAAGTTTCACATTCGTTGCCAAGACGGTATTTACTTTGAGCACCGGTAGTCTGGAAACACTGTTGTTCACCGCCGCTCCCTGTCCAGCCGATACCGGAACGAGCGTAACCGTGGAAATCCACAGCCATTGCCTGAGCAGACATTACGCCCGCTGCGACGGCAACCGCCAGAGGAAGTTTGCGCAGAGTAATCATCATTCTATCTCCTGAGTCATTGCTTTTCTTTTTTCACATCACCTGTCACAGGTTTTGTGTCTTTTGTAGGGTGCTTAAACGCCCGGCTCCTGATGCAGTCGACGACACGCAGTGCCATCTTCACGGAACAGATGGCAACGCTCTGGCGGCAGGCCGATAGCGAATGTGGCACCTTCTTCTACCAACACTACGTCAGACTGGCGGTACACCAGGTTTTGACGAATGGAAGGGATCTGGATATGAATTTGGGTTTCGTTGCCGAGTTGCTCGACGACCTGAACTTCACCTTCAAGGATGACGTCGGCGATATCACTTGGCAGTAGATGTTCCGGGCGAATGCCCAGTGACATGTTGGCTCCGACCTGAACATTGTGGCTTTCAACCGGAAGCCAGACTTGCTGGAGGTTTGGCATCGGCAGCTCAACCTGAACTTGATCGATCGCAACGGCGGTCACTTTTACCGGCAAGAAGTTCATTTTCGGCGAACCAATAAAACCAGCGACAAAGCGGTCCGCCGGATAGTGATACAGTTCGAGGGGTTTCCCGACCTGCGCCACGCGCCCGGCATCCAGCACCACGATTTTATCGGCCAGCGTCATCGCCTCGACCTGATCGTGGGTAACGTAAATCATCGTGCGGCCCAGACGTTTATGCAGGCGGGAGATTTCGATACGCATCTGCACACGCAGCGCAGCGTCAAGGTTGGATAGCGGTTCATCAAGTAAAAACACGCTTGGCTCTGCCACCAGTGTTCGACCAATCGCCACTCGCTGACGCTGCCCGCCGGAGAGTGCCTTCGGTTTGCGATCCAGCAAATGCGCCAGTTGCAGTACTTCCGCCACCTGGTTAACGCGCTGGTTGATCACCTCTTTCTTCGCGCCCGCCAGTTTCAGGCCAAAGGACATGTTTTCTGCCACTGACAGATGGGGATAGAGCGCATAGGACTGGAACACCATTCCGACGCCACGTTCGGCCGGCGGGGTGTCGTTCATTCGTTTCTCACCGATGAACAGGTCGCCGCTGGTAATTGTCTCAAGGCCGGCAATCATGCGCAGTAACGTTGATTTACCGCAGCCAGATGGCCCGACAAACACCACAAATTCGCCTTCGTGGATCTCGAGATTGATATCTTTCGATACCACGACCTCACCCCAGGCTTTCGTTACATTTTGCAGCTGTACGCTCGCCATGCCCTTCTCCCTTCGTTACAACCTGTCATCGACAGCAACATTCATGATGCGGTGACTATGCTTGATCGACTGATGGCTTAAATCCTCCACCCCCAGGCTTTTTTATGGGGGAGGAGGCGGGAGGACGAGAAGAAGGCATCTGCATACTAATCCGATGAAAAGTACGGAAATTCGTGAAGTTGCTTGCAAAAATCATGGCGATTTTATGTGCGCCAACCCGCAATACTGCCATTTCTGTGATGGAGATCACGCAAAGCGAAGGTGGGGCGTAGGGGCAAGGAGGATGGAAAGAGGTTGCCGTATAAAGAAACTAGAGTCCGTATAGGTGTTTTCACAAGCACTTCACCAACAAGGACCAGAGATTATGAAAATAAAAACAGGTGCACGCATCCTCGCATTATCCGCATTAACGACGATGATGTTTTCCGCCACGGCTCTCGCCAAAATTGAAGAAGGTAAACTGGTAATCTGGATTAACGGCGATAAAGGCTACAACGGCCTCGCTGAAGTCGGTAAAAAATTCGAGAAAGATACCGGAATTAAAGTCACCGTTGAGCACCCGGATAAACTGGAAGAGAAATTCCCTCAAGTTGCGGCAACTGGCGATGGTCCGGACATCATCTTCTGGGCACACGACCGCTTTGGCGGCTACGCCCAGTCAGGCTTGCTGGCTGAAATTTCCCCGGACAAAGCGCTCCAGGACAAGATATATCCGTTCACCTGGGATGCCGTGCGTTTTAACGGCAAACTCATTGCTTACCCGGTTGCAGTTGAAGCGTTATCGCTGATTTATAACAAAGATCTGCTGCCGAACCCGCCAAAAACCTGGGAAGAGATCCCGGCGCTGGATAAAGAACTGAAAGCGAAAGGTAAGAGCGCGCTGATGTTCAACCTGCAAGAACCATACTTTACCTGGCCGCTGATTGCTGCCGACGGTGGTTATGCGTTCAAGTATGAAAACGACAAATACAACGTGAAAGACGTTGGCGTGGATAACGCTGGTGCGAAAGCGGGTCTGACCTTCCTGGTTGATCTGATTAAAAACAAACACATGAATGCGGATACTGACTACTCCATTGCAGAGGCAGCCTTTAACAAAGGTGAAACTGCGATGACCATTAATGGTCCGTGGGCATGGTCTAACATCGACACCAGCAAAGTGAACTACGGTGTGACGATGCTGCCAACCTTCAAGGGACAACCGTCCAAACCGTTCGTTGGCGTGCTGAGCGCAGGCATTAACGCGGCCAGTCCGAACAAAGAGCTGGCGAAAGAGTTCCTCGAAAACTACCTGCTGACCGACGAAGGTCTGGAAGCGGTGAATAAAGACAAACCGCTGGGTGCCGTGGCGCTGAAGTCTTACCAGGATCAGCTGGCGAAAGATCAACGTATCGCCGCCACCATGGATAACGCCAAGAACGGTGAAATCATGCCGAACATCCCGCAGATGTCCGCCTTCTGGTATGCCGTGCGTACCGCAGTAATCAACGCTGCCAGTGGTCGTCAGACTGTCGATGCCGCGCTGAAAGATGCACAGGGTCGTATCACTAAGTAATGCCTGAAATGCCGGATGCGGCGTGAACGCCTTATCCGGCCTACGAAACCGAAACGTATGTAGGCCTGATAAGACGCGTCAGCGTCGCATCTGGCAGTTGTTGCCGGATGCGGCGTGAACGCCTTATCCGGCCTACGAAAACGAAACGTATGTAGGCCTGATAAGACGCGCCAGCGTCGCATCAGGCAGTTGTTGCCAGATGCGGCGTAAACGCCTT